>CAZKTU010000064.1:0-28583 GCA_964555675.1 uncultured Oscillochloris sp.
TGGGTGCGCCCTTACAGGAGGCTGGGTGCGCCCTTACGGGAGGTGGCTACCCGTCGGCTTTGCTCGGACACTGTACTAGCTGGCTGCTCGCCTCCGGCGGTGATTCTTGGGGGAGCTGGAGGGGCATCGCCCCTCCAAGGCTTTAGCTGCTGGCCGAGGTGTATGAGCGCAGGGCGAAGCGCCAGAATGAGCGCGAGGCGAAGAGCAGGGCGGCCGCCATCACGGGGGCGATGGCGAGGTAGATCGGCTCGAGGTTGCCGATCAGGGCCGCCGCCGGGAAGGTGGTCATGAAGGCGATCGGCACGATGAAGGTCAGTACGATGCGCAGCCCGCCGCCGAAGGCGCTCACGGGGAAGCGGCCCGTCTCGTAGAGGGCGGTGAGCAGCTCGGAGATGTTCTCGATGCGCACCAGCCAGAAGGCCAGGGTGGTCAGCAGCATCCAGAGGCTGTAGGCCATGATGATTGCGCAGACCATCAGCAGGATGAACGACAGCACACCCTGGGCCGTGGGCATCAGCCGCTGCAGCCAGAGGCCGTAGACGATCAGGGCGAAGCCGACCAGGAAGTCGGGCACGGTCATCAGGTTGAGCTGCCGCAGCGAGGCCATGAACTGGCTATCGATCGGCTTCAGCAGGATGAAGTCGAGGGTGCCCTTCTGGATGTACTCGACGATGCGGGTGATGTTCGGGCGCATCACCCCGTCGATCACCCCCTCGAAGATGCGGAAGAGGCCTACCACCAGCAGGGCCTGGGGCAGCGTCCAGCCGCCCAGGGTCCCCGTGAAGCGGAAGAAGACCAGGGTGCCGATGATGCCCCATACGAGCCAGAAGCTGCTCTGAAAGAGCGAGACTACGAAGTCGGCCCGATATTCGAGGGCGAGCTGCAAGCTATTCCGCGCGAACAGGCCGAAGAGCGAGAGATAGCGGCGCATAGAAGGGTTACGTGTGGTGAGCCACTAATGCTTCCCGTTCTGAAACGGCGCGAACTGCGAGGCTAGCTCACGGGGAAGACGGCCGTGGATGTGGGTGCCGTCGTTGGCGTACTCCTCCTGCTCGACCACACCGCGCTTATGCCAGAGAGAGACCAGGTCGTTGCGCTGGTAGGGGATGAGCGCTTCGATGCTGACCATGGCCTCGGCCAGGGCCTGCTCGATGCGGGCGCGCAAGGCCTCGAGACCCCAGCCCTGCTGGGCCGAGACGGCGACGAAGTCGCCCGGCAGGCCCATCTCGCTCACCAGGCCGCCGACCGCCTCGGGGCCCATGCCCTCCATCAGGTCGACCTTGTTGAGCACGGTGAGGGTGGGGCGCTTGGCGACGCCGAGCTCGCTGAGCGTGCTCTCGACGGTCTGGGCGTGCTCCTGGGCGTTGGCGTGGGTCAGGTCGACCACGTGCAGCAGCAGGTCGGCCTCGTTGATCTCCTCCAGGGTGGCGCGGAAGGCGGCCACGAGCTGGGTGGGCAGCTTCTGGATGAAGCCGACCGTGTCGGTGAGCAGGATGGCCTGGCCGCCGGGCAGGTTGACCTGGCGGGTGGTCGGGTCGAGGGTGGCGAAGAGCTGGTTGGCGGCGTAGACGTCGGCGCCCGAGAGCGCGTTGAGCAGCGTGCTCTTGCCCGCGTTAGTGTAGCCCACCAGGGCTACGACGGGCATGCCGCTCTGGCGGCGACGCTTGCGGTACAGCTCGCGGTGGCGGTGTACGTCGGCGAGCTGCTCTTTGAGCAGGGCGATGCGCCGGTCGATCAGACGCCGGTCGATCTCGAGCTGGGTCTCGCCGGGCCCGCGCAGGCCGACCACGCCGCCCGCCGAGGTGCCGCCGCCCGTGCCGGCCTGGCGCTCGAGGTGGGTCCACTGCCGGCGCAGGCGCGGCAGCAGGTAGTGATACTGGGCCAGCTCGACCTGCAGGCGACCCTCGTGGGTGCGCGCGTGCTGGGCGAAGATGTCGAGAATGAGGGCGGTGCGGTCGAGCACGCCGACCTGTAGCTCCTCCTCGAGGTTGCGGGTCTGGCTGGGGCTCAGCTCGTCGTCGAAGATAATCAGGCCGGCGGCCGTCTGCTCGCGCAGGGCCGCGACCTCTTTGACTTTGCCGGGGCCAATAAAGAACTTCGGGGAGGGCTGGTCGAGGCGCTGGTAGAGGCTGCCCACGACCTCGAGGCCGGCCGTGTCGGCCAGCAGGGCCAGCTCGCTCAGCGAGTCCTTGGCGCTCCACGGGCTCTTATGGCTGTCGACCTCCGCGCCCACGAGGAGGGCGCGGGTGCGGGGCGCCGCTGTCTCGTGCAGCCGCTTCCCGTCCTGAGTGCGAGGCTCGTTAATGGTGGTCTCCTGGTCAGGCGCAGCGAGCTGCGCCAGTGCTACGGTCGCCGGCAGCGCCTGTGCTGCGGGCTGACCATGATTGTACCATCGCCCCCCGCGCCCGTACAAGGGACTATCGACTGAGCAAGGTTGGTACCACGACCGATCCGCGATGGTGAAGGAAGCCGCCCCTGGCGTTGTGGAGTCGCTCCTGGTGCGCACGTGGGCCCGTGCTACACTGAGTCAGCCTTCACGGCGGCCCGCGACGATGCGCCCGCCGTTGCAATGACGCAGGAGTAACATTTATGCACAACGCTCTCCAAGGTCTTGAGGTTGCCGAGCTCCACCGGCACGACATCCAGGTAGAGATCGAGCACAATCGCCTCGTCCAGGCGGCCATTGAGGCCGGCGGCGAGCCCGCCCGCCCCTCGCTCTTGGCCCGCTACCTGAATGTGTTCAAGCGGCGCCTGCGCGATCTCCCTCCGGAGGACCCGCGCAAGAACTAAGGTTGCCCCGACGGACCTGGCAAAGCCCCCGCTCCAGACTGGAGCGGGGGCTTTGTTCTATCGCGAACCTTGCCTATGCAGTTAGGGCCGCGAGGCGGCGCTGGGTGGCGAGGGTCGCCCAGGGGGGCGGGGCGGGGGAGACCCAGCTCGCCAGCTCGCCGATACTGGCGGTGCGACGGGCCTGGATGGCGCGGCGCTGCGCCAGCAGGGCGGGCAGCTCGCCCATGGCCGCGAGCCGCCCGGCCACAATCGCCAGCTGACCGCGCAGTACGCCGTACCCGACGGCCAGCAGATCGTAGGCTAAGATTGACATAAAACATTCACGAAGGAGCGGCCCCGGCAGGCAGCGCACGATCACTCTGAGCCGATTGCGGCCGAGGAGGCGCTGCTTGAAGGGGCTGCCCTGTCCGGCGGTGGCCGAGTAGACGTGACGGGCTCGCGCCGCGGGGGCCAGCAGGCTGCCCCAGCCGCGTAGGCGCGCGCGCCAGGCCAGGTCGGCGTCCTCGAGATAGTTGAAGAAGGCCGGCTCGAAGCTGCCGACGTCGGCGATCAGCGCGCGACGCAGCAGCGCCAGCCCGCCGCTCGCCCCGAAGATCGGCGTAGGGCGGGGCGGCAGCTGTTCGACGGGCA
Source organism: uncultured Oscillochloris sp. (assembly GCA_964555675.1). Classification (GTDB taxonomy): domain Bacteria; phylum Chloroflexota; class Chloroflexia; order Chloroflexales; family Chloroflexaceae; genus CAIWXH01. Next base: position 3,421 of record CAZKTU010000064.1, read on the forward strand.
GGCCGAGGTGCAGGTCGGTGGCGATGCCGTCGCGCTGGAAGACGATGCCCGCCGAGGCGACCGTAGTGGGCCGCCGGCTGAAGGTGAGGGCGCCGGCGGCCGCCCCAGCCTGCGGCGCATCCCGCAGGGCCGCCCAGAGCGACGCGACGCAGCCGGGCTCGGCCATGGCGTCGTCGTTGATCAGCAGCAGCAGCTCGCCGCGGGCGGCGGCGATGCCCGCGGCGGTGCCCCCGGCGAAGCCCAGGTTCTCGGGCAGGGCGAGCACGCGCACGTCGGGGGCGTGACGGCGGGCCCAGTCGCCCGCGCGGTCGCGCGAGGCGTTGTCGACCAGCACGATCTCGTCGCCCGGCCCAAGCTGGGCGCGCAGGGCGCTGAGGCAGGCCGGCAGGTAGCGCAGGCCGTTCCAGGTGGGGATGACGGCCGAGATGGCGGGGCGGCTCATTGGCCGCGCCCCCGGCTGACACGGCGTCGGACAGCCCGCAGCCAGCCCTCGATGACCCGCGCGGGCGGCTCGGGCGGCAGGGGGGGTAGGATGGGCTGGGGCGAGCCGCCGAGGGCGGCCAGGGCCTCATTCGAGGCGGCGAGGCCGGTGACGCAGGCCCGCTCGAGGAAGAGGGCGGGGTGAGGGTAGGCGACCCAGTCGCCGCAGCAGTGAAGGTTGGGCCAGGGGCTGGTGACGCCGAGGTGGCCCGGCCCCGCCCCCACCCCGAAGCGGGTGTGGGTGGGCGCGTTGCGCTGGAGGCTCTGGCCGATCAGGGCGCCGCGCAGCTCGGGGTAGGCCCGCTGCATGTCGGCGGCGGCGCGGGCGAGCAGGGCCGCGTCGGGCAGGGCCAGGATCGTGGGCGGCCCGTAGATATGGGCCTCGACCACAGCGCCGCCGGTGGCCGCGTGCCAGGCCGCCGCCCCGCGCTGGAAGCGGTGCAGCCAGAAGAAATTGTCGATGGTCAGGTCGCCGCTGCAGATGCCCGACTCGGCGCCGCCCGCGGGGGCGCGGCTGAACCAGAGCCGCACAATGCCCGTGGCGAGCCCGCGGGGCCAGAACAGAGCCCCGGCCTGGGCGCGGGTGTCCGGGCTGGCCTCGAGCAGGGCCCTGGCGCCCGGCGCGTCGAGGGCCAGGATGAGCTGGGGCGCCTCGGCGGACTGCTCGTGCTGGCCGCCCGGGCGGCGCCAGCGGACGCGCCAGCCGTCGGCCGTGCGCTCGAGGCCGGTGGCCACGGCGCAGGTCTGGATGGCCCCGCCGGCCGCCCCCAGGGCCGCGGCGAGAGGCGCCACCAGGGCCGTGTCGGCGTCGTCGGGCAGGTAGGCGAAGGCCCAGGCGTCGCGCCGCAGCAGGGTGTAGAAGCGCAGGAAGGCGAGGAAGCCCGCGAGGGGCACGTCCTCGGGGTGGGCGGCCAGGCCGCTGCGCATCAGGGCGGCGAGGAAGGCCCGCAGCCGCGGCGGCCACCCCTCGAGCAGGCCGGCGACACTGCGCTCGCCCAGGGGCGTCTCCTCGCAGAGGGGGTCGTAGGCCAGGGCCAGGAAGAGGCTGCCGACCACGCGAGGCAGGCCGATCAGGTCGGCCGGGGTGAGCATAGCCAGGAAGCGCGGCCGTACAAGCAGGGCCAGGTAGTGAAAGGGCGCGGGGAAGGGGCCGCGGCGCACGGCGCTGCCGGCCTCGGCGCGGCGCACGCGCCCGCCCTCGCCGTGGAGCCAGTCTTCGCGGCGGGCCTCGACCAGGCTCTCGAGCAGGCCGAGGCGAGCGAGGAGCGCGCGCAGGTTGCGGTACTGGCCCCAGATGCCGTGGATGCCGTGCTCGGCCGGGAACTCCCAGCCCTGGCCGGCGAGCTCGACGCTCACCGGGGGGGCGCCGGCGATGCGACCGCCGAGGCGCGGGGCGGCCTCGAGCAGCAGCGGGCGGGCGCCGGCCTCGGCCAGGCTCAGGGCGGCGGTGAGGCCGGCGAGGCCCCCGCCGATCACAAGGGCCGAGTGCTGAGGCGCGAGTGCCGAGTGGCGCGCAAGGTTGTCGGCGTCACTCATAGGGCAGCACTCGCTACTCAGCACAGTGGTGGTGGGCCGCCCCGGATTCGAACCGGGAACCCGTCGGTTATGAGCCGATTGCTCTGCCATTGAGCTAGCGGCCCGGGCCTCGATATTATACCAAAGCCGGGGAGCTACTTTTGCCCGACCACGAGCAGCATCGAGCGGGTGGGCGGGATGGCCGCGGTGACGGCGGCAAAGGCGCCCTTGGCGATCACGCGCAGGGGGTGGGTGCGCAGGCGGGCGGCCTCGAGGCCAACTTGCTCCCAGGGGGCCTCGTAGCGGCGCTTGACCACGCGCAGGCCCGCCTGCTCGACCAGCCAGCCCAGCTCGCCCATGGTGTAGGTGCGGGCGTGAGTGGTATAGCGGGCCTCGCCCTCGAGGCGCATCTGGTGGCGGAACTCGGCGCGGGTGCTGAGGGGCAGCCAGAGGGCGGCCCGCAGGATGGTGCGCAGGCGGCTCTTGAAGTAGAGCTCGTTGGGGGTGGTGATCAGCAGGCGGCCGCCGGGGCGCAAGACGCGGGCGAACTCGCGTAGCACGGGCAGGGGCGAGTAGAGCAGGTGCTCGATCACCTCGGAGAAGACCACCCAGTCGAAGGCCCCATCGGGGAAGGGCAGCGGCTCGCGCTCGAGGTTGGCGCGGCGCACCTCGACGCCCAGGCGATCCCAGAGGGCCTGGCGCTTGCTGGGGTCGAGGTCGACGCCGGAGACCCTATGGCCCGACTGGACGAGCAGCTCGGTGAAGTGGCCGGGGGTGACCCCGACCTCGAGGATCTGGGCGCCGGGGGGGCTATCGATCGTCTGGAGCATCGCGGCGAAGCGATGACGGTGCAGGCGGAAGTAGGCGGCCTTGCCGTCGGCCTCGGCGCTGCGCCTGACGGTCTCGAAGAGTGCGGGCGAGAGAGCCTTAGTCATTGGTGCAACAGCGCCCGGGGGGCGCCCCTCTGGCGCGCGGCAACAGCCGCGCGGAACGGGGCGTATAGTATCATGGGAAGGGGAATGGGGCGAATCGCGCCTGGGGAGGAGGCCCTATGGAGAGCCCGCAGTTCACCGTGCAGCCGCAGCGGCCCGCGTGGCAGCGGCTGCTGCTGCGCTGGTTGATCAGCTCGCTGGCGATCTTTGTCGCGGTCTGGCTGGTGCCTGGGATCCGCTTCAGCGGGCCGGGCTGGCACATCGGGGTGGTGGCCGTCGTCTTCGGCCTGCTCAACGCACTGCTGCGCCCGCTGCTCTACCTGCTGTCCTGCCCGCTGGTCATCCTGACTCTGGGGCTGTTCGGGCTGGTGATCAACGCCGCGCTGCTGGGGCTAACCTCGGCCCTGGCCGACCAGCTGGCGATCAGCTTTCACATCGACGGCTTCTGGCCGGCCTTCTGGGGCGGGCTGGTGATCTCAGTGGTGAGCACCATTCTTAGTGTGCTCGCCGGCGACGCACGGGTGCAGGTGGTGCGGGTGCAGCCGCCGCCAAGGTAACGCAAGGGGCCGCGGCGCGCCGCGGCCCCACACGATCGAAGCGGGTTGAAGCTCAGGCCGTGGCGGCCTCGGCCTTGGCGGCTTTCTGCTTGGCCTTCTCTTCGTCGACGAGGACGCGGCGCAGCACCTTGCCGACCATGGTCTTGGGCAGCTCGCTGCGGAACTCGACCTCGCGGGGGACCTTATACTGGGCGAGGTGGAGCTTGCAGAACTCCTTGATCTCCTCGGCCGTAGGGGTCTCGCCGGGCTTGGGCACGATATAGGCCTTGACGGTATCGTCGCCGCGGGTCGGGTGGGGGATGCCGGCCACGACGGCCTCCATCACCTTGGGGTGCATATAGAGCACCTCCTCGACGTCGCGGGGCAGGACCTTGTAGCCCGAGGCGATGATCATGTCCTTCTTGCGGTCGACGATGAAGAAGTAGCCGTCCTTGTCGACCTTGCAAATATCGCCGGTATGGAGCCAGCCGTCGGCGTCGATTGTGCCGGCGGTCTCGTCGGGGCGATTCCAGTAGCCCTTCATGATCTGGGGGCCGCGCACACACAGCTCGCCCTGGGCCTCGCCGTCGAAGGGCAGAGTCTCGCCGCTCTCCAGGTCGATGATCTTGGCGTCGGTGTCGGGCATGGGCACGCCGATGCTGCCGGCCTTGCGCGTGCCAAAGACCGGGTTGCAGTGGGTGACCGGGCTGCACTCGGTCATGCCGAAGCCCTCGACCAGGCGCCCGCCGGTGATCTGGCCGAACTTCTCCTGGACCTCCATGGGCAGGGGGGCCGAGCCGGAGATGCAGGCCTTGACGCTGCGCAGATCATACTCGGCGACTTTGGGGTGGTTGATGATGCCGATGTACATCGCGGGCACGCCGGGGTAGAGGGTGGCGCGCTCTTTCTGCATGATCGTCATCACATTCTCGATCGGGCGCGGGTTGGGCACGATCACGATCTCGGCGCCCATGTAGAGGCCGTAGATCATACAGACCGTCATCCCATAGACGTGGAAGAAGGGGATGGCGGCCATCATCTTCTCGCCGCCGGGCTTGCCGTTGACCAGCCAGGCGTTGATCATGAGCGTGTTGGCGATCAGGTTGCGATGGGTCAGCATTGCGGCCTTGGGCAGGCCGGTGGTGCCGCCGGTGTACTGGAAGAGGGCCGTATCGTCCGGCGAGAGGTTGACCCTGGGCGGAGTGGGGCCGTACTTCTCGAGCAGGTGCGCGAAGAAGAAAGTATCCTGCTCGGGGTGGACGTCGACCCACTCGGGGGTGCGCTTCTGGCTGGCCTTGACCAGCAGGCTCGAGGGGAAGCCCAGGGTGTCGTGGACGTGGGCGACGATCACGCGCTTGACCGGCGTATCGCCCCGTACCTCGCGCAGCTTGGGCCAGAAGATATTCAGCAGGACGATCGTCTCGGCGCCGGCGTCGGCCAGTTGGTGCTGGAGCTCGCGGCTCGTGTAGGTCGGGTTGATGTTGACGACGATCGCGCCCAGGCGCATCGCCGCAAAGAAGGTGATAATGTAGTGGGGCGAGTTGGGCAGCATGACGGCGACCCGCTCGCCCTTGCGCACGCCAAGCTGGTAGAGCGCGGTCGCGAGCCGGTCGACCTGCTCGTTGAGTTGCCGGTAGCTGAGCTTGCCGCCAACCGTAAAGCGGCCGCCGAGCATGTAGCGCAGGACGAAGCTCGTGGCTGTCTTGTCCGGGTAGCTCTGAGCGGCTGTCTGGAGCAGCTCGCTCAGGGTCTGGTTGGGGTAGGTCAAGCTGCGGGGGACGCCCTTTTCATAGCTTGACAGCCAGGGCTGTTCCATACGGCACCTCCTTGTGCAAATGTGAGGCGTGAGGCCCGGGCGCGGAGCGTGAGGCGAGCAGGTCGCTCGGACACCCACGGCTTACGCCCGATACCTCACGCCTTTGGTTTGTTACACGTCGTCGCGGAGCCAGCCCCGCTCGCGGGCGATGAACTTGATCGTGGCGTCGTCGGGTGGGTAGAGGCCGGCTGCCTGGTAAGCGTAGGCCAGCAGTGCGGCCCCGCCAATGAGACCCAGGACGAGCCCGAGCACGAAGGTGAACGCGCCCACAACCTGCTTCATAGTTCCTCCAGGTCGTCCCTGTGCAAAAGGTGGGAATGCCGCTTAATTGTACCATATTTCCCGCGCGTTAACGCATTGCGCCGTCGGGCGAGGATTTGCATAGAGTATAATATGCGGCGTCACCCGCAGAGCAATCAATGCGCCGTGTCTCACTCTAAAGGAGTCATACGTATGGCCAAAGTGCAGATGACCAAGGGCAAGTTCGCCGGGATTCAGGCCTGCGCCGACGATAATGGGGTAATCGCCGCCGCCGCAATGGACCAGCGCGGCTCGCTCCAGAAGGCGATCGCCAAGGCCCGCGGCGGCGCCGCCAGCGAGGCCGACCTCACCGCCTTCAAGACGGCCGTGACCAAGGTGCTCACCAAGCACTCGACGGCCATCCTGATGGACCCTGAGTACGGTCTGCCGGCCCTCGAGGCCAAGGCCCCCGGCACGGGCGTGCTGCTCGCCTACGAGAAGACGGGCTACGACGTCAGCGTCAAAGGCCGCCTGCCCGACCTGCTCGGCGAGTGGAGCGTGCGCCGCATTAAGGCCGCCGGCGGCGACGCGGTGAAGATCCTGCTCTACTACAACCCCTTCGACGACAAGGGGGTCAACGAGATCAAGCACGCCTTCATCGAGCGCATCGGCGCCGAGTGCGTGGCCAACGACATCCCCTTCTTCCTCGAGCCGATCTGCTACGACGACGCCCTGGACGAGAAGGGCCTCGAGTTCGCCAAGGTCAAGCCGAAGTATGTGACCGCCTACATGGCCGAGTTCTCGAAGCCCCAGTACGGCGTCGACGTGCTCAAGGTCGAGGTGCCCGTCAACGTGAAGTTCGTCGAGGGCATGAAGGTCTATAACGGCGAGAAGGCCCAGACCCGCGAGGAGGCCAAGGAGCTCTTCCAGCAGGCCGCGAGCGTCTCTACCAAGCCCTTCATCTACCTGAGCGCCGGCGTCACCGACGAGGTCTTCCGCGAGACGCTCGAGCTGGCCGCCGAGGCCGGGACGCCCTTCTCGGGTGTGCTCTGCGGCCGCGCCACCTGGCAGGACGGCATCCCCGTCTTCGGCCAGAAGGGCCCCGAGGCCCTCGAGGAGTGGCTCGAGGACCGCGGCGTGAAGAATATCACCGCCCTCAACCAGGTCCTCGCCAAGGGCGCCAAGCCCTGGTGGACGATCTACGGCGGCAAGGAAAATGTCGAGGTGATCTAGTAAACAGCCCGGCTGTTTGCCGTTAGAGCGTCGGGGAGGGCCAAGCCCTCCCCGCACCTTTTTCTCGCCTACTCGGCGACGATGCGCACGCGCGTCCAGTCGGTGGCGAGGATGCCTTGGGGCGTGGAGGTGGGCACGAGGCCCTGCACGGTGGGCCTGATGATCAGGGTCACCTGGGGGCTATAGAGCGGCAGCCAGCCCACCTCGCCCACGGCGATCTGCTCGGCCTCGCGGTAGAGCTGGAAGCGCTCGCCCTGGCTCTGGGTGCCGCTGAGCTGGTCGGCCCGCTCGACCAGGCGGTCGAACGCTTCGCTGGACCAGTGGCCGTTGTTGTAGGGCGACTGGCTCTGGAGCTGCAGCGAGATAAAGTTCTGGGGGTCGGGGTAGTCGGCGCCCCAGACGCTGATGTACATCTGCATGGCCGTGGCCGGGTCGCTCGGGCTATCGATCATGGCGTTGAGCCTGTTGATCAGCTCGTCGAGGGTCACCGGCTCGAGCTTGACCTCGATGCCCAGGGTCTCGCGCCAGCCGCGCTGCATAGCCTGGGCCACCCGCTCGAGGTCGCGGTCGCCGCTGTCGTAGGTCAGGGTCACGGGGGGCAGCTCGCTGCCGCTGACGAAGCCGGCCAGGCCCAGGGCTGCCCTGGCCCCGACCGGGTCGAAGTCGAGGGCCTCGATCGGCTGCTCGGTGCCGGGGAAGCCCGCGGGCAAGATGCGCCCGGCCGGCGCGGCCGTGCCGCCGAGGACCTGTGTGGCCAGCTCGACCTTGTCAACACCCTGGGCGAAGGCCTGGCGCACATAGACATTGTTGAAGGGCGGCAGGGTGTTGTTGAAGCCGATGTAGCGCAGGACGGGGGCGCTGATCGTCTGCACGCCCGGCAGGCCCCTGGCCTCGTCGAGCCGGTCGGCGGGCACGCCCGCCTGCACGCTGCCCATCACGTCGACCTCGCCGGCCTGATAGGCCTCGAAGGCCGCCTCGGTGTCGGGGAAGTAGCGGAACTGCACCTCGGCGACCCCGGGCGAGCCCGCCCAGTAGTGCGGGTTGCCCTCGAGGATCAGCCCCGCGCCGGGGTCGTGCTGCTTGACGCGGAACGGGCCGGTGCCGAAGGCCTTGTCGAGCCAGGCCTCGCCCTCGCGCTCGATCGTATCGGGGGGGACGACGTAGGTCAGCCCGTAGGTCAGCTGCGAGAGGAAGTAGCCGCGCGGCGAGTCGAGGGTGATGGCGAGGGTGCGCTCGTCGATCGCCTGCACGCCGGCGAGCGAGGTGGCGCGGCCCTCGCGGACCTCGCGGGCGCCGACGACATTGGCGAGGAAGGTCAGGGCGAAGTCGGTGCCGGTATCGGGCGCGATCGTGCGGGCCAGGGCGTCGGCGAAGTGCTGGGCCGTGGCCGGGCTGCCGTCGCCATACTTGAGGTCGGGGCGCAGCGTGAAGGTGTAGATCGTGCCGTCGGAGCTGACCGTCCAGCGCTCGGCGCCCTCGCCCACAATCTCCAGGCGGTCGTTGATGCGCACGAGCCCGCCGAAGATCAGGTAGATCGGGATATTTTCCTGATTGCCGCCCAGGCGGGCCGGGTCGAGGCGGGTGATATCGCTCACGCCCTCGAGGCTCCAGCGCAAGGCGCCGCCCGGCTCCTCGGCCGGTTGCGACGGCGGCGCGCACCCGGCCAGGAGGACGAGGGCGAGAGCGATGGCCAGCGGCCATAGAGGGGGTGACGGCCTCTGGCGCATAAGCGGCGCTCCTTCGCTACGCTACGAGGGTGAAGCCCAGCATCGTCGCCAGCTCGCGCACAGTGGCGGCGGCGGCCCCAACCTCGCGCCCCTCTGCGGCCGCGGCGATCGTATCGCCGGCCATCGCCTGGAGGGCGGCCAGAGCGAGGGGGGTGTTGAGGTCGTCGGCCATAGCCGCCTCGAGGGCGGCGCGGCCCTGGCCGAGGTCGAGGGGCGTCGCCGAACCGCCGCGGGCCTCGGCGGCCTGCCGCAGCTGCCTGGCCAGGGCGTCGAACCCGGCGACCTGCTCGGGTTTATAGTCGAACTCCTCGCGGTAGTTGCGGGTGAGCAGGTACCAGCGCAGGGTATCGGGCCCGTGCTCGCGCAGGGCGTCGCGGGCGAAGACCAGGTTGCCGAGGGACTTGCTCATCTTCTCGCCGTCGAGCCAGACCAGGCCGGCGTGCATCCAGACCTTCACGAAGGGGCGCTTGCCGGTGAAGGGCTCGGTCTGGGCGATCTCGCAGGGGTGATGGGGGAAGATCAGGTCGGCGCCGCCGCCGTGGATGTCGAGCTGCTCGCCGAGGTACTTGGTGGCCATGGCGCTGCACTCGATATGCCAGCCGGGGCGGCCGAGGCCCCACGGACTCTCCCAGGTCGGGTCGTCGGGCTTGCCCGTCTGCCAGAGCACGAAGTCGAGGGGGTCGCGCTTGTTGGGGTCGTCGGGCCGGTTGCCGCGCTGGTTGGCCGTGGCGAGCAGCTCGTCGTAGCCCATGTGGGCCATCTTGCCGAAGTCGGGGTCGCTGGCGACGCTGAAGTAGACCTCGCCGCCGACGACATAGGCGTGGCCGAGCTCGATCAGGCGCTCGATGATCGGGATCATCGCGCCGATCTCTTCGCTGGCCCGGGGGAAGTAGGTGGGCGGCAGCAGGTTGAAGGCCGCATAGTCGCGCTGGAGCTGGGCCACCTGCTGCTCGGTGAGCGCCTGCCAGCTGACCCCATCGCGCTTAGCCCGCTCGAAGAGCGGGTCGTCGACGTCGGTAATATTCTGACAATAGCGCACCTCGGCGCCCTGCCAGCGCAGATAGCGGACCAGGACGTCGAAGGTGAGGAAGGTGCGGGCGTGGCCGATATGGGTGGTGTCGTAAGGGGTCACCCCGCAGACGTAGAGGGTGACGGCTCGGTCGGCGGGGATGACAAACGGTTCCTTCGCTCGCGTGAGCGAGTTGAAGAGCAGCATACCGGCTCCTGGGCACTATCTGGGCCTGGCGGTGGGGTCCGCGGCTATTATACCAGGGGCGCCGGGCAAGCGCTCAGCGGACTGCGGCCTCTGTGGTATCGGCGGCGGGCGCGGCGAGGGCGGCGGGGGTGCGGGCGAGGGGGCGGGTGGCGATCACCGTGATGTCGTCGTGGGGCTCGGCGGCGCCAACGAAGGCGAGGACCTCGTCGAGGATCTGCTGGACCATTTCGGCCACGCCGAGCTCGCCCGGCAGCCGGTCGACCAGGGCCTCGAGCCGCTCGAAGCCATACAGCTCGCCGGCCTGATTATGGGCCTCGACGATGCCGTCGCTGAGGAAGATCAGGGTGTCGCCCGGGTCGAGGGGCACGGTCAGCTCGTGGTAGACGCCTTCGAGGGCGGTGCCGATCGGCAGGCCGCCCACCTCGAGGAAGCTGCAGCCGCCGCGCTGATCGGGCCCGCTGTGGGCGAGGAGCGGGGCGACCATGCCGGCGTTGGCCACGGTGACCGTGCGGGCATCGGCCGAGAAGACCGCGATCTGCAGGGCGGCGTTCATCTGGTTGGCCTGCAGGCGTGGGCGCAGGGCCTCGTGCAGGGCCCGCAGCATCGCCGAGGGGTGGTCGATGAAGTGGGCCTGTGACTCGAGGGTCGAGCTGGTGAGGGCCATGAGCAGGGCCGCGGCGACGCCCTTGCCGGAGATGTCGCCGATTGCGACGGCGGCGCGCCCGTCGGGCAAGGCCATGTAGGTGTAGAAGTCGCCGCCGATCTCGCTGGCGGGCAGCGAGCGCCCGTAGACGCTGAGGATCTCGTTGCGCCAGGGGGGCGCGCTGGGCAGCAGGCCCTGCTGGATATCGCGGGCGAGGGTCAGGCCGTGGCGCAGGCGCTCGTTCTGGCGCTCGATCTCGCCCAGGCTACCCTGGAGTCGCTCGGCCATGTTGTTGAAGGTCATGGCCAGCTGGCCGAGCTCGTCGCCCGGCTCGACCTCGATGCGGTGCTCGAGGCGTCCGCCGGCCAGCTCTTGCGCTCCGGCGGTGAGGGCGCGGATGGGCGTGACGATGCGGCGCGCCTGGAAGAGAGCCCAGGCGAGGGCCAGCAGGCCAACCAGTCCGATGATCGCGCCGAGGAGCAGCACGCTGCGGTAGACCTCGACGAAGAGCGCGCTGGAGGGCTGCTCGACGATCACCGACCAGCTCGAGGCGTTGATCGGGGCCACAGGCGCGCGGGCGCCGACCACCAGCTGCCCGTCGCCGCCGGGGTACTCGCCCACGGTGCTGGCGTTGCGGAAGAGGGCCGAGAGGTCGGCGGGCGGGCCCCAGCCCGGGGTCTTGTCGGTGAGCAGCACATTGCGCTGCGCGTCGACGATATAGGCGACCTTGCCCTGGCCCTGGACGGCGAGGCGCAGGATCTGGGTGATGCGCGAGGCGCTGACCTCGGCCGCCAGGGCGCCGCCGAGCTTGCCGCTCATGGGGTCGCGCACGGGCAGCACTACCTGGAAGACCGGCTGCGCATCGGCGGCCGTGATGATGGTGGTGCGCCCGCCCTGGCCGACGCCGAGGGCATCCTCGATCAGCCGGCGGTCGATCGGGGCGGGCTCGATGCCCTGGTTGGCCAGCAGGTCGTTGGTGGCCCTGGTCACCTCGGCGCCGCGCTCGTCGAGCACGATGATCGCGCGCAGGTCGGGCGAGCTGTTCACGAGGCGCCTGGCGTTCGTCGAGAGGGCCTCGGCGTCTTCGTCTGGGCGCAGGCTGGGGCTCGAGCGCAGCAGCTGCTGCACCAGGTCGTAGAGGAAGGTGGCGATATTGCCGGAGATCTGGTCGGCGATGGCCTGCTGGCTGGCGAAGGCGTTGCGCTGCTGCACCTGGAACAGCACGACGATCAGCAGCGTGCCCACCAGCATGAGGGGTAGGGTCGAGGAGATAAGGTAGGACCAGCGCAGCCGGTTGGTGATGCTCAAGCGGCGGCGTGCTGGCGGCGCCTCGACGGGATCGGGGGTGGGTATGGGTTGCAGAGCCCTACCGTTGCCTTCCATCAGCGACTGCCTGTTATGGGGCGGGGGCGGGGGCGCAGGCCCGCGGTCGATAGGAGTTTGATTATAGCATACCGGCCCCGCACGCCGGGCCGTTCGGCACCCGGCTCGCTCAGGGCGAACTGGCGGGCACGGCGGCGTCTGTGGCCGGGTCGATCGTCAGGACCAGGCCGGACATCCAGCCCGAGACCTGGCCTGGCCCGATCACCTCGTACCAGTCGCCGCTGCGACTCAGCAGTTGCACCTCGTCGCCGGGGGCGAGGACCCCGACGATGGCGAAGTCGGTGCCGGGGCCGGCGCGCACATTGGCCCCGACGGCCACCGAGGCGCGCAGGGGCACTGCCGTGGGCGTGAGCGCCAGGACAGGCGTGACGGTCGGGGGGCGGGTGGGGCTCGGGGTTACGGGGGTGACGCTCGGCAGGCGGGCGAGAGTGGGGACGGGCGTGGGGCGGGCGGGCAGGGCCGACGCGAGGTCGCCGCACGCCACGAGGCCGAGGAGGGCCGCGACGAAGGTCGCGGTCCAGAGAAGCCGACCTGCGGGCCGGGCGAGGAGCTGACGCATACGAGGCGATCCGTAGAGCGCGCAGGCGCTGGAACATACAGAGGGCGCCCGTGCGAAAAAGGCACAGGCGCCCTTGTAACCTGGTCGGGGCGAGAGGATTCGAACCTCCGGCCTCCGCGACCCGAACGCGGCGCTCTACCAGGCTGAGCCACGCCCCGACGCTTGCTCACCGACGATGACGGATGGTGCCGAAGGTGGGACTCGAACCCACACGGGGTTGCCCCCAGAAGTTTTTGAGACTTCCGCGTCTGCCATTCCGCCACTTCGGCGACGCGCGCAATTATAGCAGGTTGGACAGGGGGCGTCAAATCGCGTGCGGGGCGAGGCGGCGTGGTATAATCCGAGGCGCGCCTGCGCGTGCGCACCCCGACGTTTGCTCGGCCCGGTGCGCTTAAGCTTACTAAGGGCGGGTCACGGTCTTGATTACCGCGGATACTCTCGCGCCGAGCACCCTCGTGCAGGGCGCCAGCGATACCTATACGATTATGAATCTGGTCGGGCGCGGCGGCATGGGCGTCGTGTACCGGGCCCGCCGGGCCAGCGACGGCACGATCTGGGCGCTCAAAGAGATGCGCCCCCAGGGCGAGCTCTCGCCCGAGGATCTGGCCGATACCAGGCAGCTCTTCGAGCGCGAGGCCCTGCTGCTCAAGAGTCTCAGCCACCCCAGCCTGCCGATCGTCGCCGAGCTGTTCGCCAACGACGGCCGTCCTACCCTGGTGATGGAGTTCGTCCCGGGCCAGACCCTCGAGGACCGCATCCGCGACGCCAACGCCCCCCTGCTCAAGAAGGACGCGGTCGGCTACGGCATCCAGCTCTGCCGGGTGCTGGAGTATCTGCACAGCCAGGACCCGCCGATCATCTACCGCGACCTGAAGCCCTCGAATATTATTATCACCCCCGACGGGGTGATCAAGCTGATCGACTTTGGGGTGGCCCGCAAGTACGACCGCAGCAAGCGCAAAGATACGATTGCCATGGGCTCGGCCGGCTACGCCCCGCCCGAGCAGTACGGCAAGGGCCAGACCGACGCTCGCAGCGACGTCTACGCCCTCGGCGCGACCATGCTGCACCTGCTGACCAACCTGCCGCCGGTGCCCCTGCAGACGCCGCAGCCCGGCGCGATCAGCAAGCTCAACCCCTCGGTCGACGCGCGCACCGAGGCCGTGGTGATCCGGGCCATGACCCTCGAGCGCGAGCGCCGCTTCGCGAGCTGCGCCGAGATGGAGCGGGCGCTGCACGCCTGCCTCGACAGCCCCTTCGTCGACCCGAACCTGCGCGCCAAAGCGCCGCCGCCCGTGGCCGCGCCCCAGCCGCCCGCCCCGGCGCGCCCCCCCGCCCAGCCGGCCCCCCCGCCTAGCGCGCCCCCCGTCGCCGCTCGCCCGCCGGCTGTGGCCGCCCCGCCGCCCGGCGAGGCCAGCGCCCCGTGCCCGCGCTGCGGCAGACTCAATAAGCAGCGGGCTCGCTTCTGCGCAACCTGTGGCACACCCCTCGCGGCCCCGCCCACGGCCAGGCTGCTCGTGACCTCGCCCCACCGGAGCTGGGAGGTGCCTCTGGCCCAGACGCCCGTGAAGATCGGCCGGCGCGACCCGCGCCAGGGCCACCAGCCCGAGCTCGATCTCGCCGAGCACGACCGCGGCATCGCCTCGCGCCACCACGCGACGGTACAGCGCGACGGCGACTACTATACCGTCACCGATCTGGGCAGCACCAACGGGACCCAGCTCAACGGCCAGCTCATCCCGCCGCGCGCGCCCCAGCGCCTGCGGCAGGGCGACCGCATCAAGATCGGCGAGGTCGAGATCGAGTTTCGATGGAGCGTTTAGTTCCTATGCCTGCTTCCCCAAAAGTGCTCGTCCTGCGCGCCCCCGGCATCAACCGCGACCGCGACGCGGCCCTGGCCTGCACCCTGGCCGGCGGCGCCCCCGAGCGCATCCACATCAACCAGCTCGTCGAGGGCGGCGCCCGCCTCGCAGACTACGCCATGCTGATCATCCCCGGCGGCTTCTCGTACGGCGACAACCTGGGCGCCGGCAAGCTGCTGGCGGTCGACCTGGCCCATCGGCTCGGCGAGCCCCTGCAGCGCTTCGTGGCCGACGGCCGCCCTGTGATCGGGATCTGCAACGGCTTCCAGGTGCTGGTCAAGGCCGGCCTGCTGCCCGGCTGGGAGGAGCAGGCCGCGCCCCAGGCCCCGGCCGTCACGCTCACCGACAACCACTCCGGCCGCTTCGAGTGTCGCTGGGTGCAGCTCGAGGCCGATCCCGGCAGCGTCTGTCGCTTCACCGAGGGCATCGCGCGGCCGATCGAGGTGCCGGTGGCCCACGGCGAGGGCCGGATCGCCCTGCGGGACGCCGCCGCCCTCGAGGCCCTGCGCTCCCGCGGCCTGGTCGCTCTGCGCTACAGCGCCGCCGATGGGGGCCAGGCCGCCTACCCGGCCAACCCCAACGGTTCGCCCGACGGCATCGCCGGGATCTGTAACCCCCAGGGCAACATCCTCGGCCTGATGCCCCACCCCGAGAACGCCGTGCTACCCCAGCAGCACCCGCGCTGGACGCGCGAGCCTTGGCGCGACGAGGGGGATGGTCTGATCATCTTTCGCAATGCGATGCGCTACGCGGCGTCGCTGTAACGCGGTAGGCTCAGGGCAGTCGGCTTGCCCGGCCCGCCCCTCGGCCCCGCTCGGTGCTGAAGACTATGGTCCTTTATCCACCAGACGACCCGTTCTTGCTGAGCTTTACGCTCTTCGGTCTGCCGATCGCCGTGCGCTGGTACGGCGTGATCATCATGTCGGGCGCCCTGCTGGCGGCCTACCTGAGCGCGCGCCGCGCCGTCGACCGCGGCTACGACCCCGACCACGTCTGGAACCAGCTGATGCTGGGCCTGCTGATGGGCATCGCCGGGGCGCGCATCTACTATGTGATCTTCGAGTGGGAGCGCTTCGCCGCTAACCCATGGAGCGTCCTGAACCTGACCACGGGCGGCCTGGCCATCCACGGCGGGATCATCGGCTCGGTCCTGGCGGTGCTGGTCTACAGCCGGTGGAACAAGCTGCCCTTCTGGGACTGGGTCGATGTCTGTGTCCCCGGCTATCTGCTGGGCCAGGCGATCGGGCGCTGGGGCAACTTCTTCAACCAGGAGGCCTACGGCAGGCCCACGCAGCTGCCGGTCGGTGTGCGCATCGACCCCGAGCATCGGCTGCCGCCCTATACCGACCTGCAGACCTACCCCCTCGACACCCTGTTCCACGCGACCTTCCTCTACGAGTCGTTGTGGAACTTCGCCGGCGCGGGCCTGCTCTTCTGGGCCGACCGGCGCTACGGCCACGGCGCGCCGGCCGGCAAGCGCTGGCTGCGCCCGGGCGATCTGCTCTTCCTCTATGCGATCATCTACTCGGCCGGGCGCTTCTGGATCGAGGGTCTGCGCACCGACAGCCTCTGCCTGAATGGGGTCGGCGGCGATTGCGCCGGCTCGCTGCGCATGGCCCAGGCCTTCAGCCTGGCCCTGCTGGTCGCCGGCGTGATCGCCCTGGTGGTCAACCACCGGCGCCCCGGGCCGCCCGCAGACACCACCGACGCCCCCGATGAGGAAGCGGGCGCGACCCCCGACGAAGGGGCCGCGGCGCCGTCGGCCTCGTAGAGCGCTGCGCCCGCCCCCACCTAGGAGCCAGAGACTATGCGGAATCGGCCGCCACGGGCGCGGCCCGGCCGCGGTCGCGCTTGATCACATAGGTGAGGATCGGCGGGGTCAGCAGGGTGCTCAGCAGGATCATGATCACAATCACCGAGAAGGTGCGCGGGTCGACGATGCCGAGGGCCTGGCCGGCGGCGGCGAAGATCAGGCCGACCTCGCCGCGCGGCACCATGCCCCACCCGACGATCTGCTTGTTGACCTTGCCGGCCACCAGGCCCGCGACGGCCTTGCCGACGAAGGCCGCCAGGGTGATCCCGAGGGCGATCAGGATCACGCCCGGCTCGAAGAGGGTCTGGAGCTGCACATTCATGCCGGTCAGCACGAAGAAGATCGGGCTGAGCAGGTGGCCGACCGGCTCGATGATATCCTCGACGTGGCGGTCGGCGTGGCGCTGCATAATCGTCTCGACCTGGCCGACGCTCTGCAGGTTGTGCTGGGCCAGCTCCTCGCGGAGCTCGTGGACGATCTTGGGGTCCTCGAACGACTCGAAGTGCACCGCGTCGAGCACCAGGCCGGCGGCGAAGGCGCCCACGATCGGGGCCAGGCCGATCAGCTCGGCCAGGTAGGCGCAGATCAGGCCGAAGCAGAGGGCCAGGGTGAACTTCATACCGGTGCCGGTATGGACCCGCGAGAGCCCGCGCCCGATCCACGGCGCGATCAGCTGGCCCAGGAAGACCGCGCCGGCCAGGAAGGCCACCGCCTTGAGCAGGATCATGCCGACGTCGCCGGCGCTGACCGAGCCGACGGTGACGATGGCCGTGACCACCGCCAGGATGATCAGCCCCATCACGTCGTCGATCACGGCGGCGCCGAGCACGATCTGGGCCTCGGGCGACTGCAGCGCGCCGAGATCGCGGAAGACCCTGGCCGTGATCCCGACCGAGGTCGCGGTGAGGGTCGCCCCGAGGAAGAGGTAGGCGTTCGACGACAGCCCCGGCATCAGCAGCGGGCCGACCAGGTAGGTGCCCAGGGCGAAGGGCACCACCACGCCGACCGAGGCCACCATCAGGGCCCGCACGCCGACGCGCGACATCTCGCGGATGTTCGACTCGAGCCCGACCTGGAAGAGCAGGATGACCACCCCTAGCTCGGCCAGGAACTTGATGATCTCATTCTCTTTGATCGGCTCGAAGAAGGGGATGCCGATCAGGACCAGGTTGCCGAGGAGCACGCCGATCAGCAGTTCGCCCAGGACGGGCGGCTGTCCGAAGCGCTCGACGATGCTCGAGAGCCGCGCCGCGAGGAGCACGATGGCGATGAAGAGGAGCGTGGTGCCGATGCTAAAGGTTTCCATGCCGGTTTCCATGCAGCAATGCCGACGCCAAGGAGACGCCGGGGCGACGATCGACGCGCAGCAGACGCGGCAAGCTCAGCCTGCGCGGCGTCGAGCGAATGCACACGGCTCTGGGTCATGCTGGAGGTGGCTGCCAGTGGTTCCGGCTATAGTACCATAAAACGTACGGCGCCACGGTAGCGCCGTATGGCGGGCCTGACCCTTCATGGGAGGGTCGTAGGGAGGGCAAGCCCTCCCTGAAAGGCCCTTTGCGTTCCTATGGTATGCCGCAAGCATGGCTTGCGAGCAATTAGCTCAGGCGGCGCGTCTCGGGGTCGTAGCGTCCCTGGAGCTCGTTGGGGCTGGTGCCCTCCATGGGCTTCACGCCGGTGAGGAAGGCGGCGCGGTCGAGCATATGGGCGGCCACGGGGGCGGTGAGGAAGAAGAAGGCGATCAGGGCCAGCATCTCGAAGACCACGGCCGGGTTGGTGATGTAGTAGACGCCCACGCCCATCAGCACGCCCACGATGCCCAGGGTGCCGGCCTTGCCGGCGGCGTGGACGCGGGTATACAGGTCGGGCAGGCGCACCAGGCCGATCGACGACACCACGACGAAGAAGACCCCGGCCGCCATGAGCAGCACGGTGAGCAGCTCGAGGACGCTCATCAGCTCCTCCTCTCTTCGATGAAGCGGGCCAGGGCCACGGTGCCGAGGAAGCCCAGCACCGAGACCACGATCACCGCGTCGAGCAGCACGAGCTGGCCGGTGGTGACGACGAACATGGCGATCAGGCCCACCAGGTGGATCATGATCATGTCGAAGGCCGTGGCCCGGTCGGGGATGCTCGGCCCCTTGAGCAGGCGCCACACTGTCGCGCCCAGCGACAGGCTGAGCACCAGCATCAGCAAGCCCATTGCGCTCTGAAACAGGCTCATGGCAGCAGCTCCTGCACGCGGCGCTCGAAGGCCGCCTTGGTATCGCGGCGCAGAGCCTCGGCGTCGCCCACGCTGAAGGCGTGGATGTAGAGGGTCTTGCGGTCGCTCGACACGTCGAGGGTGACCGTGCCCGGGGTCAGGGTGATCAGATTTGCGAGGGCGGTGATGCCCGCGTCGCTCTGCACGTCGAGCGGAATGGCCACGATACCCGGGTCGAGCTCGAGCTTCGGCGCGAGCACGGCTTTGGTCACGGCGATATTCGACTTGACGATCTCGACGAAGCCGAAGGCCAGGAAGCCGAGCCAGCGCCAGGCCGTCAGCAGCGGGTTGCGCGTGTTGAAGCGCAGGTAGCGCCCGAAGCTGAACGGCTCGCTCGAGAGGGCCCGCCACGAGATCCGCAGCACCAGGAAGCCGAAGAGCAGCCCGACGATCCAGTCGGCCGGGGTGTACGAGGCATTGATCGCCACCCAGGCCAGGGCCAGCAGCAGGTTGAGCCAGATCATGTATGTCCTCTTCACACTATCGTCGTCGCTCTAGCGGCCCGCCGTCGAGACAACCGCGTCGCAGCCGTCGGGGCCGCAGACATCGCGCACCAGGCTCTGGGTATCGAGCACCTGCTCGGCCGAGAGCTGGCTATACTCGAGCACCGGGCCCGCGCCGAAGCCGATCGCGATGCTCAGGGCGACCAGAGCGGCGGCGGGGGCGAGCAGCCCGAGCGAGGCCCGCGGCATCGGGCGCGGCTCGCCGTAGGCTTTCTTCCAGAAAACCTCGTTCCAGATCTTCAGCATCGAGAAGAGGGTGAAGAGACTCACGGCGGCCGAGACGGCGACGATCAGCCACTGCTGCTGCGCGACCCCCACCTGCACCAGCCCCAGTTTGCCGAAGAAGCCGCTCAGGGGCGGGATGCCGGCCAGCGAGAAGCTGGCCGCCAGCCAGAGGGCGGCCAGGATGGGCTCGCGCTTGGCCATACCGCCCATCTGCTTCAGCTCGCCGGTGCCGGCGAGGTGCTCGGTGGCGCCGCCGATCAGGAAGAGGGCCGTCTTCACCACGATGTGGTGGACCATGTAGAGGATGCCGGCCGTCAGCCCCGCGACGCCCACCAGGCCGAGCCCCATGATCATGTAGCCCACCTGGCTGACGATATGGAACGAGAGGATGCGCCGGACGTTGACCTGGGCCATGGCCCCGATCACGCCGACGACCATGGTCGCGCCCGCGATGATCAGGATGAGCGTCCCGTAGCGGGCCAACTCGGCCTGGAATACGCTGCCGAAGACGCGGTAGAGGGCGTAGACGCCGACCTTGGTCAGCAGGCCGCTGAAGAGGGCGCTGACCGCGATCGGCGGGGTGTGGTAGCTGGTGGGCAGCCAGAAGAAGAGTGGCGCCAGGCCGGCCTTGCTGCTGAAGGCGAAGAGGAAGAAGCCGGCGATCGCCGTCACCAGGCTGGCGTTCTGCAGCGTGCCCAGGCGCTCGGCCAGGTGGGCCATGTTGAGCGTGCCGGCCACCCCGTAGAGCAGGCCCGCGCCGATCAGGAAGCAGGTGCTGGCGAAGAGGTTGAGCACCACGTACTTGAGCCCGCCCTCGAGCTGCCCGCGCGAGCCGCCCAGGGTGATCAGGCCGAACGAGGCCACCAGCAGCACCTCGAACCAGACGTAGAGGTTGAAGAGGTCGCCGGTGAGGAAGGCCCCGCTACAGCCGAAGAGCAGCAGCAGCAGCAGCGGGTAGTAGTAGAAGCGCTCGCGGGCCGCGTCGATCGTGGCGAAGCTGTAGAGCACAGTGACCAGAGTCAGCACGGCGGTGAGGAAGAGCATAATCGCGCTCAGCCCGTCGGCCACCAGCGAGATGCCGTAGGGGGCGGCCCAGGCGCCCGCCTGGGCGATCTGGCGGCCCGAGCCGGCGATGGCGCCGAGCAGCCAGATGCTGTAGCCCAGGCTGAAGAGGGTCGCGGCGACGGTGATCACGCGCACCCACACGCGCTGCTGGCAGATGATCGTCGCGATGGCCGCGCTGATCAGCGGGACGACCAGGGGGAGAAACAGGTGATTGGCCATGGGGTCTTCCTACAGCTTGTCGGTTGAGGTCAGCGCGTCGAGGTCGTCGTCCCCCACGGCCTGGTTGGCCCTGTAGGCCAGGGCCAGGACGAAGGCGAGGAAGCCGAAGCTGATCACGATCGCCGTCAGGATCAGGGCCTGCGGTAGCGGGTCGGCCGTGCTCGCCGCCGCCACGCCCGTGGCCGGGTCGACGAAGGGCGGGTCGCCCTTCACCACGCCGTCGCCCATCAGGAAGAGCAGCAGGTTGACTCCGTGGCTGAGCAGGACCAGCCCCAGGATGAGCTTGACCACACTACGCCGCAGCATCAGGTAGGCCGCGCCGGCGAAGAGGGTCCCAACCACCAGTGAGAGCACAAAGGTCATGGTCTGCTCCTCAGGCCTCGGGGGCCACAGGCTCGCCTTCGCCGGCGCGCCGCTCGAGCGGGTAGAGAGTCGGCTCTTCGGCGAGGACAAAGGCCAGCTGGGTGGTGACTCCGATCACGGTCAGATAGACGCCGACGTCGAAGAGCACGGGGGTGCCGACCTTTCCGATGCCCGGGATCGGCTCTTTCAGCCAGAAGGCGGTCATGAACGGCTGCCCGGTCGCCAGGCCGAGCAGGCCCCACGAGGCCGCGAAGAGCACGCCGACGGCCGCGAGCTGCAGGTAGTCGACGCGGATGATCGCGCGGGCCCGCTCGGGCCCGAAGGCGACGATCTGCAGGATAATCGCCGCGGCGGCCAGCAGCCCGCCGATGAAGCCGCCGCCCGGTAGATTGTGGCCGCGCACGACCATGAACAGCGAGAGCAGCAGCAGCAGGGGCAGCATGACCTTGGCGACCGTGCGCAGAATGACTGAGTCGTACATAACGCTCCTCCCTACAGGCGCTCGGCGCGCGCGACGGTCTCGACGTCTTCGGCGGGGGCGGGCGGGGCCTGGCGGGTGACTTCGCGCGCCCCATCGCGGGCGTCGGGCCGCTGCCCGTCGGTCAGAGCGGGGTCGCTCTGCGGGCGCAGGCGCAGCATGGCGTAGATGCCGAGCAGGGCGATGAACAGCACCGTGATCTCGCCCATGGTGTCGAAGCCGCGGAAGTCGACGATGATCACATTGACTACGTTCGACCCGTTCCCCAGGCTCAGGCTCTCGGCCTTGAAGGCCGCGCTGATGCTGGGGAAGGCCCGGCTGCTCGAGGCGGCGAAGGTGACCCCGGCCATGGTCAGGCCGACGGCGGCCGCGATCAGGCCGTCGCGCATTCTGGTGGCCGGCGCCGAGAGGCGGGCGAAGCTGCTCGGCAGCACGGCGAAGACCAGCACCAGGAAGACCGTCGAGAGGGTTTCGATCAGCAGCTGGGTCAGGGCCAGGTCGGGGGCGCTGTAGACCACAAAGAGCAGCGAGACCATGGCCCCGACGATGCTTACGGCGATGATCGCGCCCAGGCGCGAGCGGGCCCTGATCGTCGCCAGCACGCCGACGGGGATCAGCAGGGCGGCCACCAGCTCGAAGGGGGCCACCCCGGCCAGGGTGGGCAGGGTCAGATCGCCGAGGCCGAAGAGCAGCAGGGGCGGCGCGACCATGCCGACCAGGGTGAGCAGCGACCATGTGATATAGACCGGCAGCCTGCCATTCTGGATCAATCGTGTGAAGGCGGTGGCGCCCCCGAGCATGCCCTCGATAGCGCGGTCGTAGATGCGGTCGCCGCTGAGCCACGCGGGCAGGGGCGAGGGCGCCGCCACGATCTGCGGCTCGAAGCGCACCAGGGCCGCCCCGACGAGCAGCACCGTGAAGCTGAGGATCAGCGGCAGGTTGACCTCGCTGGGGAAGAGGTACAGGCTGATCTTGGCGCCCGCCCCCGCGATCGCGCCCACGGCCGGCTGGAGCAGGGCCGCGGTCTGGGGCAGCAGCCCGAGGGGCAAGATGAGTGAGATGGCGGTCAGCACGGCCGGGCCGGCCAGCATGCCGGGCGGGGCCTCGTGGACGTGGGCCTTGACCCCCGCGCCCAGCTTGCCGAGGAAGACGCCGCTCACGAAGCGCCAGGCGTAGAGCACCCCGAAGACGGCGCTGGCCAGCACGGCGAGCAGCACGACGAGGTCGAGCCCGGCGGGCAGGCCGCTGTCCAGGGTGGCGTAGAGCTCCTCCTCCTTGGCGACGAAGCCGAAGAGGATGGGCACCCCGGCCATCGAGAGCGACGACAGGGCCGCCAGGGCCATCGTCCAGGGCATGGCTTTGCGCAGGCCGCCGAGCTGAGCCAGGCTGCGCGTGCCGGCCTCGTGGTCGACGATGCCCGCGATCATGAACAGGGCGCCCTTGTAGAGGGCGTGGGCCAGAACCGTCGCCACCAGGGCCGCGGGGGCCTCGGGGCCGCCGATGCCGGCGAGCATGACCATGGTGCCGAGCTTGCTGACCGTGCTGTAGGCCAGCAATCCCTTGATGTCGTCGCGCCGGTTGGCCACGATCGCGCCCAGCAGCATGGTGGTCAGGCCCACAGCCGTGAGGGTGTAGGTCCACAGCGGCGTCCCGCTGAGGGCCGGGTGCAGGCGGGCCAGCAGGAAGATCCCGGCCTTGACCATGGTCGCCGAGTGCAGGTAGGCGCTGGCGGGGGTGGGGGCCTGCATGGCGTTGGGGAGCCAGAAATGGAAGGGGAACTGGGCCGATTTGGTGAAGCAGCCCAGGAAGATCAGGGCCAGGGCCGGCCCGTAGAGCGGCGAGGCCCGCAGCTGCTCGCCCGCCGCGATGATGTCGGTGATGCTGTACGATCCCGCGACGCTGCCGAGCAGCACCATGCCCACCAGCAGGGCCAGGCCGCCGCCGACGGTGATCAGCAGGCCCATCTGGGCGCCCCTGCGGGCCTCGGGGTAGTCGTGCTTGTAGCCCACCAGCAGATACGAGCTGACCGAGGTGAGCTCCCAAAAGACAAATAGCGTTAAAATGTTCTCGGACAGGACCAGGCCCAGCATGGCGCCCATGAAGATCGTGAGGGAGAGGTAGAAGCGCCCCATGCCCTGGTCGCCCGCCAGATAGTAGGCCGTGTAGACATAGATCAAGACCCCGATGCCGCTGACCAACAGGGCGAAGAGCAGGCTGAGCCCGTCGAGGGTGAAGCTCAGGGCGATGCCCATTGCGGGGACCCACGGGGTGACCTCGCTGACCGTCGCGCCGCCGATGATCGCCGGGGCCTGGGCGGCGAAGGCGACGAAGGCGCTCAGAGGCAGCAGGGCCAGGAGCCAGCCGGCGGCCGGTCGCGGCAGCCGCCGGGCGATCAGCCCGAGGGGAGCCGCGGCGATGGTCAGCAGGACAACGGCTGTTAACATCACAGTATCCCTATGGCAAGGACTCGAATATATCTGCGATCGCCGCGCCCGCGAGGGCGTGCCGTTCGCTGGAAGGCTGCACCGTGCGCGTGTTGATACGTCGGGCCACGCTCGTTGTCTTGCTCCTCGCTCTGGCCGGGTGCGGCGGGCCCCTGCCCCCCGAGCGCCAGCTCGACCTGATGGTCACCGCCGATGGCTATGCGCCGGTACAGCTCGAGGCGCAGGTGGGCGAGCAGGTCTTCATCAGGTTCCAGAACCGCGATACGGTGGCCCATAGCCTCACCGTCGAGCTGCCGTCGGGTCAGCGCACCGTCGCGGCCGAGGACGGGGTCGACGCTGTGCTCAGCTTCCCCGCCCTCGAGCCGGGCGCCTTCCGCTTCTTTTGCAATGTGCCGGGCCATAGCGAGACGGGCGAAATCGTGATCAGCGAGTGAGTCGTGCGCCCCCTAGCCGCCCGCCAGCCCGCGCTCGCGCCGCTGCCGCAACAGGGCCTGGGCGCCCAGCACCACCAGGGTCAGGGCCGTCAGAGGCAGCACGAAGGTGGCCATGGCCCCGCTGAAGGCGGGCAGGGCGTCGTGCTGCGTGGCCGCCAGCACCAGGTAGGCGGTGTAGGCCACATAGTAGGCCAGGAAGAGCCCACCCTCCCAGCGGGCGATGCTCATGCCGGTGAAGAAGATCGGCAGACAGGCCAGGGCCACCGCGATCATGACCGGGATATCGAAGTTGACCACCGAGGGGGCCACGCTCAGCCCGCCCGGCGTGACCATCGCCGAGAGGCCCAGGATGCCCAGGATGTTGAAGATGTTCGAGCCGACCACGTTGCCGATGGCGATGTCGCGCTCTTTGCGCAGCGTGGCGATGATCGAGGTCACGACCTCGGGCAGCGAGGTGCCGGCGGCCACGATCGTCAGGCCGATCACTACGTCGCTGATGCCCAGGCCGCGGGCGATCGCGGTGGCCGAGTCGATCAGCCAGCCGGCCCCGAGCACCAAGGTGCCCAGCCCGATCAGGATCAGGCCGACCTGGTGCGCCGTGTCGCCGCCCCTGGTGGCCCCACCCTTGCCGAAGAGCGTGCCCCCGAGGAAGGCGACCGCGCCCAGGGCCACGAAGCCCGTGACCACAATGTTGAACCAGCCCAGGAAGTAGCCGGCCACGCTCAGGATGAGCGCCACGGCCGCGCCGATCGTCCAGCTCGGGGCCTTGGCCGCCATCGTATCGATCGTGACCGCCTCGCCGCTGCTGTTCGCCGCCGTCTCGCGCCTGCTGGCGATCACCGACCAGCTGGTGTAGACCACGATCCCGGTGAAGAGCAGGGCCCCGTCGAGCAGGCTGATGTTGCCGTCGAGGGCCAGCAGAGCCATCAGCAGCGACACGCCGATCATGATCGGCACCTCGCGCCGCACCAGTTGCCGCGAGACCAGCAGCGGCAGGATGATGGCGCAGAGGCCGAGGATGAACAGCACGTTGAAGATGTTACTGCCCACCACATTGCCCACCGCGATGTCGGGGTTGCCGGCGAGCCCTGCCTGGATGCTCACCGCCATCTCGGGCGAGCTGGTGCCGAAGGCCACCACCGTCAGGCCGATCACCAGGGGTGAGATGCCCAGGGTCGCGGCCACGGCCGAGGCGCCGCGCACGAGCAGCTCGCCGC
>CAZKTU010000065.1:0-27945 GCA_964555675.1 uncultured Oscillochloris sp.
AAACCGCTATAGGAGCAATCCTATCGGGGGTTCGAATCCCCCCCTCCCCGCCAGCAGACACCGCACAGCAAAGCGGTAAACGGCTCCCTCGCCCACCCGGCGGGGGAGCTGTTTTTTGTAATCCGGATCTCGCTCGCCCGCATTCGCGCGTACAATAGCGCGACACGCCAACGCGAAGGCTCAGCAGTGCCATGCCGGCGGGCGATGTGGAGCAAACGGAGGACGACGATGCGCTTTGCGGTGAACGTGCCCAACTTCGGCGCGGCGTTCGGCGACGTGCGACAGCTGGTGGCCCTGGCGCGAGAAGCCGAGGCCGCGGGGTGGGACGGTTTCTTCATCTGGGACCACGTGCTCTGGCTCAACCCGGAGAACCAGCCGGTGGCCGAGCCCTGGGTGGCCCTGGCGGCGATCGCCACGGCAACCGAGCGCATTCGGCTCGGCCCGCTGGTCACGCCCCTACCGCGCCGGCGCCCCTGGCAGGTGGCCCGTCAGGCCGTCACCCTCGACCAGCTTTCGGGCGGGCGGCTCATCCTGGGCGTGGGCATCGGCGGCGACTGGTTCGGCGACTACAGCCGTTTCGGCGAGCCGGCCGACGACAAGACCCACGGCGCGCAGCTGGACGAAGCCCTGGCCGTTCTTGAGGGCCTGTGGAGCGGCGAGCCGTTCAGCTTCACGGGTGAGCACTACACGGTTAACGCCGTGCAGTTCCTGCCGCGGCCGCTCCAGCAGCCCCGCATCCCGCTCTGGGTCGCCGGGGTGTGGCCGGGTGCCAGGCCCTTTCGCCGCGCGGCCCGCTTCGATGGCGTCGTCCCGCTGGCCCGCCAGGCAGGTGCCATGCTCACCCCCGACGAGATCCGCGATCTGCGGGCGTACGTCGCGCAGCACCGTACGGGCGAGGGAGCATTTGACGTGACGATCAGCGGGCCGCCGTTGCGCGACGAGGAGTATGCCGCCTACGCCGCCGCCGGCGTCACCTGGTATCAGCACGACAGCGGCGACGGCGAGGACGGCGACGCGTTCCGAGCACGCGTCCGTCGCGGCCCGCCGCGCTTCTCGCTCTGAGGTACATCTTGCATCATCTCGTTGCGGCGCAAAGTCTTGTAATGCGCATCTCTGATGCCCTAGCCATTGTAGGGCATCAGAGCGCTGAATGGTAGCTCATCGCCCAACCGGGGGTAGCCCTCATCCCTCGCGGATCAGCGCTCCGAGGATCCCTCCAGCGGCAATGCCTTTCAAGCACCCGCCCACCAGCCAGGCCCAGGCGAGCGCCCGCGGAATCGGCATGTGGATGTAGGTGCCGCCGGCGACGGCCAGGCCGAGGGCAAGACCCAGGAAGCTCCCGAAGCCAATGCCCGCGCCCAGCGACTTCGGCCGGATCAGCAGCCAGTAGGCGAGCACATAGCACGCGATCAGG
Organism: uncultured Oscillochloris sp.; assembly: GCA_964555675.1. Taxonomy (GTDB): domain Bacteria; phylum Chloroflexota; class Chloroflexia; order Chloroflexales; family Chloroflexaceae; genus CAIWXH01. Next base: position 1,415 of record CAZKTU010000065.1, read on the forward strand.
GTAAACGTCACCAGATAGATCAGGGCGACATTCAGCTGATCAAACGGGCGCCAGAGCTGTGGGTCCTGCGCGTAGTACGGGCGCAGGACCAACCGGTGCAGCAGGATGTCGAACACGGTCCAGGCCATGAGAATGGCCAGGCCAGACAGCAGGAGTGGTATGAGCATCATTATCCTCCAGTGAGCACGTGTGCCTACCATAGCGCAGTCAGTCTGCTGAGGCATTCCTCCAACGGCAGAGATCGTGGTCGAACCTTGCGGTCGCTCCATGCCATTCGGAACCGTCTGGGGTAGAATGCCCCGAGGCTGCTGGGAGCTCCTGAAGCGAGAGGTCGGACCGTGTCGCGCGTGGCCATTGTCGAGAATCTGCTGCTCACTTCGGCGCCCCCCGGCGACGCGGAACCAATCGCCGTGGGCAGCCCGGCCTGGTTTGCCTGGCTGAGTGGCGCAACGCGCTTTCGTCTCACAACGCCCCAGGGCCCGGTCACCGTGCGCAAGGAACGCGCAGGCGGCGGTCGTGGCAGCTGGTACTGGCGCGCCTACCGGAAGCGGCACGGGCGGCTCCACCGGCTCTACCTCGGCCCCGATGCCGCCCTCACCCCCGAGGCGCTGACCGCGGCGATAGCCGCCTTCGGCACGCTCCTGACGGGGCCTCAGGAGCACGGGCCGCCGGCGGTGGTTCCGAACGCCGAGGCAAACGGTTCCGAAGCAGATGGGACAGCGCGGATCCTCCGAACCAGGATCACCCCGCCAGTGCTGCGACCGGGACTGATTGCACGGCCCGCCCTTGTCACACGGCTGCGCACGGCTGCTGCCGCCCTGACGCTCCTCATCGCCCCGGCCGGCTTCGGCAAGACCACGCTCCTCGCCCAGGGTTTCGCCGGCAGGCCCGATGTGGCCTGGCTCACCCTCGAGCGGAGTGACGATGCGCCGAGGGACTTCCTCGTCGCCCTCTGCGCCGCCCTCGCCCAGGTCAGGCCGGCCGTTGTGCGCAGGGCCAGCGTGCTGCTTCATCTGCCCGCCCCTGCCGACGCGATCCGGGTGCTGGACCTGCTGCTCAGCGATCTCTCCGACTGCGCCGAGGCGTGCACCGTCGTGCTCGACGACTACCACCTGCTCGAGCAGGTTTCGGTGCAGCAGCTCGTCGCCCGCCTCGTCGAGCACGCCCCGCCAGCGCTCCACGTGGTCATCGCCAGCCGGACCGAACCGCCGCTGTCCCTCGCCCGCTTGCGCGCCCGCGGCCTGCTGGTTGAGCTGCGCGACCGTGAGCTGCGTTTTGCGCCCGCCGACGCGGCAAAGCTGCTCAGAAGCGCCAGCCGCCAGACCCTGAACGACGCCGACACACGCACCCTCACGGCGCGCACCGAAGGGTGGGCCGCCGGGCTTCAGCTCGCCGCGCTCGCGCTCAACACCACCGCCGACCCGGCGCGGGTCATCGCGACCTTCACCGGCGAGCACCGTCTGGTGGCCGACTATCTGCTGAGCGAGGTGCTGGCGGAACTCCCGACGCGCCTGCGCCACTTTCTCCGGGCGACGGCGATCCTTGATCGCCTGTCGGCTCCGCTGTGCGCCGCGGTGTGGGGCGACGGCGGGAACGGGACCAGGGCTGAGGCGCAGCAGTTGTTGGAGGAGCTGGAGCAGCGCGGCCTGTTCCTGACACCACTCGACCACACACGCCACTGGTACCGCTATCACCAGCTCTTCGCAGAACTGGTGTGCGCCGAGCTTGCCCGCGTCGAGCGGCCCGAGAGCATCGCCGCCCTGCATCTGCGCGCCGCCGCGTGGTATGTGGCGCAGCTCCCCACCGAGGGCGGCGCGGCACTGGAGGCGGCGATCGGCCATAGCCTGGCGGGTGGCGCGCCGGCGCGCGCGGCCGAGCTCGTCGAGCGGGCAGGCCTTCAGATCGTGTTCACCGGTGAGGCAGAAACCCTCCAGCGCTGGCTACGGGCCTTGCCCCCCAGCGCGGTGCAGGCGCGGCCCTTTTTGCGTCTGGCGGCAGCCGGCCACTTCCCCCAGCTGCGGCACCCGCAGATCGTCGCCCAGGAGCTGGCGTCCCCACACGCCCCCACACACGATGGAGGCAACGACGCGACCACAGACCCGCTGCACGCGGCGGTCGTGCGGGCCGAGACGCTGGGGGTTCGTGCCTTCGTCGCGCAGGCGTGTGGTGATCTAGAGCAGGCCGCCACCCTGCTGCTCGAGGCGCTGGCGCTGCTTCCCGCAACCGAGGACGGCCTGCGCTGGCGGCTCCTGGTCAGCCTGGGGAATGCCTACGCGTTGGAGGGCTGGCTCGTGGCGGCCCACCTGGTGCTCTCAACTAGCCTTGATGCGGCGGGCGACGATCCGGTGCTGAACTACCTCAGCCAGAGCTACCGCGCCTGGGTGGCGTTGAGCATGGGATGGGTTGAGCCGGCGCGGCGGACCTTCGCCGACCTCTGCGCCCGTGGGGAGGCGGCGGGCTGGGGTGAGCTGCCGCTGATGGGTGAAGCGCTCCTGGGCCTGGGCGCAGCGCTCGCCGAGCGCGGGCAGCTGCGGGAGGGCCTGGCCCTCTTGGAACGCGGGTTGGCGCTGATGCGGCGGCTGGGCTTCAACGCGTTGCTGATCCCGGGCGAACTGGAGCGGGCCCGCGTCTGCCGCGCCCTCGGGCAGGTGGCCGAGGCGCAGAGCGCGGTTGCGCGCGCGACGGAGGTCGCCCGCGACTTCGCGGCGCCGTTTCTGCAGGCGCGGATCCAGGCTGCTCGGCTCGATCTGGGGCTTGATGCCGCTGGTGAACCGCCGTCGACGAGCACGGTCGGGCAGTATGCGGAGGTGCCTCGGCGGCTGGCCTGGGCCCGTGCAGCCATGGGGGCAGGACGAGCGCGCGAGGCGCTTGCCGTGCTTGCGCCGCTGCTTCCGCTCGCCGAGCAGCGGCGCTGGGGGTGGGCGCTCCTGACGGCGCGGGTGCTGTGGGCGCGCGCCTGTGCGGCGGAGCAGGACGCCGGGACGCACGCAGCAGTTGGCGCAGTTGTGGCTCAGATCGCGTCGGAGGGAGCCGTGCTTCCCCTGCTTGAAGAGGGGCCTGAGGCGGTTGCGCTGATGCAAGCGGTGGCCGCGCTGGATCGCCCAGGGCTGCCAGGCGGCCACGGAGCGGTGCAACAGGTCGTGGACGCGCTGGTCGCGGCGGGTGTGCAGGCGTCGAATCAGGGTGGCGACCGCACGGAAGCCGAGGCCAATCAAGCGCTGCTGACCCCCCGTGAGCAGGAGGTCCTGGCGCTGATTGCCTCAGGGGCCTCCAATGCCGAGATTGCGGCACAACTCGTCGTGACGGTTGGCACCGTGAAGGCCCACAGCCGCAGTCTCTTTCGGAAGCTGGGGGTGGTGAACCGCACCCAGGCAGCCCGGATGTATCATCTCGCACGCCGCACAACTGCTGCTGTGAACACGGGCGCACCCTAGCGGCCAGAGCCGGTGGCCAGCTGCTAAACTTCCACTGCCGAGCGTTCACGGTTCAGGGCGTCGAAGAGTTGCTTGACGCCAACGATGTTGTCATTGCCATAGCCGCGCGCCGCGGCCTCCGCATAGAGGGCCTCGACAGCCGCCAGCGTGGGGGTGGCTGCACCGAGCGCCCGCGCGGTCGCCAGGGCGTAGCCGAAGTCCTTCGCCACTAACTCGATTGGGAACAGCGGCGCGTAGCTGCCGGTCGCCATCAGCTTGCCCGCGCCCTGTAGCGCCGGGCTGGTGGTGGGCAGCGTGTTGAGCACCTGCACCGCGTCGGCCACGGCGATGCCTTGTGCGTCGAGCAGGGCCAGGGTTTCGGCCCAGATCGCCACCTGCACGCCATAGAGCGTGTTCACTGCTAGCTTCATCTTGGCACCCGTACCCACAGCACCCAGATGATGGACGGCGCTTGATGTCGCGGCGAGCAACGGCGCGACCCGCTTCAGGTCGTCGGCCCCGCCACCGACGAGGTAGATCAGCTGCTTCGCCTCGGCCTGCGGGCGCGTGCCGAGCACCGGCGCGTCCAGGAAGGCCGCGCCGCGGGCGTGAACCCGCTCGGCCAGTGCGTACACCCAGTGGGGCGTCAGCGTGCTTGACTCAATCGCGACAGCTTCGGCGGCCAGACTGTTGATCGCCCCTGTCTCCTCGTGCAGCCAGACCGCCCGCGAGGCCTCGTCGTCGCGCACCATGCTGATCACCACCGCGACCCCCTCGACCGCGGCGCGAGGGGTTGCCGCCAAGGTCGCGCCCAGGTTCTGGAGCGGCTTCGCTCGCTCGGGCGAGCGGTTGTACACCGTCACCAGGTGACCGGCCTCGAGCAGGTTGCGCGCAACCCGCGCGCCCATCGCGCCCGCTCCAAGCACGGCGATCGTTGCTGCCATCTCGGCCTCCTTTCGCTACACCACGCCTCAACTCGTCGTAGATGACTGTATCAGTTGCAGCAGCGCGAATAAAGACCTTGACAGACATAACACTTTTGCGTAGCGTACAAGAATGGACACACATCTGCTCACGATCTTCGTTGAGGTGATGCGCCGTCGCAGCTTTACCGCCGTGGCGAACGAGCGCAATGTTGACCCGGCGACGGTCTCGCGGGCCATCGCGGCGCTGGAGCGCGAGCTGAAGCTGCGCCTGTTCCACCGCACCACCCGGGCGGTCACGCCCACCGAGGCGGGCCAGGTCTACTTCGACCGCATCGCTCCGCTGGTTGACGAGCTGCAGCGCGCCAATCTGGCCGCGGCCGACATGAGCCAGCGCCCGCAGGGGGTGCTGCGCATCGCCTGCCCGGTGAGCTTCGCGACAATGAATCTCACGCCGCTGCTGCCGCGCTTCGCCGAGCAGTACCCCGACCTGAGTTACGAGCTGGTGCTGACCGACACCCCGCTGGATCTGGTCACCGAGCAGCTGGACGTGGCGATCCGGATCGGGCCGCTCAGCGACTCGAGCCTGATCGCCCATAAGCTCGCGCCCCTGGTCGCGCGGGTCTGCGCGACCCCGGCCTACCTGCGCCGCTATGGTCGCCCGCAGACACCGGCAGAGTTGGCGTCCCACCGCTGTCTGCTGCTGGCACTGCCAGGCTTCAGCACCAGCACCTGGACCTTCACCGATAATGCGGGGCGCAGCAGCGACGTGGTGGTGAGGGCGCTGTTACGGACATCGAATGCGCTGGCGCTCAAGCAGTGTGGGCTGGCGGGGATGGGGGTGATGCTGCAGGCACGCTGGATGGTCGGAAGCGAGCTGCGGGCGGGGACGCTCGTGGATCTGTTCCCCGAGCATAGCGTCACGGCGGCGCTCGACGACGCGGCGGCCTGGCTACTCTACCCGTCGCGCTCGTACGTGCCCCAGAAGGTGCAGGTCTTTGTCGACTTCCTGCGCCAGGAGTTCCGGCACGGCCCGCCAGGCGATCGGCCGCACGGCGCCGGTCTCGGCGAGCAGGGTGAGCAGTGAAACGTATCCACCTTGCAGCCGCCGGTGCGCTTTCACCATGCCTTAGGATAGCGGGGCTGCGTCCTCTCTTCTCGTGGGACAGCTCCTGGCGCATCACGAACTAGCGGGCCGAGCCGCCCGAAAACACAGCGGAGGCGAGGGCTTCATCCCTCGCCTCCGCTGTTGTGCCGCTCCGAGCTGCGCCGACCCTACTTGACGACGGCCCACTCGAAGTGCATGCCGTCCCACCAGCGGGCGTCCCAGTGGCCGCCCCAGAAGAAACCGCAGGCGTTGGCAATCGGCACCAGTTCGCGGAGCGAGCCCTGCTGGCCGACGAGGGCGGGGCGCTTCTGCCAGCCGTTCTGCGGCACGTTGATGTCGAAGGCCGTGCCGTAGGCGTGGTTGCTGAGCTTGCTGTAGTCGCTGGTCATCACACGGGGAACCCAGGTACCGCTCCAGGAAAGCACCAGGGGCAGGTAACCGGCTTTTTCCACTTCGGCCCAGAAGCGCTGGAAGCCCTCGGCGGCCACCTTGTGAAACTTGACCTTGCCGCTGCTGACGAACTTGCGCAGCTGGGGCACCTCGACATCGACGATGTTCTCGGCGGGCCAGTTGTTCAGGATCGCGATCGCCCGCGGCTCGCCCTTTTGCGGCTTGCGCGCCCAGGCGATCTTGCCGAACAGCCGCTCGCGCACATCCTCGCGGGTGATGCTCCAGAAGTTGGGCGCCGGCGGCCAGTTCGGGTCGTTGGGCACCGGCTTGAAGGCCGGAACTGACGGAGCGCCGCCGCTGCTGGGCGCCGGGCGCGTGGGGGGCGGCGGGAGCTGCGCTTTAGGTGCCGAGGGCTTCCAGTTGGCGATCTGTGCGATGAGGGGCAGCTCGCTCATCCGGCGCACCTTGCCGTCGGGGCCGGCGAAGAGCGTATCCAGGGCGAAGATCTGCACGTTGTAGTTGGTGCCGTTGAAGCCCTTGCCGTAGACGCCGCTCAGGGGCGCGCCGAGCTTATCGGCCACAGCCCGCTGGTGGAAGGGCGAGTTCGGGTCGAAGGCGGCCTTGGCGTACTTGTACGTCTCCTGCCAGAGCGCGGCGTAGGCGGGGTGGCTCGGCTCGGTCAGGCTGAGCTGGTAGAAGCCGGCCTGCTCGCTCTCGGGGGTGAAGAGTGTATCGCTGGCGAAGACCTGGAAGGGATACTTGGCGCCGGCGGCGGTGTAGGCGTAGTTGCCGGAAACCGCGGGGCCGAGGCCGGTGTTGGCGGCTACAATATGGAAACGCCAGTCGGGCCGGAAGGTGGTTACGCCGGTGGGCGCAGCGCCCATACGGGCCTGGGTGACCTTGATCGTAGCTTCGTAGGCGGCCTTGAGCAGGGCCTGAGGCAGATCACCGAGGTCGCCGCTGCTGGTGATCACCTGCTTGAGACTCTGGATGCCGCTGTAGTCCTGGCCCTCATAGAACAGCACGTCGCGCGCGAAGGCCTGGTAGAAGAAGGTGCGGCCGCCGACGGAGACCATCGAGGTCTTGCCGTGGGGCGCCATCGGCGCGCCGAGTTTCTGCTGAGCGGCGTAGTAGGCAAAAGCGGTGTTGGACTGCGTTCCGGCGGCGCTGGCGTTCCAGGTTTCGCCAAAGAGCCAGCCCCAGAGCTGCTGGTCGGGGCTGTCGGGGGCCGCGCCAAGCAGACCGGAGGTGTCCTCGACGGGCGGCGGGGGCAGGGCGATGGTGATGACGGCGCGGCGGTCCTGGCCGTCGATCAGGATGCCAGCCGTGGCCTCGGCGCCGAGCTTGTGGGTCGCGCTCAGGTGCTCGACAAGGCGGTGCAGCGCGAACACCTGGGCGTCGGCGTAGGTGGCGCCGGTGGGCAACTCCAGCAGAATGCTGATCGCGATCCGGTCGATGTTGCGGCGGCGAGTTTTGTAGAGCGCCAGTTCCAGACCGTTGCCGGCGCGCTCGTCGGCCACGAACTGGCGGATGTAGCCCATCTGGTCGATGTAGTAGTTCGGCACAACCTCGGCGTCGTCGGCGGAAAAAGCCGCAACGGCGTCGAAAGACGGACGCACATCGTCGCCGATAATCAGCAACTCGATGGATTTGCTCTCCCGGGATGCGCCGGCCTTCTCGGGCGTGCCTACGAGCTCAATCTCGCTCGCCACGAGGCTCATTCCTGGCTCCTTCGCTGTCGGATGAATGACTGCACTGTGTGAGCTATCGTAGCACGGCGGGTGAACCGAACTCAACCGGTGAAATCAGGTACAAGAGTCCTCCTGCTATTGGGTCACTTGCATCGGCGAAGAACTATCATCAATTTGGTAGTGACACCGCAGCCAGCCCCTGCTACGATACCACGAGCAACCCGACGTGACCCAGGAGCAGGCAGCGCTGGACTCACCGGATACAATCGCACATTGCCAGTCAAGGCCACGATCTGCTCCCTGAGGCCATAGGCCCGGTGGTGCAAGCCTTCTTTCTCGCCCAGCATGCCGAGCCGGCCGTTTAACTCGTGGCGGGCTCCCGTCTCGGCCGCGAGCGAACCACATTTGCGTACAGCGTGCAATGCACGCAGGGGAGGAGCGTTGAACTATCTGCTTACGTCAGGGGGCGTCACGAACCCCAGCATCCGCGACGCGCTGATCGACCTGCTGGGCAAGCCGATCGGCGAGGCCCGGGCACTCTGCATCCCGACGGCGCAATGGGGCCACCCGATGTGTGGGCCGGCCTCGGCGCGGGGCTTCGTCGTCGGCGCGCCCCCGTGGGACACGATGAGCGGCCTGGGCTGGAAGTCGCTGGGCCTCCTCGAGCTCACCGCACTGCCCACCATCGGCGCGGAGCGCTGGGTCCCCTGGGTTCAGGAGGCCGACGCCCTGCTCGTGGACGGCGGCGATGCGACCTACCTGTGCCACTGGATGCGGGAGTCCGGGTTGGCGGACCTCTTGCCGTCGCTGTCCGAGACCGTCTGGGTGGGCGTGAGCGCCGGCAGCATGGTCATGACGCCCCGGATCGGCGCCTATTTCGTAGAGTGGCGATCCGCGCCGGACGACCGGACCCTGGGGCTCGTCGACTTCTCGATCTTCCCGCACCTAGATGTCTTCCCGACCAACACCCTGGCCGACGCGGAGCGGTGGGCGGCCGACATCGCCGGCCCGGCGTACGTGATCGACGACCAGACCGCGATCAAGGTAGCCGGCGGCACGGTCGAGGTGGTGTCCGAGGGGCAGTGGAAGCTGTTGACGCCCTGATGACCACGCGTCCTCGAAATCAGCGTCGACATCGCTGCCGTCCTGCTTGGCTCCGGCGTTCGTCTCTTCTGGGTGATGAGGTGGCAACGGGTACTACAGCCATTAGCGGCGGGAAGCCCCGCCTGAGGAGCTGAACGATGGCCCGCGAGCTTCAGCGCGCCTTCCGCGACCGCGACGAGCTGATCGCCTACCTGGCCGCCGAGTTTCCCGACGCCGCGGCCGTGAGCCCCCTTGTGCCGGGTACCCGCGGCGGCCGCGTCGCTGCCGAGGCAGCCCTCGCCGAAGTTGCGCCGCAGCAGTATGCGGATTCGCGCAACTTCCTCGCGGGGGCGGTGACGCGCCTCTCGGCCTCCATCCGTCACGGCGTGCTGAGCCTCGCGGAAGTGCGCGACGCGGCCCTGCGCGCGGCCGCCCACCCCGACGAGGCGACGAAGCTGATCCAGGAGCTCGGCTGGCGCGACTACTGGCAGCGGGTGTACGCCGCGGTCGGCGACGGGGTCTGGCAGGACCGGGAGCCAGCCGCGAGCGGCGAGCCGCCCACCAGCTACACGCACGAGCTGCCGCCGGATATTGCCGAGGGCCGCACCGGGCTGGCTTGCATAGACGCCTTCCGCCACGAGCTCGTGGCGACGGGCTACCTGCACAATCACGCCCGAATGTGGTTGGCGGCGTACCTGGTGCACTGGCGGCGGGTGGCCTGGCAGGTCGGGGCGCGCTGGTTCCTCCAGCACCTGCTCGACGGCGACCCGGCCAGCAACAATCTGTCCTGGCAATGGGTCGCGGGGACGTTCAGCCACAAGCCCTACATCTTCAACCGGGCGAACCTGGAGCGCTACAGCGCCGGCGTCTACTGCCGGGGCTGCCCGCTGTCCGAGCAGTGCCCGCTGGACGCCAGCTACGAGGAGCTGACGGCGCGGCTCTTCCCGCGGCTCGCCGCTCGGACACAGCCTCCTGGGAGGCGCCAATGAGCCGGCCAAGCCGCCCGATCGTCTGGGTGCACGGCGACTGCCTGAGCCCCAACGGCCCAGCGCTGCGGGCCTGCCCCGGCGCGCCGGCGCTCTTCGTCTGGGACGACGAGCTGCTGGCCACGTACCGCCTGAGCCTCAAACGGATCGTCTTCATCACCGAGTGCCTGCTGGAGCTGCCGGTGCGGATCTTCCGCGGCGAGGTTGAGGAGGCGGTGCTAGCCTTCGCCGCCGAGCACGGGGCCGACGCTATCGTCACAACGGCGAGCCCCAGCCCGCGCTTTGCGGCGATCAGCCTGCGTCTGGCCGAGCAGTTGCCGCTGCTGGCGCTGCCTGTCGAACCCTTCGTGGTGGAGCGCGCTCCTCTTGACCTCCGGCGGTTCTCGCGCTACTGGCAGGCGGTGTCCGCCGATGCCCTCAGCCCCAGGCGTCCGCAGGACAAGCGCGGGACGCCTGAGGATGTCGGCTGACCGTCTCTTCACGGCGCCATCAAGGGCGACTCGCCGACGGAGAGCGCTCTGGCGCCTGTGCCAGGGCAGTTCATGGTGGCGACGGCTTGAGTGCGAGCGCTACGGCGACCGCTCGTTCCGGCGGCCACCCGATGCCCTCAGCCCAGAGGGCCGCAAACTCGCCCACGCCCAGCCCCTGGCGGGCCGCTGTCAACGCCGCCTCGTAGGCGGGCCGGCGATAGCCCGCCACCGCGAGGCCCATCGCATCGCGCCAGGCCTGCGCCGCCCCAAACAGCCGCACCGCCTCGGGCTGCGACCCCAGCAGCCGCGCCAGCTCCTCCACGCCTGTGGCGACCAGCCAGTGGGGGCCGACCGGCCATCCGCGCCGCAGCCCCTCCGTCAGCCGCGCCCACGCCCGCTCGCGCTCCCCGGCCGCCGCGGCGATCTGCCCGGTCGTCACCAGCACCTCCACCACGCCGCCGCGAATATCGTGTACCTGGAACAGGCTGAGCGCCTCTTCGCCCAACCTGGTCGCACGCTCCAGCTCGCCCTCCATCAGCGCCGCCAGCGCCAGGTTGTTGAGCGCAAAGCCCATCACCCAGGGCTGCTCGATCGCCCGCCCGAGGGTGAGTGCCTCGGCGCTGTAGCGCTGCAGCGGTATGGGGTCGCCCTGGTCGCGGGCGATGTCGGCGAAGCCCAGCAGGCAGAAGGCCTCGCCGCGCCGGTCGCCCAGCGTTCGATACGCCGTCAGACACTCTGCGTACAGCGCGGCTGCCCTGGTAAACTGGCCGTGCTCGCGGGTGACGACCCCGAGCCGAAACATGGCGTAGGCGATGGCGGCAAGGTTTCCGACGCTCCGGGCAAGAGCCAGGCTCTCCTCCAGCAGCGCGATTGCCTCGCCATACTGGCCCTGCCCGCGCGCCATGATCCCGCGGTGGGCCAGCACCTGTGACACCCGGTCGTGTTTGCCCAGGGCCTGCTCGAGCGCCAGCCCGGCTGAGAAGAAGCCGTCGGCGCTGGGGTAGTCGTCCTGGTCGTGAGCCAGCCAGCCCGCCCCATAGAGCGCGTTGGCCCGCACCAGGGGCGCGACCGCTTCGGCCGGCGCGCGCGCCAGCAGCCGCTCGATCCAGCCGCGGCCTTCGCTCAGGTAACAGTGGCGCTGCCAGAACGGCCACACCGCCCCAGCCAGGCGCAGCCCGTGTTCGATGCGCTGAAAGGCGTGGGCGCCCTGGTCGCTTTCGCCGCCCGGCGCTCCCGCCGATGGCGGGTGGAGGCAGAACGCCAGCGCGGCCCGGATGTTGTCGTGGTCGCGGGCGACCTCGCTGAGCCAGGGCTCGTGCTTGTCGCGGGGCGCCTCGGGGTCGCCGCGCTCGGCCAGGGCGAGGAAAAAGGCCAGGTGGCGCTCCTGGGTTGCCATGCATTCGGCCGGGCGGCGCTGAAGCTGCTCGTCGGCGAACTGGCGCAGCAGTTCGTGGAGCCCGTAGCGCCCGGGCGTGTCGGCGGGCTGAAGCAGGGCCTGGTGGAGCAGACGCGTCAGCACGGGCAGCGAGGCGCCGGCCACCACCTGGGCCGCCTGGCGGCTGAACCCGCCGCGGAACACCGCCAGCCGGGCGAAGACCTCGCGCTCGGCCTGGCTCAGGTGCTGCCACGACCAGTCGAAGACCGCCCGCATACTGCGCTGCCGCTCGGGCAGGTCGCGCCACTCGGCGGCCAGAAAGTCCAGGTTCTGCGCGATCTCGGCGGCGATCTCGTCCGGCGCGAGGGTCTCGATCCAGGTCGCCGCCAGCTCGATCCCCAGTGGCATGCCGTCTACCAGCCGGCAGATCCGCAGCGCCGCCGCCTGGTTGGCTTGATCGAGCGTGAAGTCCGGCCGCACGTAGCGTGCGCGCTCGACGAACAGGCGCAGGGCCGGGGCATCGGCGTCGTCAGAGGCGATGGCCAGCCCGCCCAGCAGATACTGGTGCTCGCCGCGCAGGTTGAGTCGCTCGCGCGAGGTGGCCAGGATCGTCACCTGCGGCGCGGCCTCGGCGATCTCTGTGACCAGGGCGGCGCCGCCGATCAGGTGCTCGAAGTTGTCGAGGATGAGCAGCAGCCGGCGTGGGCGCAGAATCGTCAGCAGCACCTGGCGCGGGTCGCTCCCGGGAGGCTCGTCGAGTGCCGCCAGGATGCTCGGCGCCAGGGCCGCCGAGTCGGCCAGCGGGGCGAGTGCGACGTACACCACGCCGTCGGCGAAGGCGGCCAGGCAGGCCCGGCCGAGCTCCTGGGCGAGGCGGGTCTTGCCCATGCCGCCCACGCCCACCAGGGTGACGATGCGCACCTCGGGTTTCAGCAGCAAAAGCGACAGCTCGGCCAGCTCCTGCTCGCGCCCCACGAGTGGGGTGAGCGCCGCGGGGAGCGTGTTGTGCCCTGCGGTGGAAGACGCGGCGGTGGAGCGCGGTGGGGCCGCGGCCTCCGCCTCAGGGGCCTGCTGGCGCACCTGGGCGGCGAGGGCGGCCAACTCATTCGAGGGCTCCAGGCCCAGCAGCGTGTCGCGCCCCGCGGTGGGCGACGTGGCGGTGGAGCGTGGTGGGGCCGGAGGGCTCTCCGCCAGAGGGGCCGGCCGGCGCAGGCGGGCGGCGAGGGCGGCCAGTTCGGGCGAGGGCTCCAGGCCCAGCTCGGCGGCGAGGATGCGGCGGCAGGCCTCGTACTGCTCAAGGGCGGCGCCCCGCTCGCCAAGGGACCAGAGCCCGCGGATCACCAGGTCGTGGGCGGCCTCGCGCCAGGGCTCAAGGGCGAGCAGCCGGCGCCCATAGGCCACCTGGCCGGTGTGATCCTCGCGCAGCTCGTGGGCCACCGCCAGGGTCTCGAGGGTGGCCAGCTGCTGCTGGTGGAGCCCCTCGCGCTGGAGCGTGGCCCACTCCTCGAAGGGGGCGCTGTTGGGCAGACTGAAGCCGTGGAGGAAGGGACCGCCGTAGAGCGCGGCGGCCTGCTCCAGACGCTCCAGGCAGGCCGCGCAGCTCTCGGGCGCCACGTGGTCGTGGGTCTGGACGGCCGCCAGCAGGGCGCGGAAGGCCATCACGTCCACGTCGAGCGTGGGGGCGCCGGTGGAGGCCAACTGCACGCTGGTGCGTGTGGTCAGCAGCAGGGCTTCGCCCGTATCGCCGAGGGTCTGGCGCAGGTCGGCCAGGGCCACGCGCAGATTATTGCGGGCGGCGGTCTCGTCGGCCTCGGGCCAGAGCAGGGCGAGCAGGGTGTCGCGGCTGTGGCTGTGGCCCGGCTCGGCGGCCAGGAAGATCAGCAGGGCGAGGTGCCTGCGCGAGCGTAGCGCGAGAGGCGTGCCGTCGTCGCGGTCGAGCCGCGGCGGCCCGAGCAAGGTGAGACGAAGCCCGGAAACAACAGTACTGCGCACGATTCCCCCCGAAATCAATGCTGCGTCAATGCGCTGCACGCCTTTCTGCGCGCCGCCCTTGAGAACCCCGCTGAGATGCTCGCTGTGGATACACACGATTGTACCGCATCAGAGGACCCCTGAACAGGAGCAGACCATGCATCCGAACTGTTGACGGCCGGCCTTTGATGAAGCGGACTCAACGCTGGTCCGCCTATGCCGCCGCCGCTACCAGCGTTAGAACCTGGGCAACGGCTTCTACCAGTTCAACTGGAAGACCGAGCGGGCCTGGGCCGGGAGCTGCCGCACCCTGCGCCTCGACCTCGGCGACGGCACGCTGCGCACCGCCCTGTTCCGCTTCCGGTAGAACGCGGCGTTGGTTGTCGGGACGCTGTGGAGGCCGAAATCCTCCACAGCGTGTGCTGCAAGCCATGATGCCTTTGGCCTCGCGACGTCCACCCGTCGTATTCTCATGAATGCTCCGCCAGCCCTACCCGATACTTGATCGTACCGGGAAAAGCGTCACCAAAGTATGCCGCGCCGTAGGTCACATACATCTGGAAGCCGAGGGCCTCGTAGACCCGCCGCGCCGGTTCGTTGCCGAGTGTCACGGCGATGCCCGCGGCACTATGGCCGAGTGCACGGCCACGGTCGAGTAGTGCCCGTAGGAGTGTTTTCGCAACACCCTGGCAACGAGCTTCGGGCACCACGGCGACACACTCGATGGTCCACGGCGCCGACGGCGCCAGCGTCGTGTCCTGCGGGTCGCTCCACACCGCCTCGTAGCCCTGCTGAAAGCGAGCGAGGGACGTGTCACTCCAGCCGAGGCGCTGCGCGATCGCCGGGAGCCGATCAAGGCGCAACGGTCGGTAATCGCTGGAGGCCATCGTGAATCCCGAGGCGCCGCCCAGGGGACGCCCGTTTGCCTCAAGGATCAGGAAGTCCTCGCATTGACCCCAGGCCAGGGCATCCACGGCGAGCACCGCTTTGATGAACGTCATCGTCGGCGTGCCCGTTTCGGCTACCAGCGGATCCCAGTAGCAGAAGCCGGGTGCGGGTGAGGTTGCCTCGTAGTTACACCAGGCGAGAAAGGGGATATCATCGCGCGTCCCCTGGCGTACAGACCAGCCTGCGGGCAGTGACTCCTGGTTCATCGGGGTCCTCCTCTTCCTTTTCATAAAAGCAACCAACCTTTTGGTTGGTTCCGCCGGCAAAAAAAGAGCGTCACTACGGACGCGGTCGAAGCCCATCGAGCAGCACATCGATCAGGCGCTCGGCCATCAGCAGGCGAGATTTCCCTGCGACCGCCTCAGACACGGCGAAGAGACTCTCGATCATGCCGACGAGGCCACCGCTAATCAGATCAAAGTCGTGGCCGGCAATCTCGCCACGCGCGTGGGCTGTAGACAGCACCGCTACGAGCGGGAGTTGGAGGGCCGTGTATGCGCCGTTCGAGAGCCGCTGCACCTGCCCTGGCGCAAGCTCTGGCATATCGACGTGCTCGAGACGGACGAGATCCATTGGCGGCTGAGAGAGCAGCCAACGCGCGGCGGCGTAGCACTGCGCACGGATGTCCGGCTCTGCCGATGCAAGGGCGGCGGTGAGCCCTGTCCGATGGCGCGCGTAGATGCGCTCCATCACCTCGACGAACAGGTCGGCCTTGCCACCAGGGACGTGATGATAGAGCGACGAGTGGTTGAGCCCGGCCCGAGCGCCGATCTGCCGCAGCGTCACGGGGCCATACCCCTTCTCGGCGAAGAGTTGCTCGGCCGCGACCAGGACTCGCTCACGCGCCTCACTGTGGAATGGCTCCAAAAATGCTCCCCCACCTCGACCAATCGGTTGGTTGGTAGTATAACACCAGGGGCGCGTCCCCGCAAGTTGGGGAGGCGTGGAGGGCCTGGCCCTCCACACCCACCCGTCGCGGGGCCGCAGGCCCCATACCCGCCAGCCGCGAATGCCAAAGGCATCCTCGCAGAGAGCAGCGGCGAAGAGCGTACCACGGTTACGAACCTTGTCTAGTGCGCGATATGTTCGAGGAACGATGTGCGCAGCGCCGGGTCGGCGATCCGGCTGAGATACTGCTCGCGCATCAGTCGCGCTTGCTGGAGGGGTGTTGCGGCCCGCGGATCGCCGTTTGCTGCCAGCGCGCGGTAGCAGGCCAGGTAGGGGCCAAAGGGTTCGTCGAGCTGCGCCTGCTCGACGACGAGGATCTGCCAGAGCACCTCTGCATGGGCCATGGCAGCTTCCAGGTCGCCGTGTGCGCACGCCAGCTCAGCCAGCCCCGCGCGGGCCATGGCCACCGAGGCGCCCTGGCCTCGCTCGTCGGCGTGGGCCAGGGCTTGCTCGAACGCCCGAGCCGCCAGCTCGGGCTGCTCGAGGCGCACGTGGATGGAGCCGAGCGCTGTCAGAGCCTGTATGCGCACCGATGTGTTCCTGGCCTCTTGTGCTACCTCCAGAGCCTGTGTCGCCCACACCAATGCGTGAGCATGATCACCCCTGGCGTAGGCCAACTGTGCGCGCCGGAGCGCGTTCTGAGACACCTCTTCCGGCGGCATATCTGCCGCGCGCAAGACCGCCTGCGCGTGGTCGAGCCACGCCTGCGCGCTGCCATAGTCGCCCAGCAGCAAGCATACATACCCAAGCTCGTTCGCCGCGATCGCCTCCCAGACCAGGTTGCCCAGGTGTTGAAAGCAATGAAGCGCCTGTGCCGCCAGGTCGTGCGCCAGCATGTACTCGCCCCGCAGGCGCGCGAGACTGCTCAGGGTGCACAGCATGGTTCCCTCGATATAGCGGTACCCAATGCTGCGCGCCAGCCGGAGCGCCTCTGCGCCGTGACCGCGGGCCGCCACATAGTCGCCGGTGGCGAAGGCGATGTCGACCATGTCACTGTGGAGCGCCGTGATGCCGACGCTCTTGCGCAGCCGTCGGCAGATAGCCATCCCTCGCTCGACATACTCGGCGGCGACAGCATATTCGTGGCCCGTCAGAGCGATCGAGCAGAGCCAGTTATAGGCGACGAACTCGGTATCGGGCAACTGCTCGGCGAACGAGCCGCCCTGCTGGCGAAGCCGAGCGAGCGCCGCCGCGCGCTCGAGCACGGCGCTCGCCCGTTCAGACTGCCCCAGACGTCGGAGCGCCTGCCCCAACACGAGCAGGCCGTGGGCTTCGCCGACGGCGCCGCCGCTCGCCGCGCCGAGCTCGATTGCTCGCTCAGCCCACTCGTGCGCCTGTGTATGCTTGCCCTGCTGCAAACAGGCCGAGCCGAGCAGCGCCATCAGCGTGCTGAGCTCCTGGCGCAGCGACGCCGTCTGCGCAGCCTGTCCAGGCTGCTCGCGCAGCTGCGTAACCGCCAGAAGGAACAGCTGCTCCCATTCGGCGGTGGCGCCGTAGAGCTTGTAGAACAGCGCCAGCGTACAGGCGGCGCGCCCGAGCTCTTGCGCCTGGCTGTGGGCCGCCGCCCAGCGCCATGCCTGCCGGATATTGTCGAGCTCGTGGTCGATCTCGCTTGCGGCCTGGCGCGGCTGATCACGGAAGAGTCGACGCTCGCGCTCGGCGACGAAGCCGAGATAGAGCTGGCTGTAGCGTCGCTCGACCTGCGGGCGCTCGGGGTCGCGGTCGAGCTGCTCCTGGGCGAATTGACGTAGCAGCTCGTGGATCACGTAGCGGCGCTGCTGCGTCTGGATGAGCGACTTCTCGACCAGGCGCGCCAGCAGCG
The DNA here is from genome assembly GCA_964555675.1 of uncultured Oscillochloris sp. Lineage (GTDB taxonomy): Bacteria > Chloroflexota > Chloroflexia > Chloroflexales > Chloroflexaceae > CAIWXH01. The sequence continues at coordinate 18,543 of CAZKTU010000065.1, forward strand.
CTGGCGTCGCCCCTATGACCAGCTCTGCCGCCTCGAGCGTGAAGCCGCCGCAAAACACCGCCAGCTGCCTGAACACGCGCTGCTCGTCCGGGCGCAGCAGCTGCCACGACCAGTCGAAGACCGCGCGCATACTGCGCTGGCGCTCAGGCAGATCGTGCAGATCGGCGGCGAGAAAGTCGCCGCGACGCTCGATTTGCCGGGCGATCTCAGCGAGGGGCAGCAGCTCGACCCACGCGGCCGCCAGCTCGAGCCCCAGGGGCATGCCCGCCACGAGCCGGGCGATGCGCAGCACGCTTGCGTAGTCGTCTGCCTCCAGCCGGAAGCGCGGCTGCACGCGCGTGGCGGCCTGCACGAAGAGCTGAACTGCCGGCAGCTCTGCCGCATCTGTGTCTGGCGTCGCAGGCTCGTATGGCAGCCCGCCTACCACATAGCGTTGCTCGCCGCGCACATACAGCGGCTCGCGTGAGGTCACGAGGATCGTAAGCTGCGGTGCGGCCTGGAGCAGCTCTACCAGCAAGCTGCCCGCGCCCGGCAGATGCTCGAGATTGTCCATCACAAGCAGCAGCTGCCTGTCGCGCAGCGTCTGCCGCAGGAGCACCACCAGATCGCCTCTGGGAGGCAGATCGAGGGCGTGCAGCAGGGCCGCGGGCAGGTCGTCGAGGCTGACAACAGGCGCCAGGGCCACAAAGCAGACCCCGTCGGCAAAGGCAGGCTCGCTGCGGCGGGCCAGCTCGATCGCCAGGCGGGTCTTGCCCATGCCGCCCGCACCGCCGAGCGTGACGAGACGTGACGCCGAGGCGTGGAGCAGTTCGGTCAGCTCTGCCAGCTCGGTCGTGCGCCCGATGAAGGGCGTGAGCTGCGCCGGCAGGTTGTTGACTGGCTGGCGGATGTGTGGCGGGCTGAGTGGGGAGTGGGCCCTTGGGGTTGCGCCTGGGCGCTTGCCGAGGGCTTCGCTGCTGACCCCAGCGCGGATCTGTTCGGCGAGGGCGACGGTGCTCGGGTCGGGCTCGATGCCCAGTTCGTCGTGCAGGGTCTCGCGCCAGCGCTCGTAGGCGGCCAGGGCGGCGGCGCGGTCGCCGGACGCACAGAGGGCACACATCAGCAGGTGCTGGCTGTCCTCGCGCAACGGGTCAAGCGCGAGCAGGCGCCGGGCCCACTCGGCGGCCTCGCCGTATCGCCCTGAGGCCAACAGCTGCTGCGTGAGCGTCTCGAGCGCCGTTATCGCCAGGCGTGCGAAGCGCTCGCGCGTCGCCAAGAGCCACTCCTCGAAGGCCGCACAGCCGGGCAATCCGAAGCCACTCAGCAGTTCGCCGCGGTACAGCTCGGCCGCCCGTTCAAGATCGCCAATATCCGTGCTCGTAGCGAGGCGCGCAACGGTTGCCGCGTCGAGCCAATCGGCGCCGTCGGGGCTCAACTGGATACTCTGGTGCGAGACGCGCAGCACCGAGCGGGCCCCGCGCCGTTCGCCGAGTGCGTCGCGGAGGCGCCGCAGCGTCTGGCTTAAGTTCTGGAGCGCGGCAGCGTCAGATTTATCGGGCCAGAGCAGGCCGCACAGGCTGGCGCGCGTGTGGGGCCGGTCGGCCTCGAGCGCCAGGTACGCCAGCAGCGCGCGCACCTTATCGCTGCGGAAGCTGGTCACCGGCTCGCCGTCGAGCCATACCTGGAAAGAGCCCAGCAGGACCATCCGAAGATGGGTCATCTTAGCCCTGTCTCTAGCGATGTTATGGGGTTGGCCCGGCGGCGGCCGGTTGATGGTCAGGGTATGGTCAGACTGTCGGCTTATACTCCTGAAGGATTCCCGTTCACGATCAGCCGATGAGCGCTGTTGGTCGCACCTGCCGGTCCGACCCACTTCACCTGAGGGCCACGTAGCTCGCGGCCTGTGTTATGCTGCCGCTGAAGTACGTTGTGTTGCTGTTGGTGCGTACGTACGGGGATTGTAACGCACATCGGCTCTGCCCGGAAGACCCTGGCTGATCGCATCGACGTTACCAGCCCACACTAGATTGGCATGCTCCTTGACAGAGACGCAGTTGCAGACGGTTGACAAGCCGGCCTATGACCGCGACGGCGTGAACTTGGGGCAGGTTGACGACCTGAACCGCACCGCCTGGGAGCTGAGTGATATCGACGCCAGCCGCTCCAGGGCCTGCGCCGAAGCAGCCTACGCCCTGGCCGAAGCTGCGGCAGAGAGCGGGCGGCCCTACCGCGCGGGCATGGCCTACAGTCTGCGCACGCAGGGCTATCTGAACCAGCGCTCGGGCAGCCACGCTGCCGGTATGGCCCAACTCCTTGCGGCGCTGACCCTCTTCGAGGAACTTCAGGCAAGCGACGGGCCGGCCTTCGCCGACGGGCTGATCGACGTCTTCGACGGCCTCGCCGGCATCCACGGCCAGATGGGCAATCTGCCGGAGGTCCTCGACTATAGCCACAAGATGCTGAGCCTCGCCGAAGCGATCGGCGACCGACGGCGCGTGGCCAATGCGCGCAATAACCTGGCCAGCGTCTTCAGCGAAACCGGGGAGTACGAGCGGGCCATCGCTCTGTTCGAGCAGAATGCCCGCGAGACCGCCGCAATTGGCTACGGCCGGGTCGAGACGCTCGCGTACCTGAACCTCGCCATCGCGCACCTGCGGGCCGGCAACCCCTCGGCGGCGCTCGAACACGCCGTGGTCGGCCTACAGACCGCCCGAGAGGGTGCCTTCGAGCTCTTCGTGGTGTACGCGCTGGATCTGCTCGGCCAGATCACCTTCAAGCTCGGCGATGCCGCGCTCGCCGTCGATTATCTGGAACAGGCGCTGGAGGCTTCGCGCCAGATCGGCTCACAGGTGAGCGAGGCGCTCAACCTGCTCAATCTTGGCACGATGCACGCCAGGCTCGGCAGGCCCGAGCAAGCCTGCGCGGTCCTTCAGGCATGCCTCGCGCTGGCCGAGGCGATCGACGCAAAGCCAGAACAGCTCGCGGCCCACCTCGCGCTCTCCGAACTCTACGAGCAGCAAGGCGAGCCGGCGCTGGCCCTGGCCCACTTCAAGCAGCACCACGCGCTGAAAGAGCGGGTCACCGGCGAGCGGGTGGCGGAGCGCCTGAGTGTGCTCCAGATCGCCTACGAGACCGAGGCGGCCCAGCGCGAGGCCGTGGGATACAGGCAGCAGGCCGATCAGCTACAGCGCATCGTGGACGAGCGCACAGTCGAACTCCGCGACCTCGTCGCTACCCTCGAGCAGCGGGTTGCGGCGCGCACCGCTGAGGTGGCGACCTTCTTCGACCTGACGCTGCTCGCCGGCCAGGCCGGCGATCTCGCCGATGTGTTTCTCCAGGTGCTGCCGCGGATCATCGAGGCGACCCGCAGCGCGGCGGTCTCCGTCCATCTCTTTGATGAAAAACGCGCCAGTCTGCACCTCATCGGGCAGCTCAATCTCGCGCCCGATCTCGCGCCGACTGTGGCCGTAACCGCGGTGGCGCAGCCCTTCCAGCGCTGGCTCGCCTACCCCGCCGACCCTCTGATGACGACCGATCTGGCCGCGTTCGGCTCGCTGCCGCCTGAGCTCAAGCCTGTGGGGCTACCGACGTATCTTGGGGCGCAGATCAAGATCGGTCAGCGCGTCGAGGGCGTGCTGGGCTGCTACCGCGCCCTGGGGAACGGCTACGGGATTGACGAAGTGGCCCTGACGACCGCCCTGGCCGAGCAGATTGGCATGTTGCTGGCAGCGCGGCAGCTGCGCCAGCAGACCTGGGCCCTGGCGATTATCGATGAGCGCCGGCGCCTCGCCCGCGACCTGCACGACTCGGTCAGCCAGAGTCTCTACAGCCTTGGGCTCTTCGCCGAGACTGTGCGCGAGGCGGCCGAGGACGCCGACGCCGAGCGGCTCGCTGAAAGCCTCGACCAGCTCCAGCAGACGACGGTTGGCGTCCTCGGCGAGATGCGTCTGCTGCTCTACGAGCTGCGCCCCGCCGACCTGCAGCGAGAGGGGCTGGCGCTGGCAATTCGACGCCGCCTCGAGTCAGTCGAGCGCCGCACGAATCTGCGGCTCGCCATTGCGTTGGACGAGCTGTTGGGGCTGGCGCCCGAGTTCGAGGTCGAGCTCTACTATATCGTCGTCGAGGCACTGAACAACATCCTCAAGCACGCCGCGGCGACATCCTTGAGCCTGCTGCTCAGACAAAGGGGCGGGCTGGTCCAGCTGCGGATCGAGGATAACGGCCGCGGCTTCGACCCTGCGCAGACGACGGGCGGCATGGGTTTGCGCAATCTGGACGAGCGGGTCGCGCGGCTCAACGGCAGTCTGCAGATCACCAGCGCGCCGGGCTGCGGCACAACCGTAGAGGTGTTGTTCCCTCTGCACAGGGGAGGCTAAGCGGTGACTGAGCTGATACGCGTGCTGATCGCCGATGACCACCATGTCGTTCGGCGCGGGCTGGCGGGCTTTCTGGTGCCGCGCAACAAGATGCTCGTGGTGGGCGAGGCCGCAAATGGGCGCGAGGCCGTCGAGCTAGCGCGCGCCCTTAAGCCGGACGTGACCGTTATCGACATGCTTATGCCTGAGCTGACGGGCCTGGAGGCAATTGCGGCGATCAGACGCGACGACCCGCAGGCGCGCATTCTTGTCGTGGCAAGCTTTAGCGAGCGGGCGGATGTGGTCGCGGCGCTTCAGGCGGGGGCCCTGGGCTACATGCGTAAGGACGCCCTGCCGCGAGAGCTGCTCCAGGCGATCCGTACGGTGCATCAGGGCTCGCTGGCGCTGCCGCAGGATCTCGCCGTAGCCCTGACACAGCCGCTGCAGCCTGGGCCCAGTTTCGACGGACTGACGGAGCGCGAGCTCGCCGTGCTGCGCCTGCTGGCCGAAGGCCGTGCAAACCACGAGATTGCCCTCAGGCTGGTGATCAGCGATGCCACTGTGCGCTCCCACGTCAGTAGCATCCTCGCCAAGCTGAATGTCGCCAACCGCACCCAGGCCGCCCTTGTGGCCAGAGAGCATCTGAAGTTGCTGCAGACTGGTCGTCTTTAGGCCGGCGCGGCCCGGTTCTGCGCCGGCGAACCCTACATTTGTAGGGGGCTTTTCGTGTACTGAAAGATCATTGCTTCATTGGTTGTTCGAGGACGCGCCTCTCTCGATAATCTTCCTATACTACACGCCCGAGCAGATCAGCGCCCCTGGCCACGCTATTGGCCCAATCTCCTGCTGACGTTGAGCAAGCTGCCAGGAAGACATTCGCTACGGGCTGCTCTGGGTCGGAAGGTTGTCTATGCATGTAGTGACTACGATCGTGGTCTCGCGACCAGGTGTGATGCAACAGGCGCTAGATACCTCGCTATCGGTCTGCCCGCCGATCGTAGTGATCGCCTCTGCCGGAGACGGCCTGACCGCGCTGCGAAAGATCGTGGCGCACCACCCGGACCTGGTGGTGATCGACGCCAATCTGCTCCCTGACGAGTCTGAGGCCCTGCTCGTCGCCATCAAGGCCGAGCAGACGCCGCCACGCTGCCTGGTGTTCGTGCAATCGAGTCTGCACGAGACCGCGCTGCTGGCGGCAGGCGCCGACGCCGTGATGCGCCGTGATGAGTCGCCCCAGGAGCTTCAGGCGACTCTGGCGCGGCTGACCCAGCCCTAGGGACTATGTGTACACGCCGCCGCTCGTTGGCGGCTGTTCTTGCAAAGCCTCGTTGATCAGGAAGGTGTACCGTATGTTGATGGCACGCATCGCCGGCATCGTGCTCGCCCTTGCGCTTCTGGCAGGCGCCCTGCCTGCCGCCGCCCAGGGCCCCAACCCGGCCGTAACCCACCAGGGTAACAACATCTATCTGGTGGATGGCACAAAGGGCCCCATCCCGAACCTGCTGCCCGCCGAGGAGGTGGCGAAGATCGCCGCGCTCCAGGGCCTGCCCCAGGGCACATTCTACGTGTTCCAGAGCCCGGTCAGCCCCGACGACCAGACTGTGGCGGTGCTGACGTTGGCCGGCGGCGGCTTCATGAGCCTGCGCGACGGGAGTATCGTGCCCTTCCAGATGCCGCCCACGCTCGCGAACCTCTCGAACTCCTTCTGGCTCGACAACGAGACCCTCGGCTACTACGGGATCACGGTGCCCGAGCTCAAGCCGGTGCTGTTCGGGATCGACCGCCGCACCAGTGCCGCCCGGGTGGTCTCGGCGCTGCCCAGTGGGATCGGCTTCCCGGTCTTCACCTCGGCGAACGGGCGCAAGGTGCTCTTCGCCTCGGCGCCGGCGACGGCGGCCGCCCTGACCGCCACCGTGCCCGGCTTCCGCACCGCCACCGCGCTGCCCACCCTGCCCTACCACATGGGCCTCCAGAGCACGCCCGCCGGTTCGCGGGCGCGCGCCCTGGCCGAGTTCGCGGCCATGTTCGATCCCATCCCGACCGGCGCTAGCCTGAACCAGATCTTCAAGATCACCTCGAACCTGACCGTCGTCGACATCGCGACCGGCGAGACCCGCCCGGTGGGCACGATCCCCGCCGGCTCGACACCCTCGCAGCTGAGCTTCAGCCAGGACGGCGGCAAGTTCGCCATCACCGTCGAGAGCCTCGCCCCCGACCGCGACCGCGGCTTCGACGGCTCGCTCTTCTCCGAGCTGGGCTACCGCGACGTGACCGGCAACCTACCCCCGGCCCAGAACCCCTGGCTGCAGGGCAACCAGCTCATCACGCTGGACTTCGCCACCGGCGAGGTCAAGACCCTGCGGGCGGCCGACGGGGACGGCTCGCTCTTCTTCGGCGTCAGCTGGAGCCCCGATAATCAGACCCTGGCCGTAACGATGCAGCTGCCGGCGCGCGCCGAGGGCCGGAGCCACCCGCAGTACTACCCCGATCTGCGGGCCGGGGCCTACCTGCGCCTGCTCGACGCCGACCTGAAAGAAATCCGCCGCCTGGAGCGGATCGAGCTCTCCGACAGAGATCTGATCGCCAGCTTCGTCTCGCCCGACGAGCTGATCATCGAGAGCCATTATCGCCTCGACCGCAGCCCCTGGTACTACAACCTGCGCTCGGGCGAGCTGCGCAAGATCGCCGACCGGCCCGGCAACTTCGGCGGCGATTTCGGCTTGGTGTCGACCAACCGCTCGCGCGAGATTGTCTTCCCCTTCAGCTCGTACACCGACCCGGTCGACTTCTACCGCATGAAGTGGGACGGTACGGCCTTCACCCGCTTAACCTGGACGACCGAGGCCGGGCGCCAGCTCAGCAAAACCGCCCAGCACCCGGTATCGTTCACCCTGCGCGACGGCAGCACCCACACGGGCGTGCTCATCCTGCCGGCCGATGTGGCCTTCCCGCCCAAGAACGTGCCGATCATCGTCTGGCAGGAGGGCGGGCCGCGTAGCAAGCTGACGAACCAGTTCATCGCCAACATCGAGGCGCCGTTCGCGCTGCTGCCGAACTTCGGCTTCGGCCTGCTGGTCGTGCCGCTCTACGGGCGCGAGGGCATCGGCACTGAGCGCTTCAATGCCCTGGCCGACAACAAGAACTTCGGCCAGATCGACATCGACGCGATGAACGAGATTGTCGGCCAGATGCGGGCCAAGGGCTGGGTGAGCAAGGTCGGCGTCACCGGCTGCTCGTACGGCGGCTACTTCACCACCCAGAGCGTGTCGCGCCACCCCACTACCTACGACGCCGCCCACGCGATGTGCTCGCTCGTCGACTCGTTCACCGAGTGGAGCCGCGGCTTCCCTCTTGATATGGCCGTGCTCCAGGGTCTGCCGCCCCAGGCCGCCGTCGAGGAGTACGCGAAGGACTCGCCGACCTACAACGCCGGGCGCATCCGCACGCCCCTGCTGGCCTTCCACGGTACCAAAGACTTCCTGCCGGTCACCGTGATGGAGAACTTCATGCTCCAGGTGATCAACAACAAGGTGCCGGCCAAGCTGCTCAAGTTCCAGGAGGCCCCGCACGGCTTCAGCCGGCTCCCGCCCTATGAGCTCTACGGCGCTCAGGAGCAGATCATCTGGTTCCGCACCTACCTGATGGGACAGTAGGCTCGCACTTCCAGCCGCCCGCTCCCACACGCGGGAGCGGGCGGTTAAACAAGGTTCGTAACCGAGTTACGCTCTTCGCCGCTGACCGCGGCTGGGGGTACGGGGCCTCCCGCAAAACGGTAAAGCAACGCGCCGGTGAAACCTTGCCTCCTATGTGTATCGATGGAGCGCCCGATGCGACTGAAATGCACACTGCTCGCGCTCTTCGCGGCGGCTCTGCTCGCCACGATCGCCGGGCCGGCGCTGGCCCAGGGCGGCAACCCGGTCGTGATCGACCAGGGCAATAATATCTACCTCGTCGACGGCACGAAGGGGCTCCCTCCTGACCTGCTGCCGGCGGATGAGGTCGAGAAGATCGCCAGGCTCCAGGGCGTGTCGGGCGGCGCGAACGTCCTGCTCTCGCCGGTGAGCCCCGACGACAAGACGGTGCTGGCGATCAGGGCGGGCGGCATGGGCTTCATCAATCTCGCGGATGGCACGAGCGCGCCCTTCACGCCGTTCGAGACCGCCGGGCAGCTCAGCAACTTCTTCTGGCTCGACGCCGACACCCTGGCCTTCTACGCCATCAGCAAGAGCACGGGCCTGCCCACGCTGTACGCCTCCGACCGCCGCACCGGCGAGGGGCGCGAGCTGGGCGCCCTGCCCTTCGCCAACCAGGTCCCTGTGTTCGCCTCGGCGGACGGGCGCAGGGTGTTGCTGGCCTCGGTGCCCCCGGCAGACCCGGCCAACCCCGGCGCGGCCCTGGTGGCGCAGTCCACCGCCACGCTCGACCCCCGTGGGCCGGTCGTCGCCTCGTACAGCAGCGCCGGGCAGCTGGGCCTGCTGCCCCAGGCGCCGGCCGGCACACGCGCTCGCGCCCTGCTCGACTTCGCCGCCCTCTTCGACCCCCTCGGCGACGGCAAGGTCGCGATCATGGCCGGCTCGGTGCTCGCGGTGCTCGATACCGCCACCGGCGAGCGGCGCGAGGTCGCCCAGATCGGCCCGGGCGCGGTTGTAGGCGAGGCCAGCTTCAGCCAGGACGGCAGCCAGCTCGCCGTGGTGATCGCCGTGGAGGATGGCGACGCCCCGCGCGGCCTCGACGGCGCGCTCCAGTCGGAGCTGGGCTACCGCGATGCGACCGGCAACCTGCCCCCGGCCCAGAGCCCCTGGCTCCAGGGCAACCAGCTGGTGTTGCTGGACTTCGCCAGCGGCCAGACGCGCACAGTGCGCGCGGCCGACGGCGACGGCGCGGTCTTTGTCGGCGTCAGTTGGAGCACCGACAACCGCACGCTGGTGACGCGCATGGAGACCCCGGGCCAACTCAAAGGGCGGCGCTACCCCCAGTACCACCCGCAGTTCCGCTCCGGCGCGCACCTGCGCTTCTGGGACGCCGCCAGCCTGCGGGAGATCCGGCGCCTGGAGCGGAGCGAGATCGAC
>CAZKTU010000066.1:0-27708 GCA_964555675.1 uncultured Oscillochloris sp.
CTTTACGTTACTGTCTTGCGGGAGGCGTGGAGGGCTTGGCCCTCCACAACCACCCTTCGCGGGGCCGCAGGCCCCCCGCCGCGGGCTGCGGCGAAGACCGTAACTCGGTTACGAGCCTTGTCTAATCGGCGGCCGCGGCGCTCTCGGCGGGCTGGGGGTTGCGGCTGCCGCCGGGCTCGCGGGGGGCCAGCAGGGTCACCCCGAAGGCCAGGGCCGCGACCACCAGGGTGCTCTGGAACATGTGGTTCATGGCGGTGGCCAGGGCGATGCGGGCCTGATCGTCGAGGGCGGCCCCGTTGACCGCGCCCTCGCCCAGCAGGGCGTCGAGGGGCACCGCGGCCGGGTCGAGGCCGGCCGCCACCAGGGCAGCCACGAGCTGCGCGGCGAGCAGCGCGCCCAGCACCGAGACGCCCAGGGTGCCGCCGATCGTGCGCGAGAACTGCAGGCTGGCCGTCGCGGCGCCCAGCTCGCTCTTGCGCACATTGCTCTGTACGGTGATCAGGAAGGCGGGGATGGTGCAGCCCATGCCGATGCCCATCAGGGCCACCGCCACCATCAGCTCGAGCTGGCTCATGTCGGGGCGTACGCGGGCCATCATGGCGGCGCCGGCCAGGAAAATGGCCATGCCGGTGATCACCAGGGTGCGGTAGCTGATCTTCAGCAGCAGGCGGCTGGCGACGATGCTCGAGAGCACCCAGCCGAGCAGCATGGGGGTCAGGGTCGAGCCGGCCTCGGTGGCGCTCTTGCCCATCACGCCCTGGACGAAGAGCGGGATGTAGCTCATGCCGCCGAAGAGCACCCAGCCGGCCAGCAGGCCGTGGGCGCAGGCCACGGCGAACATGCGCCAGCGCAGCAGACGAATGGGGAGGACGGGCGATTCGGCGCGCAGCTCGACCCAGATCAGAGCGGCCAGGGCCGCGCCCGCCACGCCGAGCAGGGCCCAGCCGTCGGGCCCGCCGATACGGTCGAGGCCGAGCAGCAGCGTCACCACGCTGATGCTGAGCAGGGCCGCCCCCGCGTAGTCGATCTTGGGCCGCGGGCCCGTGCGGCGGTCCGCCCCGCTCCAGGCGACCCAGACCAGGGCCCCGGCCAGGATAGCCGCCGGGATGTTGATCAGGAAGACCCAGTGCCACGAGACGCGGTCGACCAGGAAGCCGCCCACCAGGGGGCCGATCACCGAGCTGACGCCCCAGACGCCCGAGAAGAGGCCCTGGATCTTGGCCCGCTGCTCGAGGGTGAAGATGTCGCCGACGATGATGAAGGCCAGGGGCAGCAATCCGCCGGCGCCCAGACCCTGCACCGCGCGGGCGGCGATCAGCTGGGGCATGCTCGTCGCAAGGCCGCAGAGCAGCGAGCCGACCAGGAAGATCCCGATCGCGATCATATAGATCGGTCGGCGCCCGTAGATGTCCGAGAGCTTGCCGAAGATCGGGCCGACCGTAGTCGAGGTGAGCATGTAGATGGCGAAGACCCAGCTGTAGCTCTCGAGGCCCCCGAGCTCGGCGACAATGGTCGGCATTGCGGTCGCGATGACCGTGCTTTCCATGGAAGCCATGAACAGACTCATCATCACCCCGAGGGTGATCAGGACGACGCGACGCTGCTCCAAGCCGACCCCCTTTGCCTCTCGTTGGCAAGTTCTGTGATTAGTCCATATTTGACTTGATGGACTATACCGCAGTTCGCGATCCTGGGCAAGGGGACCTGGGGCGTACCTCCATCGTCCGTTCGGCGTATGGCTTGCCCTGTACGGAACGGTACAATAGGGCTATCCCTTCTCTTTACCGGAGCCAGCCTGTGAGCGACCCTGCGATCCACGTCGCCGACTTACGCAAGACCTACGAGGTGCCCGAGCGCGAGGCTGGTCTGGCGGCTTCGCTGCGCAGCCTGGTGCGCCGTAGGGTGCGCGAGGTGCGCGCGGTCGACGGCGTCAGCCTGACGATTGCGCCCGGCGAGGTCGTCGGCTTTCTCGGCCCAAATGGCGCCGGCAAGACCACCACCCTCAAGATGCTCGCCGGCCTGCTCCACCCCAGCGGCGGCGAGGTCAGCGTGCTCGGTTATACCCCGTACCGGCGCGAGCGGGCCTACCTGCGCCAGATGACCCTGGTCATGGGCAACCGCAACCAGCTGCAGTGGGACCTGCCGGCCCTCGATTCATTCGAGCTGCAGCGGGCGGTCTACAGGCTGCCCACGGCCGAGTTCCGCGCCACCCGCGACGAGTTCATCGAGCTGATGGAGGTCGGCGCGCTGGTCACTAAGCCGGTGCGCAACCTCTCGCTCGGCGAGCGCATGAAGATGGAGATCATCGCCGCGCTGCTGCACCGCCCCCAGGTGCTCTTCCTCGACGAGCCCACGCTTGGGCTTGACGTAACCATGCAGCGGCGTATCCGTGGTTTCATCGCTGCCTACAACCAGCGCCACGGCGCGACGGTGATGCTGACCAGCCACTACATGGCCGACGTCGAGGCGCTCTGCAAACGGGTGGTGGTCATCCACCACGGCAAGGTGCTCTACGACGGGCCGCTCAGCGGCCTGGTGGAGCGCTTCGCCGCCTATCGGCAGATCGGGGTGACCCTGGAGGAGCCGGGCGACCTCTCGGCCTACGGCGAGGTGATCACGGTGGAGGGCGCCAAGGTCACCTTGCGCGTGCCGAAGGCCGAGGCCAGCCGCCTGACCGCGCGCCTGCTGGCCGAGCAGCCCGTGGCCGACCTGACGATCGAGGAGCCGCCGATCGACGACGTGATCGAGCGGGTCTTCGCCCAGGAGTCGGTCGAGGCGTAGTTCATATTCAACCCATGCGGTTGGCCTTGCGGGGAGGGTTAGCCTCCCCAGCTGGAGGCAGCACCAATGCGCGCGATGCTCGACTTCTACTGGACCACGGCCAAGACGGCGGTGATGACCCAGTTCCAGTACCGGACTTCGAACTACTTCTACATGATCGGCATGATCGCCGAGCCGGTGATCTACCTGGTGGTCTGGAGCGCCGTGGCGGCCGGCCAGGGCGGCGAGGTGGGCGGCTACACGCCGGGCGAGTTCGCCGCCTACTACATCGTCTGGACCCTGGTGCGCAACATGAATATCGTCTTCACGCCCTACGGCTGGGAGTGGCGGATCAAAGAGGGCCAGCTCTCGGCCGATCTGCTGCGCCCGATCCACCCGCTGCACCGCGACATCGCCGAGTTCGCCGGCTGGAAGGTGGTGGTGATCGCGCTCTGGCTCCCCCTGGCCGCCGTGCTGGCCCTGATCTTCCGCCCCACGCTCAGCCCGACTCTGTTGGAGGTGGCGGTCTTTGGCGTCGCGATCTGGGGCGCCTACCTGATCCGCACCATGTTCCTCTGGCTGCTCGGCATGGTCACCTTCTGGACGACGCGGGTCAGCGCGCTCTACGAGCTCTACTTCGCGGCCGAGTTGCTGCTCTCGGGGCGCCTGGTGCCGATGAGCCTCTTGCCCGAGTGGGCGCGCGGCCTGGCCGCCTTCCTGCCCTTCCAGTGGACCTTCGGCTTCCCGATCGAGGCCCTGGTCGGCAATCTGACCCCGGCCCAGCTGCTTGGTGGCCTGGGGATGCAGCTGCTCTGGATCGTGATCGGCGTCGCGCTGGTCCAGCTGGTCTGGCGGGCGGGCGTGCGTCGCTACGCCGCTGTGGGAGGGTAGGGGGAAGGATGAAGGATGAAGGATGAAGGATGAAGGATGCTTATGGGTGTATTTCGGCTGATGTACCACTATATGCGGGTTGGGGCGATGAACGAGCTGCAGTACCGGGTGAATTTCTGGTTGCAGCTGTTGCAGTCGGCCGTGGCCCTCGGGGTCGGCCTGGCCGGGCTGGGGCTGGTCTTTAGCCATGCGACCGATCTGGCGGGTTGGTCGCGCCCCGAGTTGCTGGCGGTGATGGGCGTGCATATCGTGATGGGCGGGCTGATCGGCGCAGTGATCCAGCCGAACATGCTGCGGCTGATGGAGGACGTGCGCCAGGGCACGCTCGACTTCGTGCTGACCAAGCCCGAGGATGCTCAGGCCCTGGTCAGTGTGCGCGAGATCCGCATCTGGCAGCTGGTCGACGTTGCGGTCGGCGGGGTGGTGCTCGGCGTGGCCCTGAGCGAGCTGCGCGGCAGCGTCGGCCCGCTCGAGGCCCTCGCCTTCCTCGTGGCGCTGATTCTGGGCGCGCTGATGATCTACAGCTTCTGGCTGATGCTCACCAGCGTCAGCTTCTGGGTGGTGCGCGTCGACGAGATGCTGAACCTGTTCGAAGGGCTCTACGCGGCGGGGCGCTGGCCAGTGGGCATCTACCCGGGCTGGCTGCGCGGCCTGCTGACCTTCCTGGTGCCGGTGGCCTTCGCCGTGACGGTGCCCGCCGAGGCCCTCACCGGACGCCTGACCCCGGCCACCCTGGGCCTGGCGGCGGCCCTGGCCCTCGGGCTGCTGCTGCTCGCGCGCCTGGTCTGGAGCACCGGCTTGCGCCGGTACGGGGGGGCGAGCGCGTAGGGCCTCTGCTTGAAGCTGTCAGGTCGGACCGACCCAGTTCGCGGCGCCGCGCGGCGTCTTTCGTCCTACGGCATGCCGCAAGCATGGCTTGCGAGCATTTAGCGGAGCGCGAACTCCTCGCTCACGATCTGGCTGCGCCGGACCCTCTGGCCGACGAGCTGTGTCGTGAGCGCGCGCATCATTGGCGGCGGCCCGCAGAGCAAGAAGCGGTGCTCGCTCAGGCGCGCGCCCGCCAGCGCTTCCAGGCGCCCCGCGCTCAGCAGCCCGTCGGTCGCGGTCACGTGAAGGTGGAAGCGGACGTTGGGCAGGCGGGCCGCCAGTGTGGCGATCTCCGCCTCGTAGATCGCGTCGGCCCGGTCGCGTACCGACCAGACGAACCAGATCTCGTCGTGGTGGGCAGCCCCGTTCTCGACCACGTGCCGCAGCATGCTCAGGAAGGGCGTGACGCCAATCCCGCCCGCAACCCAGAATGCAGCCCCCCCCGGAGCCAGACCCCGGGCACCGAAGGTGCCGTAACTGCCGAACACAACCACCTCGTCGCCCGACCCGAGCTCGCCCAGGCGGGCCGTGTAATCCCCCAGTCGCTTCGCCGAGATGCGAATGGTGAGCTCGTCCAAGATCGCCGAAATCGAGAACGGGTGCTGCTCGTCAGGTAAATCGGCCGCGGAGCGCGTGATCGAGAGAAAGATGAACTGCCCTGGCCGAAAGCCGTGTGGCCGCTCGAGAGTGATGGTCAGCTCAGTGACCCCATGGAGCGCGACGACGCGATAGATCGTCCCGCTGTGGCGCGGGCCGAGCCAGCGGTAGAGGAACGCGCTATAGATCCAGGCGTAGCACCCGGCAATCGTTAGTAGCCACAGATACCAGTCGCCCTGCGCGACAATCGCGTGGGCGCCGCCAAGGGTATACGGCACACCCATCCAGCGGTGTGAGGCCAGCCAGCGCTGGTAGGGGAAACGCACCCAGATGGTCGCCGCCACCAGCAGTGTTAGTAGCAGGACGCCTACCCCACCCAGCGTGTAGGAGAGGTTGAGGCCAGGTACGACATACGTGGCGGCAAGCCCCCAGTCGGGCAGGGCCTGCGCGGTAAGGACCCCCAGGTGCAGCAGGATAAGGACGACCGTCCAGCGACCAAGGAGACTGTGCAGCGTGTAGACGCGGTCGAGACCCCCGAAGCACCGCTCCACCCAGCGCCAGCGGGTGGCCAGCACGAAGTTGAGCCCGAAGAGCAGGAAGCCCCAGAAGCCTAGCGAGGTGCCCAACTCGTACAGCGGGTCGGCGCTATCGCCGGGCAGGGCCAGGACACGGCCTGCGATCCGCACGTCGATGCCCAGCCACAGGTTGTACAGTGAGGCCAGGGCGACATAGGCGCAGAGCAGGTAGATGGCGAGTGTGGCCGGCGTGTGCCGACGCAGTGTGTCGAGCGTTGGAAGGTGTAGGACGCGCGCCAGGGTGCTCATCGGTCTCCTCCAGGAATAGTTCCTGGAGCGAGCCTACCCGCGCTCGGTGAGGGTATGCTGAGGATGGGGTAAGAAGCCTCTCATGATCGAGCCGCGCCTCCGGATAGCGGCAGCCGCACAGCGACGGTTGTCCCCTGGCCGAGCACGCTGTCGAGCGCAAGTGTGCCACCGTGGGCGCGGGCAATCTCGCCGGCGATGGCCAGGCCCAGCCCGCTGCCGCCGGCCCCACGAGCGCGGTCAGCGGCGCCACGGTAAAAGCGCTGGCCAAGCAGCGGCAGATGATCCGGGGCGATACCCGGGCCTGTGTCGACAATCGTGACGAGCGCTCCCGTTGCATCTGCGGTGAGGCGTAGGGAAACCACGCCCTTCGGCGGTGTAAACTTGAGGGCGTTATCCAGCAGATTGAGGAAGAGCCGGCTCAGCTGACTGAGGTCGCCAGCCACCGCTACCGCCGGCCCGGGTTCGTAGCGCAGCACGAGCGCGCGCGCCTCGGCCAGATCGCGCACACTCTCGACGACACTTGCCAGCAAATCGTTGAGCCACACCGGCTCGAACTCGGGGCGCAGCTCGCCGTCGTCGAGGCGAGCAAGCAGGAGTAGGTCGCTGCTCAGACGCGCCAGCCGGTCGACGTCTTTGGCCAGGGCCTGCAGGAGCGCGGTGTGCTCATCGGCGGAGCGCGGACGGCTCAAGGCGACCTCGATCCGGCCCTTGAGCGCCGTAAGTGGCGTACGCAGCTCGTGGGCAGCGTCGGCGGTGAAGCGCCGCTCACGGGCGAAAGCGGCGGCGAGCCGATCGAGCATAGCGTCAAAGGTCAGCGCTAGGCGCCCCAACTCATCGGGGGGGCCGGTGTAGCTGATGCGGCGAGTGAGGTCGCTCGCACTGAGCGCGGCGGCGGTACTGGTCATCTGGTCCAGCGGGGCCAGCGCGCGGCGGGCGACAAAGAGGCCGCCAGCGGTTGCCAGCAGCAGCGCCAGCGGGAAGCCGATCAGCATTTGGCGGCTGAGCCCTTCGAGCGCCTCTTGCACTGGGGCGAGCGGTTGAATCACCTGAAGCCAACCGGCGGGCGAGCCGTCGACGCCGCTGAGTGGCTGTGAGTAGATCCGCCAGCGGGCGATGTCGGTTTCTACGGTGGCGTGGCCGGGCGCCAGCGGAAGCGTCACGGGGGCGTCGACAGTGCCAAGGGCTTCGCGCGCACGGCCGTCGTCGTCGAGCAGCCGCAGCCCAAATCCGACTGCCGTGAGCCGCCCTACCGCTGCGGCCGTGGTCTCGAAACGGGGCGCCACGCTTTCGCCTCCGACCGCAATCGGCGCCTGGGCTGCGGCGACGGCGAGGGCCGCATCAAGCTGAGCGAGCAGGCTCTGCTCGAGGCGCACGTAGAGGTAGCCGCAGAAGGCGAGCAGAATGAGCGCCAGAAGCGCGATGTACCAGGCGCTCAGACGCAGACGGAGCGGTAGATTGAGCCCGGGCGGCCGCTCAGGCATGCTCGGGCTCCAGGCTGAGCCGGTAGCCGACCCCGCGCACCGTCTGAATGCGGGGGCCGCCCTGTTCAAGGCTGAGCTTCCGCCGCAAATACCCAATATACACGTCCACGACGTTAGAATCGCCGGCGTAGTCGAGACTCCAGATTTGCTCGGCAATCTGTGTGCGGGTGAGGGCTTGGCCGGCATGCCGCATCAGGTAGGCGAGCAGCGCGAACTCACGGGGGCTCAGGTCGATGGGCGCGCCGCCCCGGCGGACGCTGCGCCGCAGCGGGTCGAGCTCAAGGTTGCCGACGCGCAGCACCTGGTCAGCCTGCAGCGGCGGGCGGCGCAGCAGCGCCCGCAAGCGCGCCAGTAGCTCGGCGAATGCGAAGGGCTTGGTAAGATAGTCGTCCGCACCTGTCTCCAGCCCGGCTACGCGGTCTTCCAGGGTTGCGCGAGCGGTGAGGAGAAGCACGGGGGTGTGTACGCCCAGGCGACGGAGCTCGACAAGCACCGCCAGGCCGTCGAGGCCGGGCAGCATGCCGTCGAGGATGATCACGTCATAGGTCGCGACGCGGGCGGCGGCCAGACCTTCGAGCCCGTCAACGACGGCATCGACGGTGAAGCCAGCTTCGGTGAGACCCTGGCGCACAAAGGCGGCGGTGCCCGCATCATCCTCGACTAGCAGTACGCGCACGGAGATAACCTCGAAGATAGGAGTCACTTAGCTGTCGCCTGCAGGTGCCGACTCCATTTACCTGGCCGCCATGATACGCTCTGCACGATGTATCGGCAACCCGCCCATGAATGGAGGTTGAGCTTCGTGCGCGGGTTGTCGAAGGTCTCGCAGTGGACCGGCCGCAGCCTCTTGCGGGCCTCGGCGAACTGCACCTGTCGCTCGCCCACCTGCTGTGGGCTCAGGTCGCTCAGGGTGCGCACGACGGTAACGGGCGCGCTCTGGGGCTAGCCGGCCAGGCGCAGCAGCCCGATCGGCAGTGTCGCCAGTTTATGTTCTCGCCGCGACCGGTGGTGTGGATTGTCACCACCGCGCCCGCGGCGTCGACCACCATCGCCCCCGCTGCGCCCGGGTTGGTGGCCGCGGTTGCTGCTTGCGGATCTTTTCTGCGCGGCGCTGGCGACTCCTGTTGCGTAGATCAATACTTATGCGCTACGATAGGCGTATCCGGATCGGACGTGAAATAATCAATCGCGCTGCTGGACGCCGGGCTTGCCCGGGAAAAATCCGCATCAACGAGCGGGAAGCGCGGGCGACCTATCAGGATGCCTACGAGCTATATGCCCGGATCGGCCTCTTGCACGAGTTTGCGACTGAGATCGAGCAGTTTGCGGCTCGCTGTGGCGCATCACGGGCCTCAGCGTAGGCCTTGTCGAAGGGGCCAGAGTAGTGAACGTTCCAACCACTCCAGAGCGCTTCTGCTCACGCTGCGAGCGCCGCCGCGGCGCTGAGATCGCGGCCTGCGCGGCCCAGGGCGCCGGCTGCGCCTACGCGCCGATTGAGCCGCCCAGTGTCCGCGCCTCCGGGCCAGAGCAGTCGAAGCTGCCAAGTAGTGTCTCCTACCCGCTCGAGATCATCGGCTTTATGCTGCTCTGCCCGCTGGCGCTCTTCGCCCTCAGGGGGCTGAGCTCGCTGAACATCTGGGGCGTGCTGGCGGTGATGCTCGGCGTGGTGGCTCTCGTTACCTGGTGGATCAGGCGTCGCAAGCGCGAATTCTACGCCGTCGGCGACGCCCAGACTGGCGCCTTCCTCACCGTCGCCGCCTGGCCGCGTGCGCGCCGGCCCGCGGTCTATCTTTGGCACGCGCCCGCCGCAGCGCTCGCCCTTGAGGTGTCGCCACTCGCGGTGCCGGAGAGTGCGAGCGACGTGACGCCCACCGCTCTGCTCAGCGACTACCAGCGGCCCAAGCGGGCCACTGCGGCCGAGGCGGTGAAGATCGGCCAGCTGCTGCTGCTCGATCTGATTGCGCGCGGCGAGTTGATCGTCCGCCAGCGCCAGACGTTCAGCGCCCTTGGGCCGGCCGAGTTTAGCGCCTGGGCCACTATCTACGAGCTCGTGCGGCCCGTAAACCCCACAGGCGCCAGCCTGAGCGAGCTGGACGAGCGTCTGCTGCGCCCCTTCGCTTTGCTGCCAGCCGAGACACCCTTGAGCGCCGAAGCCCTGATCGGCGGCCTCTACGAGCGCAATGTGTATCACCCGGCAGCCTACCTGGCCGAACTGGCCGGCCGGCCGCTCAAGCCCTACAGCGCCGCAGCGCTCCAGCTCATGCGCAGCACGCTCAACCAGCGGTTGGCCGCCGTGACAGCGCAAAACCCCCAGCTGATCGCGGCCTGGGACGCGGAGATCGGCCGCGCGATCGCCTCGCACGAGGATCGTGGTGGCGGGGGGTAGCGCTGATCAGCTGTGCTTCGCAGGGCGCACAGCACGGGGCGTAGCCAGTCGTTCTTTGCCATACTAGAGCGAGATAAGCCGCTGCCTGGCAGCGATACTCACCGCCTCGGTACGGTTGCTGGCCCCTAGCTTGCCGAGGATGTTCTGCACATGCACCTTGACCGTGCGCGGCGCGATGCCGAGGGCCACGGCGATCTGGTCGTTGCTCTGGCCCTGGCCCAGCAGGGTCAGTACCTCGAGCTCGCGGGCCGTCAGGGGCTCGGGGCCGCCCCCACCCACGCCGGCCACCAGGCGCGCCGCCACCTCGGGCGAGAGGCGGGTCTGCCCGCCGTGGATGGCCACGATGGCCGCGACCAGCTCGGCGGCCGAGGCGTCCTTCAGCAGGTAGCCGCGGGCCCCCGCCCGCAGAGCCGCGAAGATGAACTCGTCTGTGGCGTAGGTGGTCAGCACCAGGATGCGCGCCTCGGGGTCGAGGGCCTTGATGCGTCGGGTGGCCTCGGGGCCGTCGACCCGCGGCATCTGCAGGTCCATCAGCACCACGTCGGGGCGCAGGCTCGCGTAGGCGCTCACCGCCTCCTCGCCGCCCGCCGCCTCGCCGGCGATCACAATCCCGGGCTCGTCCTCGAACAGGGCCACCAGGCCCTCGCGCACAATGCGCTGGTCTTCGACGATCAGGACGCGGATGGCTGTCTCGCTCATGGTTTCCTCACTCGCCGGGCAGGGTGACGGTCACAGTGGTGCCGCAGCCGGGGGCGCTGACGATCTGCAGCTCGGCCCGCGCCAGGCGGGCCCGCTCGCGCAGGCTGTGCAGGCCGAAGCCGCCCCCATCGGCGCGGGCGTGGGCCGCGCCGGGCTCGAAGCCGCGCCCGTCGTCGCGCACCCAGAGGGCCGTGTCGCCCCCTGGTGCGCGCCGCGTGCCAAGCTCGACCTGACCCGCGGCGGCGTGCTTCTCGACATTCAGCAGCGCCTCCTGGGCGATGCGCAGCAGCTGGGTCGCCCGCTCGCTGTCGAGGTCGAGGGGCGGGCCCTCGTGGTGGTAGCTGGCCGCCACGCCGGTGCGCTCGCCGAAGCGCTCGACCAGGGCGGCCAGGGCATGGCCCATCGCCGGCCCCTCGACCATCGGCGCGGCCAGGGTCCAGACGCTGCGCCTGACCTCGGCAAGGGTCTCGCGGGCCAGCTCGTTGGCCCGGCCCATGCGGGCGCGCGAGCGCTCGGGGTCGCGCGGGAAGGCCCGCTCGGCGGCCTCGAGCTGCATGGCCACGGCGGTCAGGCCCTGGGCGATCGTATCGTGGAGCTCGCGGGCGATGCGGTTGCGCTCGGCCAGGGTGGCGGCCACGGCGGCCTCGCCGGCCAGGCGCGCATTCTCGGCGGCGAGGGTGGCCATCGCGTCGCGCTCGGCGGCCAGCTCGGCGGCCAGGGTGTCGGCCCGGGCCCGCGCTGCGGCCTGCTCCTGAGCCAGGGCGACGAAGCCGGCCATGAAGACCAGAAGCGCGCTATAGACGCCTACGGGGTAGAGGATGGCCACCGGGTCGCGCTCGCCGCTCAGCCAGATCCCGGCCCCGAGCAGGGCCATGTAGGCTGCGCCCAGCCAGAGCGCCCCGGGCCGCCCGAGTTGAAACAGGGCGAAGACGAAGGGCACGCTGAAGGCGATCGGCTGGATGATCGAGTCGCCGCTGACGGCCACCAGAGCTGTGCAGAGCAACCCCACCGCCGAAAAGGTTGCGACGGGGTGCGCGCACATCCAGCGCCTGATCGGGTTATCCGAGCGGAAGAGCCAGATGAAGGCCAGGTAGGCGCAGGCCAGGCCCAGGTAGAGGGCGAGGCGCTGCGGCCCCCAGCCGGCGGCCAGACCGCCGAGCAGGGGCAGCGCCGTGGCCACCACTGCGGCGATGCCCGCCGAGGCGCCGGCCAGCGCCCCCTCGGCGCCCTCCAGCTCCTGGTTGGGGTGGCGCGCGCCGCTCATCGGGGGGCCTCGCCCGCGCTGTGGGCCGGCGCCATCTGGCCTTCAAGGCGCCGGGCGACCGCGGCGGCCTCGAGGGGCCCGCCGTGGCCTACGTAGAGCCGCGTCGCGCCGAGGGCGAGCACGCGGGCCAGGCTCTGGCGGGCCTGAGTGAGGCTGGCGGCGAAGTAGTGCGCCCGCGGCAGCCCCGGCGCGATCGCGCCGCCCAGGTGGCCGCCCATCAGCAGGTCGCCGGCGAGCAGCTGGCCGTCTTCGAGCAGCAGGCTGAGCGAGCCGGGCGTGTGGCCGGGGGTGTGTAGCAGCGTCCCGCGCACGCCGAAAGATGCCAGATCGAACCCCTCGTCCACGAGCAGGTCGGGCGGGCAGGGCGCGACGGGGGGCAGGCGGCGGAAGATGGCCGCCATGGGCGCCGCGCTGAGCCTGGTGGGGGTGAGGGGGCCGTTGCGGCCCGAGGTCGCCATGGGCTCGTCGAGCGGGTGCATCGCGACTGGCGCGCCGCTCAGGCGGCGCAGGGTCGCGGCCGAGCCAATATGGTCGCCGTGGCCGTGGGTGAGCAGGATGAGGGCCAAATCGCTCGGGGCCAGGCCCTCGGCGGCCAGCGCCTTGACGATGCGCTCCTCGTCGCCGGCGTAGCCGGTGTCCACCAGGATCGGGCGTCGGTCGAGGACCAGGAAGGCGTTGGCCAGGGGCAGCTTGATCGGGATCACGCGGGGCATAGGTTGCTCCTCGGAGCGTTGCTGGGGCTGTCTACACGTGCGGCTACGCTACCTCGGCGGCGGCCGCCTGCTGGGTTGCGGCGAGGCGCTCGCGGGCGCTGGTCTTGCCGCGGACGACGGGGATCAGGCGGCCGGCTTTGCCCAGGCCCGCAGTGGGCATGGCGTAGTAGAGCGACTCGTAGGCCCCGGCGGCGACCTGATAGGTCTCGTGCCAGATGCCGACCGCGCCGTCGCTTTGCTTCAGCTTGCGGTTGAAGGCCTGCCAGGCCGGCAGATGGGCGTGCTCGCGGCTCTTTGCGTAGGCCTCGAGCTGCTCGAACGAGCGCCAGTACTGCACCAGGAAGGGGAAGCCGCCCTCGCTGGCCAGACAGCCCAGCTCGGGGCGCTCGGCCAGCTCGCTCAGCATGCGCGGCATGGCCTGGGCCACGGGCAGCCAGAGGTCGACGCGCCAGGGCTTGTTGATGCGCATCCCGATCAGAAAGACCACAAAGTCACCGTCCAGCTCGGCCATCATATGTTGCTTGATCACCTTGCTCAAAGCAAGACTCCTCGTTACTCACGACCGCTTCGCAGGGCGCCATAGGCCAGGATCGCCAGGCCGGCGGCGATCAACAGGAGGGGCAGGGGCGTAACCGCGAGCACGAGCGGCTGGCTCAGCCAGGCCACCACGGGCGCGCTCAGGTGCAGGGCGCCCTTGGCCAGCCAGAAGAGGGGCCAGAGCATCCAGAGGGTCCACCAGGGGAAGCCGGGGCTGCAGCGGCGCCCATCGGCCTGGGACAGATCGGTCAGCCGCACCGTCTCGCCGTCGGCCGGGTAGTCGGCCCCGGCCGTGCGCAGTTCGCGTTTATATCCACACATCGTAGCCTCCTTCGAGCTTAGTCGCCTCACTGGCCTAATCATAGCGAAGATGTGCTTGTGCCGCATCGCCAGCAAGGGACAGTGTCGCGCGCCCGGGGTGGCTACGGGTGGGGTATGCCAAAAGGACTATAACGAGACCTCACCCATTCCGCGTGGCGAAAGCGGGGTGAGGTCTGCGAGCGGCGAGGGTCGACGTGTCTGACTACGGCCTGGCGGCGGCCTGGGGCGTTTCGGCCCAGTCGAGGTAGGCGTCGAGGGGGCCATTGAAATAGACGTGGACGACCTGGTTGAAGGTGATCTTGCCCACGGCGTCCCACACCTCTTGATCGTCGTGGCTATGGACGACGAGCATGCCCTGCTCGGGGGCGAACTCGTCCTCGCCGGGGGGGATGACGAAGGCCAACCACTCGCCGGGGAAGCGGGCCTCGACGGCGGCGATCGGCTCGACGCGGCCCTTCTCGAGCATCCCGGTGTAGGGGCAGCCGCACCCGCAGTCGGGCCCGCAGCTGCTATGGTCGCCCGTGCCGCACGACGGGGTTGTCCCGCCGTGGTCGGCCGTGGTCAGGTTGATCATGACTGGCATGTGCAGATCGTACACGAGTTGGGCCCTGGGCGCAAGTCGCAGGATCCTCGTGCCATCCCAACCTGCCCGGCCCACCCATGATCAACCAGCTCGGCTGTTTGTGCACTAGCGAATCACCTCGATGCCGCCCATATAGGGGCGCAGGGCCTCGGGGACGACGATCGAGCCGTCTTCTTGCTGGTAGTTCTCGATGATCGCGATAATCGTCCGCGGCAGGCCGAGGCCCGAGCCGTTGAGCGTGTGCAGGAACTCGGGCTTGCCGCCGGGCTCGGGGCGGTAGCGCAGATTGGCGCGGCGGGCCTGGAAGGCCTCGACATTCGAGCACGAGCTGACCTCGAGCCACTCGCCCTGGCCGGGGGCCCAGACCTCGACATCATAGGTCTTGGCCGAGCCGAAGCCGATGTCGCCGGTGCAGAGGATCTTGGTGCGGAAGGGCAAGCCCAGGGCGCGGGCGCACTCCTCGGCGTCGCGGCGCAGCTTCTCGAGGGCGGCGTAGCTGTTTTCGGGCTTCTCGAACATATACATCTCGACCTTATCGAACTGGTGGCCGCGCTTAATGCCGCGCACATCGCGCCCGGCGCTCAGCTGCTCTTTGCGAAAGCAGGGCGTGTAGGCCACGTGGTGGATGGGCAGGCGGTCGGCCTCGATAATCTCGTCGGTGTAGAGGCTGGTGACCGGCACCTCGGCCGTGGGCACCAGGGTGAGGCCCGACTCTTCGTCGCGGTAGAGATTATCGCGGAACTTGGGCAGCTGGCCGGCGGCCCAGAGGGCGGCCTCCTTCACCACGAAGGGCGTGTAGACCTCGCGGTAGCCCTGCTGCAGATGCAGGTCGAGCAGGAACTGGATGGTAGCGCGCTGCAGACGGGCGCCGAGGCCGTGCATCACATAGAAGCGCGAGCCGGCCAGCTTGACCCCCTGCTCGAAGCTGATAATCCCGAGCTGCTCAACCAGCTCCCAGTGGGGCTTGGCGGGGAAGGGCAACTGGCGCTCTTCGCCCTCTTGATAGATCACCGGGTTCTCGCTGTCGTCGGCGCCGTCGGGCACATCGGGATGGGGCAGGTTGCGGATCTCGAGCATCGCCGAGCGCTGGCCCTCCTCGACCAGGGCCACCTCTTTGTCGAGGGCGCTGATGCGGTCGCCGACCTCGCGCATGGCCACGATCTTCGCCTCGCGCTCGGCGGCATCCTTCATCTTGCTGATCTCTTTCGAGACCGTGTTACGCTGGGCCTTGAGCTCCTCGACCTCGCGCAGCAAGGTGCGGCGTCGCTCGTCGAACGCGAGCACCCGATCGACCAGGGCGCCATCGACGGCGAAGCGGGCGAGCTGCTGCTTCACGTGCTCGGGCTGTTCGCGCAGAAGTCTGATGTCAAGCATGGGGTTCTCTCCTTCTCGTATTGGCGTGAGGTCGACTACGGCTTGCCGAGCTGGCCAAGCAGGCGCATCAGGTCCGAGGGCCCGACGTCGCCCAGCTCGCCGCTATTGAGGCCCTCGAAGATCCTTTTGGCCATCTCGCGCTGGCCCGGGTCGGCGATGCGGTACAGGGCCAGGTAAACCTGCTCGCCGTCGCGGATGAAGTAGGTCGCGTAGGGACTGCCGGGGCGCTCGAGCGACTGCTGGACGGCCCGCAGCACCAGGGGGTGGCTGACGGGGATGAGCCCCTCGGCGGGGGCGCCCGCGGGCAGTTCGGCGGGCTCGTCGCCGTCCTGCTCGCCCTCGTCGTCGGGCGGCGGGGCGAAGGGGCCTAGCGGCTCGGGCGACGGGGGCGTGGGCGGCAAGCCCAGGCCAGGGCCGGCGCGCGACGGGAAGTCGCCCCAGGCCCTGTTGAGCATCCAGGCGGTCAGGCCCAGCGCGAGCAGACCTGCGCCGAAGATAATCGCGACCGTGGTCAGGTCGAGCGACATACCCATCAGGGCCTCCTAGATCAGCGAGTAAGCCCAGCTCACCGGCTGGCCGTCGCGGTAGGGCATAACCCCGTGGAACTGGCGCGGGTCCTCGGCGAAGACCAGGGGCAGGAAGAAACGGTCGCCGGGCCAGAGCGGCAGGTCGCCGGCGAGGACGCGCTCGAGGGGGACCCACTCGAGGGCGCCCTCGGGGTTGGCGGCGGGCGGCTCGCCGCTGAAGCTCGTGACAACAAAGAGGAAGCCGAGCCAGTCTTCGCCCTGCTTGCCGAAGCCGGGCCAGCTGATCGTCCCGCGCAATGTCAGGGCGAGAGCCTCGATCTGAGCCTCCTCGCGCAGCTCGCGGCGCATCCCGGCGACCACATCCTCGTCGGGCTCGAGCTTGCCGCCGAGGCCGTTGTACTTGCCGAGGTGGGCGTCGTCGGGGCGGGCGTTACGGTGGATCATCAGCACCGAGCGCCGGTCAGGCGACAGCACGTATCCGAGGGTAGCAATGATGGGCGTGTAGGGCATAGTTCCTCACCAGGGGCCGTAGCGGCCCCGCTCGCCGCGGCCGTACTCCTCGATGCGGCGGCGGCTGCCGGGGTCGAGGTTGGCGGGCAGGTCGCGGGTCGGGAAGAAGCGGGCGTCGACGATCTCGAGGTCGGCGATCGGCGGGACGGCCGGGCCGAGGGGTGTACAGACGAAGATCGCGATAAAATTGTTCATGCCCTCGCCGAAGCTATGGTAGAGGCCGTGCAGGTGCTCAACCCGGGCGGGGCAGCCGGCCTCCTCGCGCAGTTCGCGCAGGGCCGAGTCGGCCAGGCTCTCGTGGTGGCTGCCGCCGCCGCCCGGGAGGGACCAGGGGAAGCGGCCGCCGCGGTGGCGGACGAGCAGCACCGCATCGCCTCGCGGGGCGATGACGCGCACGCCGACGGAGGTCGGGGCGGTGAGCCTGCGGCTGACGGAACGGGCCGTCAGGTACAGGTTATAGGTGATGGTCAGGGCCCCCTCGCGGAGGCCGAAGAGCACAGGGTTCATAGCAGCACAAAGCCCCCGTCCTGCGAAGGACGAGGGCAAACGCCTCGTGGTGCCACCTTCATTCGCCGCGCCCTTGCGGGGGCGGCCTCGTGGGGGTGCCCGCGGCACCCTCGGCGCTGTAACGGGCGCCCCCGATCGGGCCTACTGCGGGGGCGGGCCCCGGTTCGGGCGATGACTCAGGAGGGGAAGCGCTCGCGGGGGGCTACCGCCTCGCAGCGGCCGGCGGCTCTCTGGAAGCCCGTTTTGCAGCACATGCTCCGTCGTCGTCTCTGGCCGCGATTATAGCAGCCGGGCGGGCGGCGCGCAAGGGGGCTGCGGGCGGAGACCGGGCGGCAGCGACAGTGGCGTAGCTGTCGGCCCGGAGGGTCACGTCAACGTTGTGGCTCTATAACGCCGAGGGGCGAAGCACGGGCCGCATTGTGCATAGTATCCAACTTGCGGCGGCCCATGATTGGATGTCGTAGCTGTAGCGGATAACGGTATCTCAACATATACTCCAGACACCGGTGAAAAATTCCTCTATACCTCGTCTGTCAATGGCTTCGGTGTCGCTGTAGAGACCGGAGCTCCAGCCGCGGCGGACGTAGGTGGGTCTACATCTCAAACACAGCTGTTCTGGCGACGAAGCCCACACCTCTCGTCTGGAGGTGTGGGTTTTTTTGTGTGTGATCTTGCCCCGTACTGCAAGAAGGAGCCCCCACTTGGACGCGATCAACGGCGCCGACACGACCTGGATCCTGGTATCGAGTGCCCTGGTGATGCTGATGACCCCGGCCCTCGGCTTCTTCTACGGCGGACTGGTCCGCCAGAAGAACGCCCTCTCGACGATCATGCACAGCTTCTTCATGCTGGCCTTCGTCAGCATCCTCTGGGCGGTGATCGGCTACAGTCTGGCCTTCGGCCCCTCGCTCGGCGGCTTCATCGGCAGCCTGGCCTGGGTCGGCCTCAACGGCGTCGGCCTCGAGCCGAACACCGACTATGCCGGCACCATCCCGCACCAGGCCTTCATGATCTACCAGATGATGTTCGCCGTGATCACTCCGGCCCTGATCTCGGGCGCCTTCGCCGAGCGCAAGCGCTTCAAGGCCTTCATCATCTTCTCGGGCCTCTGGCTGCTGCTGGTCTACGCCCCTGTGGCCCACTGGGTCTGGGCTGTGGGCGGCTGGATCCGCGGGATGGGCGCCCTCGACTTCGCCGGCGGCACCGTGGTCCACATCACCTCGGGCATCTCGGCCCTGGTCTGCGCCCTGGTGCTCGGCAAGCGCGCCGGCTACGGCAGCGAGCCGATGGAGCCCCATAACGCGACCTACACCATCCTGGGCACGGCGATGCTCTGGTTCGGCTGGTTCGGCTTCAACGCCGGCAGCGCCCTGGGCGCGGGCACCCTGGCCGTCTCGGCCTTCGTGAACACCCACCTCGCTGCGGCGATGGCGGCCCTGGCCTGGATGACGGCCAGCTGGTTCCGCCACAAGCGGCCGAGCGTGATCGGCGCGGCGGCGGGCGCCGTGGCCGGCCTGGTCGGCATCACTCCGGCGGCCGGCTTCGTGACCCCGATGGCCGCGATCATCATCGGCTTCCTGGCCGGCATCGGCTGCTTCTTCGCGGTCGAGGTGCTGGTGCGCGGGCGGGTCGACGACGCCCTGGACGTGTTCGGCGTGCACGGTGTCGGCGGCATCATCGGCGCCCTGGCCACCGGCATCTTCGCCACCAAGACGATCAACCCCGCCGGCAACGACGGCCTGCTCTACGGCAACCCCGGCCTGCTGGTCACCCAGTTCCTCGCCGTGGCCGCCGTCGGCATCTACGCCGCCGCGATCACCTTCGTCCTGCTCAAGGTCATCAACCTGGTGGTCGGCATCCGCGTGACCCCCGAGGAAGAGGCCCGCGGCCTCGACAGCACCCAGCACGGCGAGACCGCTTACCAGATCTAGTCCCTGTGGCGCAGTATCTACTCTGACTAAAGGAGACCTCCATGGAACTCGTCATCGCGATCGTCCTCTTCGTCGGCATCGTCGGCTCGTGGCTCGTGCTGCCCAGCTCGCCCGCCGAGAAGGCCGCCCACGGCGCCCCGGCCGGGGCCCCCAGCAAGGCTTAGTACACACAGAGCCGAGCTATTTGCTCATAAGAGGTCCGGGGAGGGCATTGCTCTCCCCGGACCTCTTGCCGTCGTGTACTGGCCTCGTTGCTCGCCTCAGACGACGCGGTGGCCCGTCTTGAGCGCCGGCTGAGCGCCCCCGACGAAGGCCGCCAGGTGCTGGCCGGTCAGGGTCGAGCGCGTCGCCACCAGCTCGGCCGGGGGCCCCTCGAACACGATCCGCCCGCCGTCGTGGCCCGCGCCCGGCCCGAGGTCGATGATCCAGTCGGCGTGGGCCATCACCGCCTGGTGGTGCTCGATCACGATCACCGACTTGCCGGCGTCGACCAGCCGGTCGAGTAGCCCGAGCAGCTGCTCGATATCGGCCAGGTGCAGCCCGCTGGTCGGCTCGTCGAGCACATAGATACCGCCGTCGGCGCCCATGTGCGTCGCGAGCTTGAGCCGCTGCCGCTCGCCGCCCGAGAGCGTGGTGAGCGGCTGGCCGAGCCGCAGGTAGCCGAGCCCGACGTCGGCCATGCGCCGCAGGATGGCGTGGGCGGCCGGCGTGCGCGCCTCGCCCGCGGCGAAGAAGGCGACCGCGTCTGTGACCGGCAAGTCGAGCACCTCGGCGATATTGAGCCCGCCGAAGCGGTAGTCCAGCACCGCGGCCTGGAAGCGCCGGCCCCCGCACTCCTCGCAGGTGCTGGCGACCCCGGCCATCATGCCCAGGTCGGTGTAGATCACGCCGGCGCCATTGCAGGTCGGGCAGGCGCCCTCGGAGTTGGCGCTGAAGAGGGCCGGCTTCACCCCGTTGGCCTTGGCGAAGGCGCTGCGGATGGGGTCGAGCAGCCCGGTATAGGTGGCCGGGTTGCTGCGGCGCGAGCCGCGGATGGCGCTCTGGTCGACCGAGACCACGTCCTCGCGCCCCGACACCGAGCCGTGGATCAGCGAGCTCTTGCCCGAGCCGGCCACTCCGGTCACCACCACCAGCACCCCGAGCGGGATGTCGACGTCGACATGCTGCAGGTTGTTGGCGTTGGCGTCGCGGATCGCCAGCTTGCCGGCGGCCTGGCGCACCTTCGGCTTGAGCGAGATCTGGTCGTCGAGGTGGCGCCCGGTGAGCGTGCCGCTGGCCCGCAGCCCCGCGACGCTGCCCTCGTAGCAGACACTGCCGCCCGCCGTGCCGGCGCCCGGGCCCAGGTCGACCACGTGGTCGGCGATCACGATCATCTCGGGCTTGTGCTCGACCACGAGCACCGTGTTGCCCTTATCCCTGAGCTGCAGCAGCAGCTCGTTCATGCGCTGGATGTCGTGGGGGTGCAGGCCGATCGTGGGCTCGTCGAAGACGTAGGTCACGTCGGTGAGCGACGAGCCGAGGTGGCGGATCATCTTGGTGCGCTGCGACTCGCCGCCCGAGAGCGTGCCCGAGGGCCGGTCGAGCGAGAGATAGCCCAGCCCGATCTCGGCGAAGGCGTCGAGCAGGTGCTGCAGCCCTCTGAGTAGCGGCGCCACCGACGGCTCGTCGAGGCCCCTGACCCAATCGGCCAGGTCGCTAATCTGCATCGCGCAGAGGTCGGCGATATTCTTGCCCTTGATCTTCGAGGACAGGGCCTCTTTGCTGAGGCGAGTGCCGCCGCACTCGGGGCAGGTCGTGAAGGTCACCGCCCGCTCGACGAAGGCGCGGATGTGGGGCTGCATCGCGTCGACATCCTTCGAGAGGAACGACTTCTGCATCTGCGGGATCAGGCCCTGATAGGTCAGGTTGATGCCCTCGACTTTGATCTTCGTCGGCTCTTTGTAGAGCAGGTCCTGCAACTCTTTTTTGCTGAACTTGCCGATCGGCTTGTCGGGGTCGAAGAAGCCGCTGCCGCGGAAGATGCGCCCGGACCAGCCGTCCATGCTGTAGCCCGGGATGGTGAGCGCGCCCTCGTTGAGCGACTTGCTCTCGTCGTACAGCGCCGTCAGGTCGAAGTCGGTGACCGAGCCCATGCCCTCGCAGCGCGAGCACATGCCGCCGAGCCGGGTGAAGTTCGCCGTTTCGGTCTTGGTCTTGCCGGGGCCGCGCTCGACGGTGATCGCGCCGCTGGCCTTGACCGAGGGGATGTTGAAGGAGTAGGCGTTGGGCGAGCCGATATGGGGCTGGCCCAGCCGGCTGAAGAGGATGCGCAGCATGGCGTTGGCGTCGGTCGCGGTGCCCACGGTCGAGCGGGAGTTCGCGCCCATGCGCTCCTGGTCGACGATAATCGCGGTCGTCAGCCCCTCGAGGCGGTCGACCTCGGGCCGGGCCAGGCTCGGCATGAAGCCCTGCACGAAGGCGCTGTAGGTCTCGTTGATCAGCCGCTGCGACTCGGCCGCGATGGTGCCGAAGACCAGCGACGACTTGCCCGACCCCGAGACCCCGGTGAACACGGTCAGCCGCCGCTTGGGGAGCTCAACGCTGATGTTCTTGAGATTGTTCTCCCTGGCGCCCTGGACGCGGATCAGGTCGTGGCTGTCTGCGGGGTGCGTTCCGGAGGAGGTCATCTTCGTGATCCTTGCTT
Organism: uncultured Oscillochloris sp.; assembly: GCA_964555675.1. Classification (GTDB taxonomy): domain Bacteria; phylum Chloroflexota; class Chloroflexia; order Chloroflexales; family Chloroflexaceae; genus CAIWXH01. The sequence continues at coordinate 21,456 of CAZKTU010000066.1, forward strand.
CAACTATCGACGGGTCGTCATCTACCCGGATTGGGGTGCGAACCGCTGCTGCGCGACGCCGGGCACATGCTTGCACATTCGTTCGCATAGTAGCAGAGCCCGCGCTATGATGCAACCGCCCTATTGCCGATGTGGGGCCACGGCAACGCCCCTCACGCCCGGCCGGTAAACCGGCGGTCTGACGCGACAAAGCCCGCCTGTGTGGGCTCAGACAGCCACACGGGCGGGCTTGACAGTGGGAGGCCTGGCCGTCGATAGACTGGGCCTCTCGAAGCCTTCAGACGGCAACGAGCGTACGCGAAGGCGCCGAACCGGTTAGTGGTCGTAGTCGCGTGCGGCGGCCTCGGGCGTGATATAGCCGAGGGCCAGGTCGCGGGCGACCAGCTCGGGCGCGCGCTCTTCGACGGGGCCGAAGCCGCCGCCGCCGGGCATGAGCAGGCGCAGCTCGTCGCCGGGGTTGAACTGCAGGGCCGGGAAGCGGGTGATCTCGACCCCGTTGACGAAGACCTGGCCCACCACACCCGGGCGCCCGCCGCCCAGCCCGGGCGGGTTGAAGAACATCTTGTCGGGGCGCAGCAGCATGGTCATGGGCGTCGTCGCGATACTGCGCACCACAATCTCCTGCCCCAGGCCGCCGCGCCGCCGCCCCGGCCCGCCCGAGTCGGGGCGCAGGGCCTTCTTCTCGATCAGGATGGGCGCGCGCAGCTCGAGGATCTCGGAGGGCGTGACCGTGCTGTTGTGAGGGAAGGCGATCGGGGCCATCCCGTCCAGCTCGCGCATGGCCCCGCGCCCGCCGTGGGGCAGGCAGTGGACCCCGAAGCGGCCGTAGCCCGGCTCCTCGCCGAAGAATTTGAAGGGCCAGATCGAGCCCGAGCCGGCCTGGGCGTGCTCGCCGAAGATCGCCCACAGGGCCCCGAAGAGCACCTGGTTCATGTTATTGGTGGTCTTGGCGCGGGCCTTCACCGGGGCCGGGAAGGTGCAGTTGAGGATGCTGCCCTCGGGTGCCGAGACGTGGATGGGCCGGAATAGGCCCTCGTTGTTGGGGATGTCGGGCACCAGGGCGCACTTGAAGGGGTACATGGTCGAGGCGAAGGTGGTGTTGAAGGTGCAGTTGATCGCGGCCTTGCGGGTCTGGGGCGAGCTGCCCGTGTAGTCGACATACACGTCGCTGCCCGCGATCGTGATCGTGGCGTGCAGGTGTACCGGGTCGATGTAGCCGTCGATGTCCAGGCCGAACTCGTACACCCCGTCGGGCAGGGCGGCGATACGGGCGCGGATGGCCTCCTCGGAGCGGCTGTGAATGGTCTCGGAGAGGGCGACCAGGTCCTCGAGGCCGTAGTCGTTCATGAACTCGTGCACGCGGCGGGCGGCCATGCTGGCGGCGCCCGCGATCGCCCGCAGGTCGCCGAGCACCAGGTCGGGCACGCGACAGTTGTTGCCGATGATCTCGAAGAGCAGCCGGTTCTCTTGCCCCGCCTCGTAGAGCTTGCAGGGCGTGAGCCGCAGGCCCTCCATGAAGACGTCCACGGCCTCGATGTCGCCGGCGTGCCCGCCCACGTCGGCCAGGTGGGCGACGATCCCGGTGAAGGCGATCACCTTGCCGCCCCAGAAGATCGGCGTCAGCACGACATAGTCGGGCAGGTGGCCGGTGCCTAGCCAGGCGTCGTTGGTGATCAGCACATCCCCCTCGCGCAGGGTCTCGGGCGGGAAGCGCTCGAGGACGTGGCGCGAGGTGCGCGGCAGCACCACGCAGAAGTTGGGCGGGCTGAAGCTGGATTGGCAGAGTGACGCGCCCTTGTGATCGGTCATGATCACCGCGAAGTCCCTGCTCTCGCCCACGATGGTCGAGAACGAGGTCCGCACCACGGCGTTGTCCACCTCGTCCATGATCGCGATCAGCCGCTGCCACTGAATCTCGAGGGTGATCGGGTCGATCGTGCCGCGATCTACGGCCATGGCGGGGCTCCTTCAGCTCTGGGCGCTCGGGTTACGCCTATTGTACGGAGAGCTGTGTCAACTGTCAACAGTCAACTTGACACAGGGTGCAGCCAGGTGGTACCTTTGAGGCAATCGGGTACGACTGAGCGAGGAGTCACCGCATTGGCCAGGCAAGCGAGCTACAGGGTCGGCTTCGACATCGGCGGCACCTTCACCGACTTCGTCCTCTGCAATATGCAGACGGGCGAGCTGCACACGTACAAGACCCTCACCACCCCCGACGACCCCGCCCGGGCGGTGCTCGAGGGGGTCGCGGTGCTGCTCGAGCGCGTGGGCGCCCAGGGGAGCGACCTCGAGCTGGCGATTCACGGGACGACCCTGATCACCAATGCGCTGATCGAGCGCAAGGGCGCCCGCACCGCTCTGATCACCACCGGCGGCCACGGCGATGTGCTCGAGATGGCCCGCGAGATGCGCTATGACATCTACGACCTGCTGCTGGTCAACCCCGACCCGCTGGTGCCGCGCCCCCTGCGCTTCGAGCTGAGCGAGCGCCTCGACGGCCGCGGCCGCGAGGTGCGCCCGGTCGACCCCGCCGAGCTCGAGGAGCTGGCCGAGGCCCTCGCAGGGGCCCAGGTCGACGCCGCGGCGATCTGCTTCCTGCACGCGTATCGCAACGGGGCCCACGAGCAGCAGGTCGCGGCCTTCCTCCAGCAGCGCTTCCCCAACCTGGCCCTCTCGCTCTCCAGCGCCGTCGCCCCCGAGATCCGCGAGTACGAGCGCATGTCCACCACCGTCGCCAACGCCTACGTGCAGCCCCTCGCCCAGCGCTACCTGCTCGCGCTCCAGACCCAGCTCCAGCGCCTCGGCTACCCTCGCGACCTCTACCTGATGCTCTCCTCGGGCGGGATCTCGGTCGCCGACACCGCCGCCCGCTTCCCCATTCGCCTGGTCGAGAGCGGCCCCGCCGCCGGGGCCCTGGCCGCGATCTTCTACGGTCAGGCCACAGGCCACCCCAACCTGGTCTCCTTCGATATGGGCGGCACCACCGCCAAGCTCTGCGTGATCAGCCAGGGCCGCGCCCAGATGACCCACACCTTCGAGATCGCGCGTATGCACCGCTTCAAGCGCGGCTCGGGCCTGCCGGTGCGCATCCCGGCGATCGAACTGATCGAGATCGGTGCCGGGGGCGGCAGTATCGCCCGGATCGACGACCTCGGTCTGCTCAAGGTCGGCCCCCAGTCGGCCGGGGCCGACCCCGGCCCGGCCTGCTACGGGCGCGGCGGGCGTCTGCCCACCGTCACCGACGCCAACCTGCTGCTGGGCTACCTCGACCCCGACTACTTCCTGGGCGGGCGCATGCGCCTGGATCTGGCCGCCGCCGAGGCGGCCATGGCCCCCCTGGCGGCCCAGCTCGAGCGCTCGGTGGCCGAGGCGGCCTACGGGATCTACCGGGTGGTCAACGAGAGTATGATCTCGGCCACCCGCGTGCACGTGGCCGAGCGGGGCATGGACCCGCGCGGGGTGATGCTAATGGCCTTCGGGGGGGCCGGCCCGGCCCACGCCGACGCGTTGGCGCGGGCCCTGAAGATGCGCGGCTACATCATCCCCACCAACGCGGGGGTCGCCTCGGCCCTGGGCTTCCTGACCGCGCCGACAGCCTTCGACCTGGCGCGGACCTGCACAGGGGCGGTGACGGAGGAGAGCCTGGCGGGGCTGGACGAACTCTTCGCCGAGCTGGCGGCCGAGGGGCGCGAGACCCTGGCGCGGGCGGGGGTCCCCGAGGAGGCGATGGAGTTTGAGCCGAGCCTGGACCTGCGGCACGTGGGGCAGGGACACGAGGTGACGGTGCGGCTGCCGGCGGGTCGGCTGACCGAGCTGGGGCTGGAGGGAGTGCGGGCGGCGTTCTTTACGCAGTACGAGGCGATCTACGGCTACGCGCACCGCCACCTGGGGCTGGAGGTGATGACGCTGCGGCTGACGGCGAGCGGGGGCAGGCCGGAGCTGCGGCTGGCCGAGGTGGCCGAGCAAGGTGGCGGGGCGGCCCAGAAGGGGACGCGACCGATCTATGTGGCGGCCTGGGGGCGCTTCGCCGAGGTGACGGTCTACGACCGCTACGCCCTGGGCGCAGGGGCCGAGCTGGCCGGCCCCTGCGTGATCGAGGAGCCCGACAGCACCGCGATCATCGGCCCCGAGGTCACCGTCCGCGTCGACCCCTACCGCAACCTGATCGCCACCTTCGACGAAGCTTCGTACGGAGACCAGGCTTAACTTCTTGTTCATTGACATATCTATTGGCCCATGGGTATACTTGCGTGTTTACTGTCAACAATTTACGACACCAATGGGCCCTATCATGAAAAGTCCGTTCCATCCCGTCGATGCCCGCACCCTTCGCCAGAGCGTCACAGAGGCAATTCGGCAGGTGATTCTCCAGGGCGACCTGCTGCCGGGCGCCCAGGTAAACCAGGCTCAGATCGCCGAGCAACTCGGTGTGAGCCGCGGCCCCGTCCGCGAGGCCCTCGGCCAGCTCGAGGAAGAGGGGCTGATCAAGAACGTACCTTACAAAGGCACATTTGTGACCGAGATCACCGGCGATTACATCACTGAGCTCTACAGTGTGCGCCAGGTGCTCGAGACTTTTGCCGTGCGGCAGGCGATCCAGCGGGCCACGGCCGACGACCTGGCCGAGCTGCGCATGGTGCTCAACGAGATGTTCGACGCGGCCGAGCGCGACGACCTGGCGCGTATGGGCACGCTCGATATTCAGTTTCACTACCTGATCTGCCGCAGCGCTCACCACAGCTTGCTGCTGCAGATGTGGAAGGCCCTCGAGATGGGGGTGCGGCGCTGCCTGGCCCTGCGGCACCGCATCTACCGCAGCCCGGCCGAGATCATCGGCACCCACCCCGACATCCTCGCCGCCCTCGAGGCGGGTGAGGCTGAGCGGGCCAGCGACATCCTCGGCACCCACATCGCCGAGGCGGGCGAACACCTCTACCGCTCGTGGGCGAGCTCACTGGCGGACGAGGCGACCCTCGCGACAGACCACCAGGCGGCAGAGCGCGCCGAGGAGAGCCTGGCGCACGCGCCGCTCGAGTAGGGCGACAATCAAAGCTTCGCTCGGGGTGCATGCCCGGCCAACGTGGCCAGGGCCCGGTTTTGTGCACCCTCGAGCAGGAGGCCAAGGAGGAGCGAGAGCACCCCATGAAGATCACCCGCGTCAAACCCACCGTCATCAGCATCCCCCGCGCCGACACGCTGACCACCTCGTACGGAAGCCGGAGCGACGCTCTGACCGTGCTGGTCGAGGTCGAGACCGACGACGGCCTGATCGGCATCGGCCAGAGCGCCGTCGACGCGCCCTTCTACGGCGAGCCGGCCGAGGGCATCGTGGCCAACATCAACGCCCACCTGGGCCCGGCGATCATCGGCCACTCGCCCCTCGACATCGAGCAGCTGAACCGGCGCATGGTCGAGGCCCTGCCCGAGCACCTCTCGGCGCGGGCCGGGGTCGACCTGGCCCTCTGGGACCTGAAGGGCAAGGCTCTGGGCGTGCCGGTCTACCAGCTTCTCGGCGGGCGCTACAGCGACGGCGTCAGCCTCATGGGCTTCGTGCGCCACGCCGCCCCCGAGGCCATGTACGAGGCCGCGAAGGCGACCCTGGCCGAGACGCCCTACCCCGTCCTGAAGATGAAGGTCGGCATGGATGTGCCGGGCGACATCGCGCGCGTCGCCGCCGTGAGCGAGGCCGTGCGCGGCAAGGCGGTGCTGCAGATTGACGGCAACACCGGCTGGTCCCTCGCCCAGGCGATCAGCGCCCTGAGCGCGATGGATAAGCTGGGCACCCTGGGCGCGATCGAGCAGCCCGTGGCCCGACTCGACGACATGGCCCATATCGCGCGGCGCTTCGGCGCCCCCGTGATGGCCGACGAGGCGATCTACGGGCCCGAGGACGCGATCGAGGTGGTGAAGCGCGAGGCGGCCCAGATCGCCCTGCTGAAGATCACCAAACACGGCGGCATCCTCAACGTGCTGAAGATCGCCCATATCGCCGAGGCGGCCGGGATCGACCTCTCGGTCGCGATCTACTACGACATTATCGCCGCCGCCGCCGCCCATATTGCCGTGGCCCTGCCCGCGGTGCGCTGGCCATCGCCGCCGACGGGCCTGAACGACACCATCCTCACCCGCTCGATCGAGCCCACCGGCCTGCTCATGCATGTGCCCGAGGGGCCGGGCTGGGGTGTTGAGCTGGACTACGACAAGGTGCGCCAGTTCACCCTGGAGGTGTAAGTAGAGGAGGGCCAGGCCC
>CAZKTU010000067.1:0-27690 GCA_964555675.1 uncultured Oscillochloris sp.
GGCTCGGGCGTATTGCCGGCCGGCGGGGGCGGCAGGGTCGGCGGAACAGCCGTCGGCGGTTGGGGCCGGGGCGCCGGGGCGCGGGTCGGCGCGGGCCTGGGCGTGTCCGAAGGGCTGAGCGTAGGCTCGGGTGAGGGCGACGCCGTACGCGTCGGTCGCTGACTCGGCGTCGGCTCGGGAGTGCGCGTCGGCCTGGTGGGCGAAGTGGTCGGGCTGGCCGAGGGCAACGGTGTAGCAGTTGGTTCAGGCGCGACTGGCCCCCTCAGGCGGGCGGCGGCTGCGGCGCTGGCGGCTCGGGCCGCATCGAGGGCTGTGCGGCCGGGGCCGGCCGGTGCGGCCTCCAGGGCCTCGGCGAACTCGGCCTCGTGCTCGATCAGCTCGGCGCTATAGCGCTCGACGAGGGCGGCGCGTCGCCCGGCCTCAGCGGCTTCGATCGCCTCGGCGGCGCGCCCGTAGTTGGCCTGCAGGTCGTCGATCAGACCGGGCTCGATGGCCCGCCCGGCGCGGCCGAGGGAGGCAATCTCGTCGGCGCGCCGTCGGGCCAGCTCGAGGCTCAGCTCGGCGCGCTCGGCCGGATCGTCGGCGAAGCCGAGGCGGGCGCTCTCGCCGGCGCGCTTCAGCGCATAGAGCGGGTCGCCGGGCAGGCTACGCTCGGCCAGGGCGACCCCGCCGCCGAGCAGCGTGAAGGCGAAGGTCAGAGCCACGGCCAGGCGCAGGACCATACCGCCCCAGCCCCAGCCGCCCTGCTGGCGGTGGTAGGTGCGCCGCAGCTCGACGCGGGCCCTGGTGCGAGCCGTCGCCCGGAGCTGCGGAGAGAGGGCCGGGGCCTGCCAGGCCCTGACGGCGGCGCGGGCGGCCAGCAGCGGCTCGAGCTCCGCGGCATACTCGGGGTAGTCCTGGAGAATCTCCTCCGGCTGCTCGCCGGCGCCAAGCCGCATGAGGCACAGCTCAAGGATATCTTCGATTGAATTTAGCGGGTCATCCATGAGCTGGCTCTTTCACCCTCTTGGCACGTCACAGATACACGTCATACTAGCGGCGCTCGACGCCGAGAAAACGGGCCAGGGCCCCCAACGCCCGATGCTGCATCACCTTCACCGCCCCCTCGCTGCGACCGGTCAGGGCCGCGACCTCGGCATTGCTGCGTTCCTCAAAGAAGCGCATCATCACCACCTCGCGCTGATCGGGGGTGAGGCGCTCGACGGCGGCGCGCAGGGCCGCAGTCTCGTCTTCGGCGATCAACCGCTCCTCGTGGGGCGGCTCGCTCGAGGCGATCTCGATGTCCAGGGGCACGCCCTGGCCACCCTTCCGCCGCACGCTGTCGATCACCAGATTGTAGGCGATCCGGTAGAGCCACGCGGCGAAGGCCGCCTCGACCCCGCTCGGCGGAGGGCGAAAGCCCCCGATCCGCTCGACAACCCGTAGCCACAGATCGCCATACAGCTCCTCAGCCTGACTGGCATCCCCGCAGCGGGCATAGAGGTAACGGAAGAGCGGGTCGGCGAACCGGTTGTAGATCACATCGAAGGCGCGCTGGTCGCCCCCCTGTGCCCTGGTCAACACCTCTGTGAGGTCGCCCTCCCAGCCTGCCACAACGCCCCCTTATGCTCAGTCGCTAGTAGAAACGGAGGATCGTGAGAAAAGTTACGGGTGTCGTTAGGAGTTTCCGCATCAGGCGCCGACGGCCCCGTAGCGCCGCAGGCCGCGACGCCAGAGCAGTTGCATCAGCCCGAAGAGGGCCACGAGCCAGAAGAGCTGCAGCGCCATGCCGACCCCGATCGCGTCGGGGGCGAGCCGGCCGAGCAGCAGGTCGACGGGGAAGCCCAGCATGGCCCGGAACGGCAATACCGCGAGCACCCGGGTCACGGGCGCCGGCAGCAGATCGATGGGCACGAGGTAGCCGCTGGCGAATGAGTAGAGCCCGAACCAGAAGTCTTGCACGGCCAGCACCTGGGTCCACCAGAAGCTCAGCAGGCCAATGCAGCACTGGGTGCAGAAGTAGATCAGGAAGGCCAGGATAATGGCCGGGCCGAGGGCCGCCAGGCTCAGAGGGTCGGGCGTGGGCATGGCCCCCGGGGCGATCAGCAGAGCCCCGACGATGATGGGAAGCACCATGGCCAGGCGCAGGGGCTTATCGCTCAGGGCCATGGCCAGGTAGCGCAGCAGAGGGTTGTAGGGCCGCAGCAGCTGGGGCGACAGCTCGCCCAGGCGGATCTCGCGCTCCATGTCCCAGATGATCCAGACCCCCGTGAGCTGGCGGATGACCAGGGCGCTGACATAGTAAGCGACGAAGTCGGCCCCGCTGAAGCCGCCCACCCCGCCCTCGCCGGCCAGCGAGAGCCAGACCGCCAGCATGACCAGAGGCAGGGCCCCGGTCAGCACCCAGATGAAGATCTCGGCCCTGTAGGCCAGGGCGTCAGACCAAGTGGCGCGTAGCAGGGCGTAAAACTTGCGCATAAATGCTATGGGTCCGCTTTACGGAGGTCCCGGTTCCAGCCTATACTCTATCATAGAGTGCCTACCGTTTTTATCTGTACCTGCCGGCCCTGCTGCGCCGCCTGCCCGACGAAAGAGTATTATGTCAATTATCGTCAACAAGCTCAGCAAGCACTACGAGGTCCACAAGAAAGAGCCGGGTCTGGCGGGCTCGCTGAAGGCCTTCGTACGGCGCCGCTACGAGACGGTCAAGGCCGTCGACGCGATCTCGCTCAGCATCGAGCCAGGCGAGATGGTCGGCTTCCTCGGGCCGAACGGCGCCGGCAAGACTACCACGCTCAAGGTCCTCTCGGGGCTACTCTACCCCACCGCCGGCGAGGTGAGCGTCCACGGCTTCACCCCCTTCGAGCGCAAGCCGGCCTTTCTCAAGCAGATCACCCTCGTCATGGGGCAGAAGCAGCAGCTCTTCTGGGATCTGCCGGCCCTCGAGACCTTCGAGGTCAACAAGGCGATCTACGAGGTGCCCGAGGCGCAGTACCGGCGCACCCTGGACGAGCTGAGCGACCTGCTCGAGCTGGGCGACCTGCTCAAGAAGCAGGTGCGCAAGCTGAGCCTGGGCGAGCGCATGAAGTGCGAACTGGCGGCGGCCCTGCTGCACCAGCCCAGAGTGCTGTTTCTAGACGAGCCGACCATCGGGCTGGACGTCACCATGCAGGCCCGCGTGCGCGAGTTCGTGGCCGAGTACAACCGGCGTTATAGCGCGACAGTGCTGCTGACCAGCCACTATATGGCCGACGTGACGGCCCTGTGCAAGCGGGTGATTGTGATCAACCGCGGGCGACTGCTCTACGACGGCAACCTGCAGTCGCTGGTCGAGCAGGTGGCGCCCCACAAGCTCATTCACGTCACCCTGAGCCGCCCGGTGACGGCGGCCGAGCTCGCAGGCTACGGCGAGATCAAGCGCCTCGAGGGCCTCGAGGCCGAGCTGCTGGTCGAGCGAGCCGAGACTACGCGCATCGGCGCGCGGCTGCTGGCCGAACAGCCCGTGGCCGATATCAACATCGCCGAGCCGCCGATCGAGGAGATTATCAGCGAGGTCTTTGCGGGCGTTGCGACCGCTGTAGAGGCCTAAAGACAGCCTATTGGAAACGCCAGGTGAGCGTAAAGTTACAAGACATAAAATCCTTGACGCGCCCTATGGGCGTTGTTATAATGCTTCCACCTGAAGAATCAGGCACTCCTCACGCAGACTCCCAGAGATCTAAAGCTGTATAGCTGTGTCGCGGCGGGGCACCCCGGCGTCGCCCTCTTCCTGCTATACACGCACACCCGACACAGCAACAGCTCCTGATCGCAGCCTGCACGTTAGCAACCACCGCTCGCTGGTCGCACGCAAGCCCGGACGCCAGGCCCACGGCACGCGCCGCGAGGCGGTCTAGCTGTCGCCCCACGAGGTTGGCTCGCGGCTCGACAGGGGCCCTCAGCAGGAGGATTGAGTACATGACCACAGTCACCGGCACCTCGCTGATGCAATTTCTCGGCGAGATCCAGGACCGCAAGCAGTTCCAGACCCTGAATTGGCGGGGGACGCTCGCGGATTATCTGGACCTCGTCGCCCAAGACCCCAAGGTGACCCGCAACGCCTTCCAGCGCATCTACGACATGATTATGTCGTACGGCACCGAGGAGTTCATCGACGCGAAAAAGCGGCTGATCCGCTACCGCTTCTTCTCGGACGAGAGCTTCGACGGCGACGACGCGATCTTCGGCCTCGAGATCCCGCTCATGCGCCTGGTGAACTTCTTCAAGGGCGCGGCCAAGGGCTACGGCACCGAGAAGCGCGTGCTGCTGCTCCACGGCCCGGTCGGCTCCTCGAAGTCGACGATTGTGCGTCGCCTGAAGAAGGGCCTCGAGCACTACTCGAAGACCGAGGCGGGCGCGGTCTATACCTACGACTGGTACCTTGGCACGATCGAGGATCACGCCAGCTTCGACTTCAAACAGGTCCCCGAGAGCGAGTGGGAGCGCTGCCCGATGCACGAGGAGCCGCTGCACCTCGTGCCGGTCGAGTACCGCGAGACCTTCCTGTCCCAGCTCAACCAGGGCCGCCCCGACGAAGAGAAGATCAAGATCGCGGGCGACCTCTGCCCGGTCTGCCGCTTCCACTTCCGCGAGCTGATGCGCCGCTACGAGGGCGACTGGAATAGTGTCGTCAAGCACGTGCGCGTGCGGCGCCTGCTCTTCAGCGAGCAGGACCGGGTCGGCATCGGCACCTTCCAGCCCAAGGACGAGAAGAACCAGGACTCGACCGAGCTGACCGGCGATATCAACTACCGCAAGATCGCCATCTACGGCTCGGACTCCGACCCGCGGGCCTTCAACTTCGACGGCGAGTTCAACATCGCCAACCGCGGCATCATCGAGTTCGTCGAGATGCTCAAGCTCGACGTGGCCTTCCTCTACGACCTGCTCGGCGCCTCGCAAGAGCACCGCATCAAGTCGAAGAAGTTCGCCCAGACCGACATCGACGAGGTGATCATCGGGCACACCAACGAGCCCGAGTACCGCCGCCTCGAGAATAACGAGTTCATGGAGGCGCTCAAGGACCGCACGGTGCGCATCGACATCCCCTATGTCACGCGCCTGCGGGACGAAGAGCGAATCTACAACCGCGACTTCAACAAGAAGCGCGTGCGCGTCCATATCGCCCCCCACACCCTCGAAGTCGCCGCCATGTGGGCCGTACTCACCCGCCTCGAGGACCCGAAGAAGCCCAACCTGACCCTGTTGCAGAAGCTCAAGCTCTACAACGGCAAGACCCTGCCCGGCTTCACCGAGGATAATATCAAAGAGCTGCGCAAAGAGGCCGTGCGCGAGGGCATGGAGGGCATCTCGGCCCGCTACATCCAGGACAAGATCTCCAACGCCCTGGTCACCAACCAGGAAGAGGGGTATATCAACCCCTTTATGGTGATCAACGAGCTGGAGAGCGGCCTGAAGAACCACGCCCTGATCAGCTCGGAGGATGACCGCAAGCGCTACCGCGATCTGCTGGCCACCGTCCGCGAGGAGTACACCGAGATCGTCAAGAACGAGGTGCAGCGGGCGATCTCGGCCGACGAAGAGGCGATCAAGCGGCTCTGCGGCAACTACATCGACAATATCAAGGCCTACACCCAGCGCGAGAAGGTGCGCAACCGCTACACGGGCCAGTACGAGGAGCCCGACGAGCGGCTAATGCGCAGCATCGAGGAGAAGATCGACATCCCCGAGTCGCGCAAAGACGACTTCCGCCGCGAGATCATGAACTACATCGGCGCCCTGGCGATCGAGGGCAAGACCTTCGACTACAAGACCAACGAGCGGCTGCACAAGGCCCTCGAGCTCAAGCTGTTCGAGGACCAGAAGGACAGCATCAAGCTCACCTCGCTGGTCTCGCGGGTGATCGACAAGGACACCCAGGAAAAGATCGACGTGGTCAAGGCGCGCCTGATCCGCGACTTCGGCTACAACGAGCAGTCGGCCACCGATGTGCTCAACTACGTGGCCTCGATCTTCGCCCGTGGCGATACGCGCGGCAATTACTAGCCCCTCGGGGGAGGTTACAGGGGGGGCCAGGCCCTCCCTGTAAGATACATGCCTATGTCCATGAAGCGAGTAGACCGCGACCTCGGGCGCTTCCGCCAGATCGTGCGCGGCAAGATCAAGAAGGATCTGCGCAAGTACATGTCCCACGGGGAGATGATCGGGCGCCAGGGCAAGCGCTTCGTCTCGATCCCCGTGCCGCAGATCGACATCCCCCAGTTCCGCTACGGGGCCAAGCAGGGCGGCGGTGTGGGCCAGGGCGACGGCGACGTCGGCGACCCGATCGGCCAGGGCGACGGCCAGCAGGGCCAGGGCCAGGCCGGCGCCGAGCCCGGCAAGCACACCCTCGAGGTCGACGTCTCGCTCGACGAGCTGGCCGCCATCCTCGGCGAAGAGCTGCAACTGCCCAATATCCTGCCCAAGGGCAAGAAGAATATCGTCAGCGAGAAGGACAAGTACAGCGGCATCCGCCGCACCGGCCCCAACTCGCTGCGCCACTTCAAGCGCACCTACCGCGAGGCCCTGCGCCGCCAGATCTCGGCCGGCGACTATAACGCCGACGACCCGATCGTGGTGCCCATCCGCGACGATATGCGCTATCGCTCGTGGAAAGAGACCATGCTGCCCGAGAGCAACGCCGTCATCCTGTATATGATGGACGTCTCGGGCTCGATGGGCACCGAGCAGAAGGAGCTGGTGCGCATCACCGCCTTCTGGATCGAGACCTGGCTGCGTTCGCAGTACAAAGAGATCGACATCCGCTATATCGTCCACGACGCGGCGGCCAAAGAGGTCGACCAGGAGACTTTCTACCACATCCGCGAAGGTGGCGGCACCAAGATCTCCTCGGCCTACAAGCTCTGCAACCGCCTGATCGACGAGCGCTACCCCGCCAGCGAGTGGAATATCTACCCCTTCCACTTCTCGGACGGCGACAACTGGGGCGGCGGCGACACGCGCGAATGTATCGAACTGCTCAAGAAAGAGCTGCTGCCCAAGGTGAACCTCTTCTGCTACGGGCAGGTCCGCTCGCTCTATGGCTCGGGGCGCTTCGCCCACGACCTCGAGGAGTACCTGGGCAGCGACGAGCGCATCGTCATCTCGGAGATCGCCGAGCGCGACGATGTGTACGATACGATCAAGGACTTTCTGGGTAAAGGGAAATAATGCGCACGGAGGGGCGTAGCACTACGACGCCCCTCCGTGCGCCATGTGTGTATGAAGAGCACCCGCCTCCCCCCGCAGCTTGAGGCCGCCCGCGAGGAGATCGAGCAGATTGCCCTCGAATACGGGCTCGACTTCTTCCCGATCATCTACGAAGTCCTCGACTATCGTACCCTCTATGAGACGGCCGCCTTCGGCGGCTTCCCCACCCGTTACCCCCACTGGCGCTTCGGCATGGACTTCGACCAGCTGCTCAAGGGCCACGTCTGGGCCGGGTCGACCATCTACGAGATGGTGATCAATACCAACCCCTCGTACGCCTATCTGCTCGAGGGCAACGAGGACGTGACCCAGAAGATGGTCATGGCCCACGTGACCGGCCACGTCGACTTCTTCAAGCACAATATGTGGTTCGCCCACACGAACCGCAAGATGCTCGACAACATGGCCAACCACGCCACTCGCGTGCAGCGGATCATGGAGCGGATCGGCTACGATCAGGTCGAGGACTTCATCGACACCTGTCTCTCGCTCGAGAACCTGATCGACTACCACTCGCCCTATATCCGCCGCGCCGAGTCCCAGAGCTATAGCCCCGTGGTCCCCGAGGAGGAGCCCGAGACTGTCGAGGGCCTCAAGGTCGACCGCGAGTACATGCGCGACTATATCAACCCCCCCGAGTATATTCTCGAGCAGCGCAAGAAGGCCGAGGCCGAGCGGGCCAAACAGCGCCGCTTCCCCGAGAGCCCGCAGAAGGATATTCTGCTCTTCCTCATGAACTATGCGCCCCTCGAGCGCTGGCAGCATACGGTGCTCGAGATCATCCGCGACGAGGCCTACTACTTCGCCCCCCAGGGCATGACCAAGATCCTCAACGAGGGCTGGGCTTCGTACTGGCACTCGACGATTATGACCCAGCGCGCCGCCACGGCCGCCGAGATCATCTCGTTCGCCGATCTGCACTCGGGCGTCGTCGCCACGGGCGGCGGCCGCCTCAACCCCTACAAACTCGGCCTCGAGCTGCTGCGCGACGTCGAGGAGCGCTGGAATAAGGGCAAGTTCGGCAAAGAGTACGACGAGTGTGAGGATATCCGCGAGAAGAAGCTCTGGGACAAGCAGCTCGGGCTGGGTCGCCAGAAGATCTTCGAGATCCGCAAGCTCTATAACGACGTCACCTTCATCGACGAGTTCCTCACCCCCGAGTTTGTGATCGAGAACAAGCTCTTCACCTTCCGCTACAACCGCGATACCGACCTCTACGAGATCGCTTCGCGCGAGTTCCGCGAGATCAAAGAGAAGCTGCTCTTCCGCCTCACCAACTTCGGGCAGCCCTTCATCTTCGTCGAGGACGGCAACTATAACAATCGCGGCGAGATGTACCTGCGCCACCGCCACGAGGGCGTGGACCTGAAGATGGACTACGCCCGCGATACGATGCGCAACCTGCACAAGATCTGGACGCGCCCCATCCACCTCGAGACGATCATCGACGAGAAGAAGCGCCTGCTCGCCTTCGACGGCAGCGACTTCACCGAACGCCGGATTGATTAGGATCTCAGCACGCTGATTGTGCTGAGGGGAAGTTTCCGGGAGGGCCATGCCCTCCCAAACCCTCCCTCCCGAGCCCTCCCACCAGCTACCCCGCCGAGATCCCGCGTACTCACCATGGCTACACCAACCGTCGCCGCGCTGCTCCGTGAGGCCGCTGCCGGCCTTGTGGGGAGCAGCACGCCGCGGCTCGACGCCGAGTTGCTGCTCGCCCACGTCCTCGGCTGGCCGCGCGCGCGCCTGCTGGCCGAACGCGACTATGGCGTCGCGCCCGTGCAGGCCGCCGCCTTCGGCGAGCTTGTCGCGCGCCGGGCCACAGGCGAGCCGGTCGCCTACCTCGTCGGCCACAGAGACTTCTACGGCCTCGAGCTGCTCGTCACCCCGGCCACCCTCGTGCCGCGCCCCGAGACCGAATTGCTGGTCGAGCTGGCCCTGGCCGAGGCGCGTCGTATGCTGGCCGGGCCCGGGGCGCCCCTGCGGATCGCGGACATCGGGACGGGCACTGGCGCGATCGCCATCGCCCTGGCGGCCAACCTGCCCGCGGCCAGGGTCTACGCGGTCGACCTCTCGGCGGAGGCGCTGGAGGTCGCCGGGCGCAACGTCGCGCGCCACGGCCTAGCCGAGCGGGTAGCGCTGCTTCGCGGCGACCTGTTGGCGCCCCTGCCCGAACCTGTCGACATGATCGTCAGCAACCCGCCCTACACCATTTTCGCCGAGGTCGAGCCAAATGTGCGCGACCACGAGCCGCGCCTCGCCCTCGACGGCGGCCCCGACGGGGCGGCGATCTATCGGCGCCTGCTCGCCGCGGCCCCCGCATACCTGCGCCCCGGCGGCGCCGTGCTGCTCGAGATCGGGGCCTGGCAGGGCGAACTGGTGGCCGCCCTGCTGCGCGAGCGCCTGCCCGACGCCGCCGTGCGCGTGCAGCAAGATCTGGCCGGCCACGAGCGGGTGGCGATGGCTGTAC
This sequence comes from uncultured Oscillochloris sp., assembly GCA_964555675.1. Taxonomy (GTDB): domain Bacteria; phylum Chloroflexota; class Chloroflexia; order Chloroflexales; family Chloroflexaceae; genus CAIWXH01. The sequence goes on from CAZKTU010000067.1 coordinate 9,698, forward strand.
GAAGCGTAAATTTGGTGTAATCCACCTGTCATCCCCATGCCTGGATGGCCCCCGCGCCCCCGTTCTACACTGTGGGTAGGGAACAGGAGGCATGGGTATGGCCGCTCTCTTCGTCGCACTCGGCATCGCCGTCATCACGCTGCTCGCGCTGCTGCTCTGGTTTGTCCCGCACCTGCTGCATCAGCAGGCCGTGCGGAGCGCCAGGGAATCTTCGGACCTGCGCGACATGTTGCTCGACATGCTCAATGAGCAGGAGGCCGTGACGATGCGCCAGTCGCAACTGAGCGCCTCGATCGCCTACCTGCAGGACCAGCTCGAGCAGATGGTGGGGGCCGCCCAGCGCGAGGTGAGCCGCGGCCAGGCGCCCGTCGCCGACCAGTCCTCGCTGCGGCTGCTCGACGAGCGCATCGGGGCCCTGCAGTCGCAGATCCAGGGCTGGCTCGACACGCGGGTCCGCGCCCAGCGCAGCGCCCAGGTGCAGGACAACGAGGCCTGGGCCCACCTGATGAGCCTGCTGGCCGCCATCCAGGAGCGGGTTGGCGCCCTGTCGGTCGAGCGTAACAACGCCACGGTCGGGGTGCAAGCGCGCGTCTTGCTCGAGGAGCTCGAGCAGGAGATGACTCAGCTGCGCTCGATCTCGGACGATATCGCCACTCTGCAGTGGCGGCTGCGCCGCTCGCTCAACGAGCGCGAGAGCAACATCTCGACCCTGCGCTCGCGGGCCGGCAGCGGCGCCGACTGACATTCAGATCGACCGTTCCTCACCCCTCTTCAGGCCAGCCGAAGAGGGGTCGCCGTATCCCAATCTACGGCATCTTCAGGGCCGATCTGCTAATCTGGTCGCAGAAATGCGTTATGATTAAAACTAGTGTCCTAACCACCAAGGCACCCCTGAGCAGGCTGTGAAGAGTCTATGAGCGCCGTCATCATCGACAATCAGGTCGTCCACTACGAGGTCTTCGGACGCGGGCGCCCGGTGCTCTTCCTGCACGGCTGGCTCGGCAGCTGGCGCTACTGGTTCCCGACGATCGAGGTGGTGTCCGAGCACTTCCGCACCTACTCGTTCGACTTCTGGGGCTTCGGCGACTCGCGCCGCAAGCAGACCCAGGAGAGTATACAGGCCTACTCGGATCAGGTGATCCGCTTTATGGACGCCCTGGGCATCGACCGGGTCATGCTGGTGGGCCACTCGATGGGCGGCATGGTCGCCCTCAAGACGGCGATCAGCTACCCCGACCGGATCATGCGCGTGGCGACGGTGGGCGCGCCGATCGACGGCGACTCGCTCTCGTGGCTGCTCAAGCTCACCGACCGGCCCTTCTTCGCCGACGCCTTCGCGCGCATCCCCTGGCTGCGGCGCAACCTGTTCAAATTCTTCCTGGGCGAGACGAGCGACCCGGCGGTCAGCGAGATGATCGACGACAGCGTCAAGTCGAGCGCCAATACGCTGCGCTACGCCGTCAGCTCGATGTGGCGCACCGACCTACGCCCCGAGCTGCCGCGCCTGCGCGCGCCCAGCCTGATCGTCCACGGCGGGCGCGACGACATCGTCAACCCGAACCAGGCCGACCTCTTCGACTGCGTGCCCTCGGCCCAGGTGGTCATGATGCCGCGCAGCCGCCACTTCCCCTTCCTCGACGAGGCCGAGATGTTCAACGACGTCCTCGTCCGCTTCCTCAAGGCCGGCGCCGCCCCCGCCCCCGCTATGCCGGCGCGCATCCGCGAGCCGCAGCCCGTGCCCGGGGACTAAGCGCTCACAAGCCACGCTTGCGGCACTTCCATAAGGCAGCTTCGGGCCTGTGTTACAATCGGCCCGTGAGCATCAAGCTGACAGTCGAGAGCCTGGCGGCGGGCTACGGGGCGCGCGGCGTCTTTGCGGACGTCTCGCTCGAAGTCTGCGCCGGCGAGACCCTGGTGGTGAGCGGGCACAACGGCAGCGGCAAGAGCACCTTCCTCAGGCTGCTGGCCGGGCTGCAACGCCCCACGGCGGGCCAGGTCACCTACTGGGCCGACGGCGAGGGCTTCGCGCCCTACGGCGCGGGCCATCTGATCGGCTGGGTTGCGCCGGATCTGATGCTCTACCGAGACCTGACGGCGCGCGAGAATCTGCGCTTCTTCGCCGATGTGCGCAGGCTCAGTCTGGATGACGGGGCGATCGAGGCCTTGCTCGAGCGGGTCGGGCTGGGCGGGCGCGCCGACGACCTGCTGTCGGCCTACTCGTCGGGGATGGCCCAGCGCCTGCGCTACGCCTACGCCCTGCTGCACCGCCCGCCCGTCCTACTGCTCGACGAGCCCACAGTCACCCTCGACGAGCGGGGGGCCGGGGTGGTCGACAGCGTGATCGCCGAGCAGCGACGCCACGGCCTGGCGGTGATCGCCACCAACGACCCGCGCGAACTGCGCTACGGCGACCTGATCCTGCGGCTGGGGGCCTGAACCGCCGCCACCACCTACACCGTCATGGCAGGCAATCTCTCAACAAGCGAGCGAGCGGCCCGGGCGACCCAGGCCCTAGGGACGCGTGACGTGCTGGGCGCGGCGTGGGCTGTCTTCGTCAAGGATCTGCGCACAGAGCTGCGCACGCGCTACGCGATCAACGCGATGGTGCTCTTCGCGGCGTGTACGGCGGTGATGGTCAGCATCGGCACGACCTTCATCGGGCTCAGGCGCACCGAGGAGGCGCTGCTGATCCAGGCCTCGCTGCTCTGGGTGGCCCTGCTCTTTGCGGCGATCACCGGTCTATCGCGCGGCTTCGTCCACGAGGAGGAGGCCCGCACCATGGCTGCGCTGCGCCTGGCCGCGCCGCCCGTGGCGGTCTACCTGGGGAAGTTTCTGCTGAACCTGGCCCTGCTGGTCCTGCTCGGCGCGATCACCAGCCTGCTGTTTATCGTCTTCGTGCGGGTCGAGGTGGGCAGCCCCATGGCCTTCGTGGCCATGCTGGCGGCCGGCAGCCTCTGCCTGGCGGCGGCCACGACGATCCTCGCCGCGATTATCGCCAAGGCCAGCTTCAAGAGCGCCCTCTTCGCGGTCCTGGCCTTCCCCCTGCTGGTGCCGCCCCTGGTGATCGCCATCCAGGGCACCGCCCTCACCCTCGACAATAGCGGGCTGACGACGGCCCTCCCCGCGCTGCAGTTCCTCACAGCCTATAGCGTCGCGACCTTTGTCGCCTCGCTGCTGCTCTTCCGCTTCGTCTGGGAGGCGTAGTGTTCCGTCCAACCATGTTTGACGGGGTGAAAGGATTTGCGGGGAGGCCAGGCCTCCCCGCGCCCCTCCTGCAGCCGGCCCTCCCCGCACCCCTCCTGAGGTCGGCGGGCCGGGGTGCTACGGCGAGCGCTCGTTTTGATAGCCTGGCGATCTTTAAGAATGGGAAATACATCACATGCCTCCGCGGAAGTTCGTGCTACAATAGCCTCAATCTTCTCACCCTGCGGAACATTCATCGTACTCTTAAGTCAAATTTGTTCGCCTGGTGATAAACTGGCACGCACAGGGACCGCTCCGCATCATGGCAAACTCGCTGCTCTGGAAAGGTTGGGGCCAATGGCGCAGCGCCTAGGCCAGGTCGGGAAACTGCTGATTGGCGTCTGGCTTGCCGGCGTAGCAGTGTCGATGTTTTTGATCGTGCCCCAGTACGAGGGTCTCGGCAACGCGGGCCGGATTATCATTATGCACGTGCCGACGGCCTGGGTCTGCGTGCTGGCCTTTGCGGTCTCGGCGATCTTCAGCGGGTTATACCTGTGGAAGGGCCGCCCCGAGCACGACGACTACGCCCTGGCCGCGGCCGAGGGCGGCTTTCTGTTTACCATCCTGGCCACCGTCACCGGCATGATCTTCTCGCAGGTGGTCTGGGGCGTGTACTGGAACTGGGACCCGCGGCAGACCTCGATCTTCGTGTTGCTGCTGATCTACGCCGCCCTGTTCGCGCTGCGCTCGGCCATCGACGATGTGCAGCGCCGGCGGCAGCTGAGCGCGGTCTACTCGCTGTTCGCCTTTGTGACGGTGCCCTTCCTGATCTTCGTCGCGCCGCGGCTGGCCGACAGCACCCTGCACCCCAACTGCGCCTTCATCCAGGGCAGCAAGTGCGAGGGCATCACCCTCGAGGTGGGCAAGATCGGGCTGCTGGGCGACCGCAAGGTGCAGCTGCTGGCGCTCGAGCAGCAGGGCGACCTGATCACGGCCCAGGTGAAGGTGAGCGAGCCGGGCCTGCGCGGCGAGAGCGTGCTGAGCCCGAGCTTCAACCTGGCCGCCGGCGAGATGGTCGATCGCCCCGAGTTCCCGGGCCTGAAGTACCAGATTGGCCTCGAGCGGGTCGACCTGGCGACGAACAGCGCGCTGCTCAACATCGAGGCCCCCGGCACGGGCCTGCTCGAGAACCGGATCACCCTGTTCACCTTCCTGGCCTCGATCCTCGGCTTCACCGGTCTCTTCTTCTGGATGCTGAACCTGCGAGCGACCTTGCTCGGGGTAGAGTGGGCGCTCGCGCAGCGCGAGGGGTCACGGGCATGAATGGCAACACGTTCCTCGAGGCCGGCGTAGCGATCTACGTAGCCCTGGCGGTGGCGCTCTCGGTCTGGATCGGGATCTTCATCTACCTCTGGCGGCTCGACGGCCAGGCCCGCGCGCTGAAGCGCGAGCTCGAGCGCGACCGCGCTCAGGCGAAGCTGACGGCAGAGCAGGCCCCGACCGCACCGCGGGCGACGATCACCAGAGTCAGCGCCCCTGTCAGCGAAACTGACGCGGAGCGTCTGCGCGAGACGGTCGAGCAGTAGGCGCCGCAGGCCCCGCGAGGGGCGGCGGGGCGCGCCACAACAGAAAGACGCATATGGCTACGCTGTCCCCCCAGACGCGCCGCGGTTTCGCGCTGAAGCCCCTGCATATCGCCGGCATCGGCATCATCGTGCTGGCGATCACCTACGCAGCCTTCGGCTTCCAGAGCGGCTTCCGCTCGTATACGCAGAGCGTCGACGAGGCGATCAGCTCGTCGCGCAGCGTCCAACTGGCGGGCTTCCTGGGCACCACGGGCGAGTACGACGACAAGGGCCGTTTCACCTTTATGCTCCAGGACGAGGACGGCAAGCTGGTCAAGATCATCTCGGACGACCCGCGGCCGGCCAACTTCGAGCAGGCGATCAGCATCGTGGCCATCGGCCGCTACGACCAGACCGAGCAGGCCTTCGTGGCCGACGACCTGCTGGTCAAGTGCCCCTCGAAGTACCAGGAGCTCCAAGCCAACAGCTAGCTGGAAAGGCCCTCTATGTACCTGCTCGGCACCTTCCTGATCGTCACCGCGATGGCCATGGCATTCCTGGCTGTGGGCAGCTACGCGATGGTGATCCGCGGCAGCAGGCCGGCCCTGATGTACGGGCGCTTTGGAGTCTACGGGGCCCTCGGGGCCATGATCATGGCCTGGACACTGCTGATCACCCTGTTCCTCGCGCGTCGCTTCGACATAGACTATGTGAATAGCTACAGCTCGCGCGACCTGGACTTCTTCTTCAGCATCGCGTCGAGCTGGGCGGGCCAGCCGGGCAGCTTCATGATCTGGATCCTGTGGGGCTGCATCGCCGCGGCTTTCCTGGTACAGCGCACGAAGCACTTCGAGCCCTACGTGCTGCTGACCATGATGCTCGTGCAGGCCTGCCTGCTGATCTTCGTGCTGATCCTGAACCCCTACAAGCCCCTGCTCGACGCCACCACGGGCATGCCGATGAGCCCCGCCGACGGGCGCGGTCTCAACCCGCTGCTGCACAACTTCTGGATGATCATCCACCCGCCCATCCTGTTCGTGGGCTACGCCCTGAGCACCGTCCCCTTCGCCTTCGCGGTCAGCGCTCTGATCCGGCGCGACTACGACACCTGGGTCACCAGGGCGCTGCCATGGACGATCGGGGCCTGGGCCTTCCTTGGCCTGGCCCTGCTGCTCGGCGGCTACTGGGCCTACGAGACTCTGGGCTGGGGCGGCTACTGGGGCTGGGACCCGGTCGAGAACTCGTCGCTGGTGCCCTGGCTGATCCTGACGGCCCTGATGCACGGCATGGTCCTGCAGCGCTCAGAGGGCGGCCTACGCAGGGCGAACTTGCTGATGGCCCTGTCGGTCTACATTCTGGTCTTCTACGCCACCTTCCTGACTCGCAGCGGCGTCTACGCCAACTTCTCGGTCCACTCGTTCGTGGCCGAGGGCATCTTCACCGGCCTGGTGGCCTTCCTGGTGCTGCTCTTCGTCGGCTCGCTCGGCCTGTTTTTCTGGCGCTGGCGCGATATCCCCTCGCGCCCGCTCAGCGACAAGTTCTTCGCCCGCGACAGCTTCTTCGTGCTGGCCATCCTCTCGCTGGTGGTGACGGCCCTGGTGGTGGGCATCGGCACCTCGATGCCGGTGATCTCGGCGATCCCCGGGGTGGGCCACACCTTGCAGGGCTGGATGGGCCAGGCCTTCGAGCTGGACGACGGCACGCTGATGAACCCGCAGGCTCAGCCCTTCGAGGATGGCCGCTTCAGTCTGGCCCCGAGCTTCTACCGTCAGACGACGCCGCCCCTCGGCGCGGTGATCATCCTGCTGATGACGCTCGGGCCCCTGCTCGGCTGGCGCGACACCAACATGCGCAACCTGCTGCGCACCCTGCGCTGGCCAGCTCTCGCCGCCGTCATCGCCGCGATTGTGGCCATGTTCATCAATGTGCGCGATGTGCTCGCCCTCTTCTATGTGGCGGGCGGCACCTTCGCGATCGGCACCAATCTGGTCATGCTCATCCGTACGCTCAAGGGCGGCTGGATGCGCATTGGCGGCTACCTGGCCCACGTAGGCTTCGCGATCATGGCCCTCGGCATGGTCGGCTCGAGCGCCTACGCAACCCCCGAGACCAGGATCAGTCTCTCGCCGGGCGAGAGCACCAGGATCTACGGCTACGAGTTCATCTTCAATGGCTACAAGCTCGACGAAGAGCAGCGCGGCGTGCTGGACTACACGGTGAGCGATGGGCGCAGCAGCTTCAGCGCGAAGCCCTTCCTCTATGAGAACCAGCGCATGGGCGCCACGATGACCACGCCGTCGATCCACAGCTTCGGCTGGCAGGACCTGTATATCTCGCCCGCGGGCTATGACCCCGAGCGCGACGCCAAGCGCCCCGTGCTCGGCCAGGACGAGACGACCACCATGGGCCCCTACACGGTGACCTTCCTCGGCTTCAACATGGACCGCGAGGCCATGATGTCCGGCCAGGGCGACCTGAAGGTCGGCGCGAAGCTGCGGGTGCTCTACGAGGGCCAGGAGCAGGAGATCGAGCCCTACGTGCAGGTGGTGAACAATACGGAGAGCGGCAAGCAGGAGCTGCAGTACGTCGGGGTCGATCTGCCCGGCGGCGCGACGCTGACGGTCGTCTCGCTCGACCCCAACTCGCGCCGAGTGATGCTCGAGGGCAAGGGCAACGGCCTCGACGAGCTGCCCATTGTGCCCGCCAAGGGCATTATTGCGGTCAGTGTCAAACCCCTGGTGCTGCTGGTCTGGACCGGCATGGGCATCATGGTGTTCGGCGGTCTGATTGCAATGCTGCGCCGCACCCTTGAGGGTAGTGCCGCCCTCGCCGGCATGCGGGCGCGCCTGCCCAAGGGCCTGCCCGTCCTCGGTCAGCGCCTCGGCTCACGCGGCACGGGGCGGTGAGGCCCACCTGACGCTCGGCCAGCGACGGCGGACGACAGCCTTACACGCTGCGCCCGCCGTCATCTACATCGCCAGCTAATTCATCTGCCCGGGTGACGGCCGCCACGAGGGCTGCCGCCGCTCATCATTTAGCTAAGCTCCCATGCAAGACTACTACGAGACCCTGCAGGTCCACCCGCGGGCGGACGCGGAGGCGATCCAGGCCGCGTATCTGCGGCTGCGCGAGCGCTACGATGCGGCCAAGCTCGAGGGAGCAGCCGACGAACTCCAGGCCCTGGCGCGACGTCGCCGCGACGAGATCGAGCGGGCCTACACCGTGCTGAGCGACCGGGAACGGCGGGCCGCCTTTGACGCCGAGCTGGCGATGCGGGCCGTGGCGGCCCCGGCGTCCGCGCCGGCCTACGACGGCAACCCCGACGACCTGATCGACTACAGGCCGCTGCCGCCGGCGCGCCGCCAGGAGCGCCCGGCCGACTTCAACGCCCAGCCGACCCTGACCCCGAGCCAGGCGGGCCTCGGGGTGAGCGCGCAGCGCGGGCGCGCCGCGAGCCCCCAGGGCGGCCAGCTGCCGCTGTGGCTTGCGCCGGCCCTGATCGTGGCCATTGCCACCTTCGGGATTGTGCTGGTCACCCTGATCACAACGACTATGAGCGCGCCCCCGCAGGCGGCGAGCGGCGGCCCCCAGGTGATCGACCCGAACGCCACGGCCCCCGCGCCGACCCCCTCACTCACCGATGTCGCCAACCAGTTCGAGGGGCAGATTGTGGCCGCCCGCCAGGTGGCCAACGACGCGTCCGACAATCCGAACGCCTGGCTCGAGCTCGGCAACGCCCTCTACGATAGTGTGGTGGTGGTGCGCGAGCGACTCGGCAGCGGCGACCCTGCGGTGCAATCGCTCTATGTCGAGCGGCTGCCGCGCTGGCTCGAGGCCGCCGAGGCCTACGGCAAAGTCGTCGACCTGGACCCCCGGAACGCCCTGGCGCGGGCCGATCTGGCGGCGAGCCTCTGCTACTATGGGCAGGGCATCAACGACCTGAGCTATGTGGAACAGGGCATCGCCGAGGCCACACAGGCCACCAGCGACCAGCCCGAGGAGGGCCGGGCCCTCCTGAGCCTGGGGCTGTGCTACGCCTTCAGCGACCCGCCCCAGACTGCCCAGGCCCTCGAGCAGTGGCAGAAGCTGATCGTGCTGCCCAACGCCGACCCGAGCCTGGTCTTTCAGGCGCGCCAACTGGTCCAGGAGTATAGCCGGTAGCGGGGCCGAGTCTGCACAGCACTTTTAACTTTTAACCTTTTTGGGGTTCAAAAAGTTAAAAGCTATGCTACAATAGCGGCGGAGCGAAACACCTATGGGCAGCTACTACACACTGCTGGGCGTCGAGCCAGGGGCTAGCCTCGAGGAGCTTGAGGCCGCCTTCAGACGCCAGAGCGAGCGCTACAACCCGGAGCTTGTGGCCGACCTCGACCCCGAGCTGCGTAGGCTGGCCAGCGAGCGCAGCGCCGAGCTCGAGCGGGCTTACGCCATCCTCAGCGACCCCGCCCGCCGGCGCCAGTACGACGCGAGTCTCGGCGGCACAGGGCAAGAGGCGCAGGCGCCAGCCGCACGGCGCAGCCTGTCTTCACGCGAGCGCAACTTCGCGATCATCGGGGCGGTCGCGGCCCTGGCCCTGGTCGCCACGATCTGGGTGCTCACCGGGCGCGACACGGGCACGCAGGCCGCGGCCATGGGCGAGGTCAACCGCCCAGCGCCGGCCTTCGCCGTGCCGGCCCTCGCGGGGGGCACCGTCGACCTCAGCACCTACAAGGGCCAGGTGGTGCTGCTCAACTTCTGGGCCACCTGGTGCGAGCCGTGTAAGCGCGAGCTGCCGGCCCTTGAGAGCGCCCACAACGAGCTCGGCGATCAGGGCCTGGCGGTCATCGGCGTGAACCTGACCGACGACGAGCTGACCCAGGGCCGCGACCAGGCCGCGATCAAGGCTTACCTCGAGCAGTACGGGGTGACCTACCCCGTGGCCCTCGACATCGAGGGCGAGATCACCAACGCCTACAGGGTCTTCCCCCTGCCCACCAGCTTCTTCATCGACGGCGAGGGGCACATTCGGTACGTACATATTGGCGAGCTGACCCTCGCCGACGTGCAGGCCCGCTTTCTGGAGCTGAAGGAGGAGGCGTCGGCATCGCGGGCGCCATAGTGACGAGGACAGTCGATGGACCAGCGTACCATCCTGGTGGTTGACGACGACCAAGGTCTCCGAGAGCTGATCCGCATCAACCTCGAGCACGAGGGCTACGGGGTGATCCAGGCCGCAAACGGCGTGCAGTGTGTGGCCGCCGTGCGCGAGCAGCGCCCCGACATGGTCATTCTCGATGTGATGATGCCCGAGATGGACGGCCTCGAAGCCTGCGGGAAGGTGCGCGAGTTCTCTCAGCTGCCGATCCTCATGCTGACCGCCAAGGTCCAGAGCGACGACGTGATCACCGGCCTCGACAAGGGCGCCGACGACTATCTGATCAAGCCCTTCAATATGGACGAGCTGTCGGCGCGGATCAGGGCCCTGCTGCGGCGGGTGCCGCCCGCCTACAGGCCCCTGGCCGCAGGCGAGGGCCAGATCAGCATCGACCAGCAGAAGCGCGAGGTGCGGGTGCGCGGCGAGACCGTCGACCTGACCCCGACCGAGTACCACCTGCTGCTCATCCTGACCGAGAACGCCGGCCGGGTGGTCGAGCACGAAACCCTGCTGCGGGCCGTCTGGGGCCAGGAGTACACCAAGGATAACGACTACCTGAAGGTCTATATCTGGCACCTGCGCCGTAAGATCGAGGTCGACCCGCGCAACCCGAAGCTGCTGCTCACCGAGTGGGGCGTCGGCTACAGGCTGGTCCCGTAGACGTCAGGCACCCCAACTGCGAGGCGTCAGGCCGCCGGCCACACCGGCGCCTCGCGCCTCGGTCTGATCATGAGCACCGCCGCACAGCTCGACGATACCCCGCCCGCCTCGATCCGCGTGGCGGAGCGCAGCTATCTCGCCGAGCCGGGCTTTCACCAACACCGCTACTACCAGCTGATCCTCCCCCACCAGGGCGCGCTGCACATGCGCGTCGAGGGCCGCCGGGTCGCGGTGAGCCCCGCCGAGTGGACACTGATCGCGCCGGGGGCCGAGCACACTTACTGGGCCGAGGGGCCGAACCAGGTGCTCGTAGCCGACCTGGCCGCCCACGCCTTCAGCGGTCAGCTCGCGGCGGCCCAGACGCCCCAGCATCCCCTCGACAGCCGCCTGGTCGCCCTCGCCGACCTGCTCAGGTCTGAGCTGCGGGCCGGCGCCCTGGGCGAGCCCCTGGTGGCCGAGGCGCTGGCCAGCTATGTCGGCGCCGCGCTCGGCCTGGCCCTGCGCCCGGGCAGCGCCGTAGCCATGCGGCCCGCACTGCCGCTGGCCAGCCGCGCCCGCGATATCCTCGAAGCCGGGGCCCTGGGGCCGCTGAGCCTCGAGCAGGTCGCGAGCACGGTCGGGGTGAGCCTGGCCCACCTGCAGCGCAGCTTCAGAGCCGCCTATGGCGTGAGCATGCTCGCCTATGTGCAGGGGCTCAGGCTGCGCCGCGCCCAGGCCCTGCTGCTGCAGAGCGAGCTGCCGGTCGAGGCTGTGGCCGCGGCGGTCGGGCTGGCCAGCCCCAGCTACTTTACGCGCCTCTTCACCCGCGAGATCGGGGTGAGCCCCGCCGCCTTCAGGCGCAGGGGACGCAGAGCAGAAGCGGGCACGCGCACATCGTAATCGGGCAGGCCCGCGCCCCCGGCCGGCTGCTACACTCATGGCGTGATGAGGCGTCTACGACAGAGGGGGCGGCGATGGGCGGAGCACGGGCGGTAACGAGGCGTGAGGGGCTGGCGCTGATCACGCTGGCCGCGCTGAGCTGGGCGACGATCGGGGTGGCGGTGAGTCTGCTCTACGCGACGGCGGAGACGAACGTCTTCTCGGTGGGGCTGCTACGACTCGCTGTCGCGGCGCCAACCCTGCTGCTGCTGAGCAGGCTGCTGGTCGGCCCGGGCTTCTGGCGGGTGCAACGGCCGCACCTGCTGATGATGGGGCTGATCGGGGCCGCCTTCGCGGGCTACCAGCTCTGCTACTTCGCGGCGATTACGCGCATCGGCGTGGCCGCGGCGGTGATGATCAACATCTGCAGCGCGCCGATCTTCACGGCGATGCTGGCGGGGGTCTTGCTGCGCGAACGGCTGAGCCTGATGGTCGGGCTGGCGATGGCGGGGTCGATCGTGGGCACGGCCCTGCTGGTGGGCGGCGTGCCCCAGGCCACAGGCCCGCAGCTCTGGTCGGGGGCGGCGCTGGCCCTCGGCGCGGGACTCTGCTACAGCCTGATGGCCCTGGCCGGCAAGGTGGTCGCGCCGCACTACCACCCGCTCCAGCCGATCACGCTGGCCTTCACCCTGGGGGCGCTGCTGCTGCTGCCGCCGGCCCTGGCGGGCGGGCTGGTGCTCGACTATCCGCCGGTCGGGTGGGCGCTGATCGTCTACCTGGGGATCGTGCCGACCGCCCTGGCCTACGTGCTCTACCTGCGCGGGCTGCGCGCCGTGCCGGCGACGGTGGCGGCCATTGTCACCCTGTTGGAGCCCCTGGGCTCGACGGTGCTGGCGGTGCTGCTGCTCGGCGAGCGCCTCAGCGGCGGGGGCGTCGCGGGCGCGGCCCTGCTGCTCGCCAGCATGGCCCTGCTCTACCTCGGACAGGGCGCGGCCGACCGGCGGCCGGAGCCGGCATAAAGGGGCGCGCCCATGACTCAAAGGACATACTTGTTTCACAAGAAATAGTTGCAACCACAACAACGGTATGCTACACTTGGTGCTATTCCAAGGGGGGGAATTATATAGTGTGGGCCAACGAAGGTCTGAACTACAGTAGGCACACAGCAGAGCCGTAAACTGGCAAAGGAGCTTGGGGGATGCACCGCCGCGTTTCGCTTGTCGTCCTACTCGCACTGATCGCGAGCCTCATGCCCGTGACCGCCGGCACCGTCAGCGCCGCCACCTTCCGCAGCTTCGTCGCGCAGGTCCCCAGCGTAGCCGGCACCGGCAGCGTGCGGATCTGGATCAACAGCGACACGGCCTTTGGCGAGACCGCGGGCCTCGAGACCCAGATCAACGGTGTCTTCACCAAGCGCCTGGGCACCTTCGACACCTCGTTCCCCGGGGCCAACTGGCGGGTCGACATCCCCGGCCAGGCGGCGGGCACGCTGGTGCAGTACCAGCTCTTCACGCGCAACCAGTCGGGCAGCGACTACGGCTTCAGCGGCTTCATCTACAGCTACACGGTCAGCGGGCTGGCCTGCGCCGGGGCGAGTGTGGGCGACGGCAATGTGTTCTACGCCGGGCTGCTCCACGACTCGTTCAGCGCCAGCTACCGCAGCCCGGCCGGCCCCGTGCCGAGCACCCAGGGCACGGTGACGCTGCGCTTCCGCACCTGCCAGAACGACGTGCAGAGCGCGAGCGTGCGGGTCTGGAACGACCGCAGCAACAGCGAGACGATCAGCGCCCTGAGCCCCGACGGTAACGCGAGCGACCCGAACGTCGGGCCGGTGAGCTTCTGGACGATCAGCCTGCCCGTGCCGAGCGACCCGACGGCGCTGTACTACAGCTTCCGGGCGAACGACGGGGCGGCCAGCGGCTACTACCGCGACGACGACCCGAAGTTCCTGGGCGGCGGGCTCGGCCAGGCCGAGGCGAGCCAGAGCGCGGCGTATGACAACTCGTACCAGATCAGCGTCTACGACCCGGCCTTCTTCACGCCGGGCTGGATGCAGCGCGGAATTATCTACCAGATCTTCCCCGACCGCTTCCGCGACGGCAGCGCGGCCAACAACCCGCCGGCCGGACGCTTCTCGTACGGGCCGAACGTGGCGATCGTGCGCTCGAACGACCCCGAGGGCGACTGGAACAGCGCCGTCTGCGACCCACGGGCGGCGGGGGCCTGCTTCGGGCGCTACGGCGACAATTTCTACGGCGGCGACTTGCAGGGCATCACCCAGAAGCTCGAGGACGGCTACTTCTCGAACCTGGGCGTGACCATGCTCTACCTCAACCCGATCTTCCGCGCGCCGTCGAACCACAAGTACGACACGGCCAACTTCCTCGAGATCGACCCCGACTTCGGCACCCTGGCCGACTTCCAGACCATGGTGGCGGCGGCCAACGCGCGCGGGATCAGGATCATGCTCGACGGCGTGTTCAACCACACCTCGTCGGACAGCCCCTACTTCGACCGCTACAGCCGCTACGACGCCGCGGGCAACCTGACCGCGCCCAACGGCGGCTCGAACGACAGCTCGGGCGCCTGCGAGGCGGTCAGCTCGCCCTACCGCTCGTGGTTCTACTTCCCGGCGGGCGGCAACCCCGGCAAGGACGGCGCGACGACGGTCTTCTGCGCCGACGCCAGCGGCAACCCGACGGTGAGCTACGAGGCCTGGTACGGCTACTCGTCGCTGCCCAAGATCCAGTCGGCCCTGCCCCAGGTGCGCGACTACTTCTATGGCTCGGGCGCCGCGGTCGGCCCCTACTGGACCAACCTGGGCGCGAGCGGCTGGCGCTTCGACGTGGGCGCCGACGTGGACCCGGGCCTGACTAACGACGCCGGCAACGACTACTGGGAGGGCTTCCGCGCCGCGGTGCGCAACCCGGCCCTGACCGGCAGAGACGACACGGTCATGCTCGGCGAGGAGTGGGGCGACGCCACACCCTGGCTGCTGGGCAACGAGTGGGACAGCGTGATGAACTACCGCTTCCGCTCGGCCGCGCTCAGCTGGATGTTCACCGGCTGCGCGGGCAACGGCTGCACCGGCGGTACAAAGTTCCAGGAGAACGACAGCAACGACTTCAGCTCGAGCGGCGCGATCAGCTACCTGAGCCCCTCGCTCTTCAACGCGCGGCTGCGCTCGATCGCCGAGGACTACCCGCCCAACGCCTTCAAGGCCATGATGAACCTGGCCGGCTCGCACGACACCCAGCGCCTGCGCTTCCTGCTCAAGAAGATCAACAACGACAACGACGGCGCGGCGGTGCAGCGCATGAAGGAGTGGTGGCTCTTCGCCTTCAGCTACGCCGGCAACCCCACGCTCTACTATGGCGACGAGGTCGGCCTGAGCCACGACGGTGTCTGGGACGGCGGGCAGTTCCAGGATGACCCCTACAACCGCACGCCCTTCCCCTGGCCCGACGCGAGCGGGGGCGCCTACGTGCCCGACACGGCCAACCTGCAGGCCTTCGCCCGCCACATGGCCAGCGTGCGCCTGAGCTACCCGGCCCTGCAAGACGGCGACGTGCAGCACGGCCTGGTGATCGACGACGCCCAGCAGCTCTACGGCTTCGCCCGCACCAACGGCAGCCAGACGGCCCTGGTGCTGCTGAACCGCAGCGGCCTGAGCCGCAGCGCCAGCTTCGGCGGCCTGAACGCGGCGCCCTACAACCTGCCCGATGGGACGGTCATGCTCGACGCGATCAGCGGCGCGAGCTACACGGTGACGGGCGGGGCGGTGACGGTGAACGTGACCCCGACCTGGGGCGCGGTGCTGCTCGAGCAGGCGAAGGTCGAGACGCCCGCCGCCGCGACCCTGAGCGCCACGGGCCAGGGCCCCGACGTGACCCTGAGCTGGCCCGCCGTCACCCACGATAGCGGCGGCCAGCCCGAGGTGGTAACCAGCTACAGCCTGCACCGCGGGAGCAGCGCGGGCTTCAGCGCCAGCGCGGGCAACCAGATCGCCAGCCTGGCCAACCCGGCCTTCGGCGGCGACCCGAGCTACAGCGACGCGGGCGCAGCGGCGGGCGGCTACTACTACATCGTGCGGAGCTGCAACGCGGCCGGGCAGTGCTCGGACAGCCCGGCGGTGACCCCCGCCCAGCAGGCCGCCACGCTGAGCGCGAGCCCTGCCAGCGCGACCTACGGCGACAGCGTCGACCTGACGGCGACCCTGAGCGCGGGGGCGACGCCCCTCGCCGGCCGCACGGTCAGCTTCAGCCTGAACGGGACCAGCGTGGGCAGCGCGACCACCAACGCGGCGGGCGTGGCCAGCCTCAGCGTGAGCCTGGGCGCGATCGGCGCGGGCAGCTACCCGGCGGGCGTGAGCGCGGCCTTCGCCGGCGACAGCATCTACGCCCCGGCCGCCGGCGACGCCGCCCTGAGCGTGGCGAAGGCCGCGGCGAGCGTCACCCTGGGCGACCTGAGCCAGACCTACGACGGGACGAGCAAGGCCGCGTCGGCCACGACGAGCCCCGCCGGCCTGGCGGTAACGCTGAGCTACGACGCGCCCCCGCTGGGCGCGGGCAGCTACGCGGTCACGGCCACGGTGGCCGACCTCAACTACACGGGCGAGGCCACAGGCACCCTGGTGATCGGCAAGGCCACCGCCACGCTCACCCTGGGCAACCTGAGCCAGGCCTACGACGGCTCGCCGAAGAGCGTAACCGTCACCACCGACCCGGCGGGCCTGGGCGGCGTGAGCGTCACCTACGACGGCTCGCCCACAGCCCCCAGCGCCGCGGGCAGCTACGCCGTGGTCGCCACCCTCAGCGACCCCAACTACACGGGCGAGGCCACAGGCACCCTGGAGATCAGCGCGCTGGCCCAGACGATCAGCTTCGCGCCCCTGGCGAATAAGGTCTTCGGCAACGCGCCCTTCGTGGTCACGGCCACGGCCAGCTCGGGCCTGTCGGTGAGCTTCAGCGCGGCGGGGCCGTGCACGGTGGCCGGGAGCACTGTGACGATCACGGGCGCGGGCCTATGCGAGATCACTGCGACCCAGGCGGGCGGAGGCAACTACGGCCCGGCCGCCAGCGTGACCCAGAGCTTCACGATCGCCAAGGCCAACCAGACAATCAGCTTCGCGACGATCGCCAACCGGGCCTACAGCCCGACGGCGATCAACCTTACGGCCACGGCCAGCTCGGGCCTGCCGGTGAGCTACAGCGCCACGGGCAGCTGCGCGGTGGCGGGCAACCAGCTGAGCATGACCGGCGTGGGCAGCTGTAGCGTAACCGCGGCGCAGGCGGGCAACGCCAACTACAACCCGGCCACCAGCGTCACCCGCACCTTCACCATCAGCAAGGCCAGCCAGACGATCAGCTTCGCGACGATCGCCAACCGGGCCTATAGCCCGACGCCCTTCACAATCAACCCGACGGCCAGCTCGGGCCTGCCGGTGAGCCTGAGCGCGACGGGCGCATGCAGCCTGACGGGCACCCAGGTGACCATGACCGGCGTGGGCACCTGCAGCATCACCGCGGCGCAGGCGGGCAACGCCAACTACAACCCGGCCACCAGCGTCACCCGCACCTTCACCATCAGCAAGGCCAGCCAGACGATCAGCTTCGCGACCCTGGCGGGCAAGACCTACGGCGACGCGCCGTTCGCGGTGAGCGCCACAGCCAGCTCGGGGCTGCCGGTGAGCTTCACGGCCAGCGGCGTGTGCAGCATCGCCGGCGGGGTGGTGACGATCAACGGCGCGGGCACCTGCAGCGTCGTCGCCTCGCAGGCCGGCGACGCCAACTACAACCCGGCGAGCAATGTGACCCGCAGCTTCGCGGTCGCGAAGGCGGCGGCCACGGTCAGCATCAGCAACCTGAGCCAGGTCTACAACGGCACGGCGCGCCCGGTGAGCGTGACCACCGACCCGGCGGGGATGACGGTGAGCGTGACCTACAACGGCTCGACCAGCGTCCCGCGCAACGCCGGCAGCTACGCCGTGGTGGCGACGATCAGCAACCCGAACTACCAGGGCAGCGCGAGCGCGACGCTGGTGATCGCCAAGATCGACCAGGCGATCACCTTCGGGACGCTGGCGAACCGGGCCTACAGCCCGACCGCGTTCAACCTGGGCGCGACGGCCAGCTCGGGCCTGGCGGTGAGCTACAGCGCCAGCGGGAGCTGCACAGTGCTCGGGCGGGCGGTGACGATGACCGGGGTGGGTCTCTGCAGCATCACCGCCGCGCAGGCGGGCAACGTGAACTACAACCCGGCCGCGCCCGTCACCCAGAGCTTCACGATCAGCAAAGCCAACCAGAGCATTAGCTTCGCCACACTGGCGAGCCGGCCCTACAGCGCGACGCCCTTCACGGTCACGGCGACGGCCAGCTCGGGGCTGCCGGTGAGCTTCGCCGCGGCCGGGGCCTGCACGGTGGCGGGGAACCAGGTGACGATGACGGGCACGGGCACGTGCAGCGTCACGGCCTCGCAGGCGGGGAGCGACAACTACAACGCCGCGCCCAACGTGACGCGTAGCTTCACGATCACGGCCCCATAGGGGGCTGTAGGACTGCACCCGGGGGCGGAGCCGCCGCCCCCGGGTGGCG
>CAZKTU010000068.1:0-27675 GCA_964555675.1 uncultured Oscillochloris sp.
GCTGGATGCCCCGCTTGAAGATGCCGAAGTCGACCAGCTTGACCACGCCCTCGGGGGTGACCCGAATATTGGCCGGCTTGATGTCGCGGTGGATGATCGGCGGGTGCTGACCGTGCAGGTAGCTCAGCAGGTCGCAGAGCTGGGCCCCGTAGGCGACGATCAGCTGCTCGGAGAGCGGGTTGCGCTTGCGCCCCATCACCTCGTCGAGGCTCTCGCCCGGGATGAACTCCATCACCAGGTAGCCCGAGTCGCCCTCCTCGAACATGTCGTAGTAGCGCGGCAGGTTGGTGTGGCGCAGCGAGGCCAGGGCCTCGAACTCGCGGTGGAAGCCGCGCACCGTCGGCGCCTCGAAGGTCTCTTTCACCGCCACCCGCTCGCCCTCGGCCCCATCGGCGCTGGCCTCGTAGACCGCCCCGAATGTGCCGTGGCCGATCACGCGCGCGATGGTGTAGCGCCCCACCCGCTCGCCCGGGTCGTGCAGGTGGACGGCGAAGCGCAGCGAGCTGCCGCAGCGCTGGCAGACCCTCGCGTCGTCGGGGTTCTCGGCGCCGCAGCCGTTGCCGCTGCGCTGATCCTCGCAGATGAGCATCGTGCACTCCTCTGATGTGCGCGAGTATCGCGCCAAGTGTACCCGATCTTGCGCCCCCCGCAGCAGCCCTGCGCAAGGTTTGTTGCCGTTGCAACCAATAGGCTCGCCAGATGCTATAATGGGGCCGCACGGTGCGCTGCGCACCCTTTGGGCCTCACGGGCGGTACATGCGATAGAGCGCCATATCGTGAGGAGGCACCCATGTCCCAGAGCTCAGCCCTGGGGCGCGCCCTACGGGGGGGCGCGCGCCACCTGCGGCTCGTCGCCGCCGCCGCCTGCTTTCTCCTCGGGGCCCTTGTCCTCGGCCTGGGCCTCGTGGCCCGACCGGCGGCGCCGCCGGATCAAGGGGTCACTCCAGCCCTCGATCTGTTCGAGGCCGCCCCCGCCGCGACCGCAAGTGACGGCCCCGCCGAGCTGATCGTCTATGTCACGGGCGCTGTGCCGCGCCCAGATGTCTACAGGCTTGCGCCCGGCTCCCGCGTGAAGGACGCCGTGGCCGCTGCCGGCGGCCTCGGCCCCGACGCCGCCGCCGAGCAGGTCAACCTGGCAGAATCACTGAGCGACGCCGCCCATGTCCACATCCCCGCCGTAGGGGACGTCGGCCCGCCCGCGCTCGCCGCCGAGGCCTCTGGCCCCGGCCTGATTGACCTGAACACCGCCTCAGAGGCCGACCTCGAGGAGCTGCCGGGCGTCGGGAAGACCCTGGCCGCCCGGATCGTCGCCCGCCGCGCCGAAGGAGGACCCTTCGCCGCCGTCGAGGATCTGCGCGAGGTGAGCGGCGTCGGCGAGCGGCTCTATGCCCAGATCGCGCCCCTTGTGACAGTGAAGCGGTAGGATTGTGGAGAGAAAGAGGAGCTGATGCGTCGGACGAAGATCGTGGCCACCCTCGGACCGTCGACTAATACCCCCGAGCGGATCGCCGGCCTGATCAGGGCCGGGATGAATGTGGCTCGCCTGAACTTTTCCCATGGCACCCACGCCGATCACGCCGCCCGGATCGCGATGGTCCGCCGCGCCGCCGCCGAGAGCGGCAAGGCGATCGCCATTCTCCAGGACCTCCAGGGCCCCAAGATCCGCACCGGCTCCCTCGAGGGCGGCAAGCCCGTCGAGCTGGTCGCCGGGGCGGCCTTTCGCATCACCACCGAGAAGGTGATCGGCACCAGCGAGCGGGTCAGCACGACCTACAAGTCCCTCCCCCAGGACGTGCGCCCCCGCGACCGGGTGCTGCTCTCCGATGGCCTGATCGAGCTGCTCGTCACCTCCAGCGACGGCACCGAGGTGCTCACCGAGGTGGTCCACGGCGGCCGCCTGAAGGAGCACCAGGGCATCAATCTGCCCGGCGTGCGGGTCAGCGCGCCCGCCGCCACCGAGAAGGATATCGAGGATCTGCGCTTCGGCCTCGAGCAGGGCGTCGACTATGTCGCCCTCTCGTTCGTGCGCAAGGCCAGCGATATCATGGTGGTCAAGGAGATCATTCGCCAGGCCGGCAAGACCACCCCGGTGATCGCCAAGATCGAGCGCCCCGAGGCCCTCGATGTGCTGCCCGAGATCCTGGCCACGGTCGAGGGGGTGATGGTCGCCCGCGGCGACCTCGGCGTCGAGATGCCGCCCGAGCGCGTGCCCCTGGTTCAGAAGCAGATTATCGACGCCGCCAATAGGGCCCTCGTCCCGGTGATCACCGCGACCCAGATGCTCGAGTCGATGATCCAGAACCCCCGCCCCACCCGCGCCGAGGCCAGCGATGTGGCCAATGCGATCATCGACGGCTCGGACGCGGTGATGCTCAGCGGCGAGACGGCCGCCGGCGCCTACCCGCTCGAGGCGGTGCAGATGATGGCCCTGATCGCCGACTCGATCGAGGGCAACGCCAACTTTAACGGCAGCGACATCGCCATGCCCCGCTGGGCGATCCCCGAGGTGCAGTCGACCCCGCGCGCCATCGCCGACGCCGCCTGCACCATCGCCCGCGCTCAGTCGGTGCGCGCGATCGCGGTGCTCACCCAGAGCGGCTCGAGCGCCCGCCTGGTCTCGCACTACCGCCCCCAGGTGCCGATCATCGCCCTCTGCCCCACCGAAGAGACCGCGCGCCGCACGGCCCTCTACTGGGGCGTGACTCCCATCCTGATCAAGGTCGAGGATCGCCTCGACGAGCTCGAGAAGCAGGTCCAGCTCATCCTGCGCGACCGCGGGATGTGCCAGCGCGGCGACAACCTGGTCATGACCGGCGGCCACCCGATCTACTCGTATGGCCCGACCAACTTTCTCAAGGTCATGACCATCGGCTAGAGCGGTCTGCCAGGCAACTGCGCCCTCTCTCCCCCAAGGGACAGAGGGCGCCTTGACACCCCCCCCGCGTGATGCTACCCTGTACCCGTTGACGGCCGCCGCCAGGGAGAACCGCGGATGCGTATTGTCTCGCTCCTTCCCAGCACGACGGAGATCGCCTTCGCCCTCGGGCTTGGCGATGATGTAGTTGCCGTCACGCACGAGTGTGACTATCCGCCCGAGGTTCGCAGGCGCCCGGTGATTACCAGCAGCGCTCTCGACCATAGCGCGGCCAGCTCCGAGGAGATCGACGCCGCTGTCCGCGGCCAACTCCGCGACAACCTTTCTATCTATCGACTCGACACTGCTCTGCTCGCCGAGCTCAGCCCCGACCTCATCCTGACCCAGGCCCTCTGCGAGGTCTGCGCCGTCTCCTTCGAGCTGGTCGAGCGGGCCGTGGCCGAGGTCGGCGGCGAGCCCACGGTGCTCTCCCTCGAGCCCACCGACCTCGACGGGATCCTCGGCAGCATCCTGGCCGTCGGCAACGCCACGGGCCGCCGCGAGCAGGCCTTCGCCCTCGTCGCCGAGCTGCGCGCCCGCGTCGAGCGCGTGCGCGCGGTCGCCGCCGCCCTGCCGCAGCGCCCCCGCGTCGCCTGCCTCGAGTGGTACGACCCGCCCTTCGGGCCAGGGCACTGGCTCCCCGAGTTGGTCGAGATCGCGGGCGGCCGGCCAGGCCTCGGCCAGGCCGGCGAGCCCTCGCGGCGCATCCAGTGGGGCGAGGTGATCGCCTTCGCGCCCGAGGTGATTATCCTCACCCCGTGCGGCTTCGACCTCGAGCGGGCCGTCAGCGAGGCCGAGGCGATCCTGCCCCACAGGCCCGGCTGGTCGGCCCTGCCCGCCGTGCGCGCCGGGCGCGTCTATGCGGTCGACGGCAATAGCTTCTTCAGCCGCCCTGGCCCGCGCATCGTCGATAGCCTCGAGTTGCTCGCGCGCCTGATCCACCCCGAGCAGTTCGCCGGGTGGGGCCCCGCCGAGGGCGCTCGCCCCGTCTCATTTGACTAACCCAGGATGTCCTATGTCCAGCCCGCGGCAGCAGCGTGAACCAGACCCCCTCGGCCCACAGACCACGGCCTTCGTATCAGGACGGACGGAGTTGGCGCTATGACCCATAATGAGCCCACAATCGCCAGCATCCTGCGCCGGCTCGCCGGGCAGTACGACGGCCCGGTCGACGAGCGCCGCGTGCTCGAGCGTGTACTGGAGCAGCGCCCTAGCAGCGCCAAGAACCCCTACGCAACTATCCGCGAGCGCCTGCGCTGGGACGGGCTGACCCTCGGCTGGCTCCGCCTCAGCCGTAGCCAGCTCGTGCCTCTGCGCGTCGCCCTCCAGGGCCTGCGCTTCCGCTGCCTGCCCCGCCCTCGCGACGTCGAGGCCGGCCTGCTGCCCCTCGTCCATCTGCAGCCCTTCGCCGGCCTGCGCAGCTACGAGTGTACCCTGCGCGACAGCGCCGGCGCGACGATGCCCTTCGTCGACCTCGACAACGAGACCGCCCGCGAAGCCGCCCTGCCCGCCTTCGACCTGCGGGCCTGGTATGCGCGCTCGGGCTTTCGCCCCGGCGACAGCATCGCCGTCACCATCGTCACCGCCGAGCCCCTCGTGCTGCTGATCGAGCGCGAGCGGCGCGACGAGTTCCGCGCCGGCGCCGTCGCCCAGCAGGACGCCGAGCTGCTCGAGGCCATCGTCGAGCGCGTGCGCCGCTCGCAGGCCGCCCTCGTCCCCTGCGACGAGGTCGTGCTGCCGATCTTCGCCTCGGCCCCTTGGCGCGCCGCCTACCCCGGCAGCCCCTGGCAGCACCTGGTCATGGGCGACGGCCGCCTGCAGCTCGTCGACGATATCTTCCTCACCAGCCAGCGCCTCGCCTCGCTGCACCTCTTCGGCTCCGACGAGGTCTTCGAGGCCGTCGCCGGCCCCGAGCGCGACCCCCATAGCGCCGACGCCGCCCTCCTCGGCGAGATCGATTCGCTCCAGCGCGAGCTGCGCCGCGCCCGCGCCAACGACGCCGAGGCCGGCCTCTGGAGCGGCCAGGTCCAGCGGGCTTCGGCCGCCTTCGGCGCCGTCGACGACGAGCTCACCCCCAGGCCCCTCTTCGGCGGCCTCGACGATATCTCCGAGGGCAACTGGGAAGTCGACGAGCCCTGGGACCCCGCCGGCGCCTTCGACGAGGAGGAGATCGACCCCGCCGATCCGGCCACGCTGATCGCCGCCCGCGACCGCATGCTCGAGCTCCTCCCCGTCGAGGATGTCGCCCGCCTCAACGAGGCCCGCCCCGACGAGGCCGAGCTGATCATCGCCGGCCACCTGAATATGCTCCTCGCGCGCGCCCCCGAGCTCTTCCCGCGCATCGACCTCATCCCCCCCGACGATGACGACGCCCCCTCCCTCGACTCGACCCTCTCGGTCGACTGGCAGGAGGCCTGGGACGACGACGATGTCGACGACCTCGGCGACGATATGGAGGACGAGGAGACGAGCGACGCCTTCGCCCGCAGCGGCGACCTGATCGGCCAGTTCCACGACTACTTGCTCGAGATGGGCAAGAGCGAGGCGACCGCCCGCGTGCGCGCTCGCGCCCTCAATGTCTACGCCGACTTCCTGGCCTCCTACTACGGCCGCAGCCTCGCCGAGGGCGACTACGCCACCCTCGACGAGTGCCTCTTCTATTACTACCCGCGCCGGATCATGAACACCTCGGCGCGCCAGGTGCGCGAGATCTGCACGGCCCTCAAGCAGTTCTACGCCTTCCTCAAGCAGCGCGGCGTGGTCGGCGACGACCGCTTCGCCGAGGCCCTCTGGCGTCGCCGCGACCAGGCCGCCAACGTGGTCGAGATCTACGAGCGCATCTCGAGCGAATCGCCCAGCTTCGAGCTGCTCTTCGAGCGCCTGTTCCAGCCGTACACCGAAGCGTGAGGCGCGGGGCCTGAGGGCCGCGCCCACGCCCCAGACAATGCAGCTTCAACCCGGCACGCTCCTCCAGGGTCGCTATCGCGTCGACGGCCTGATCGCCCAGGGGGGCATGGGCGCGGTCTACCGGGCTGTCGACGAGCGCCTCGGCAATAGCGTCGCCCTCAAGCAGACCCTCATGGGCGACCCCGCCCTCAGGGCCGCCTTCGAGCGCGAGGCCCGGCTGCTCGCCGGCCTGCAGCACCCCGCCCTGCCCGTGGTCAGCGACCATTTCGCCGAGGACGGCGGCCAGTTCCTGGTCATGCAGTACATCCCCGGCGACGACCTTGCCGCGCTCCTGCGCGCCCGCGGCGCGCCCTTCCCCGCCCCCCAGGTCATGGCCTGGGCCGACGAGATCCTCGACGCCCTAAGCTACCTCCACGCCCGCCAGCCCCCGGTTATCCACCGCGACATCAAGCCCCAGAACCTCAAGCTGGCCCCCCACGGCGGCGTCGTCGTGCTCGACTTCGGCCTCGCCAAGGGCGCCGGCGGCCCCAGCGTCGGCCCGAGCCCCAGCCTCTACGGCTATACACCTCAGTACGCGCCCATCGAGCAGATCCAGGGCAGCGGCACCGACGCCCGCAGCGACCTCTACAGCCTCGCCGCCACCCTCGCCGAGCTGCTCACCGGCCAGGCCCCGCCCGATGCCCTCACCCGCGCCGCCGCCGCCGTCCGGGGCGAGTCCGACCCGCTGCGCCCGTTGCATGAGTTGAATCCAATGGTGCCGCCGCACGCGTCCGCCGTGCTTGGGCGGGCCCTCGCGCTCAATCCGGCTCTGCGCCCGCCCTCGGCCGCGGCCATGCGAGCTGACCTGAGGTCTGTCGTGCCGTCCCAGGCCGCCGCTCACTCCGGCGGGGGCCAGGCCGCCCGGCCCACCCTCCCCGTCACGGCGCCTCCCGCCGCCCCTGTCGGGGCGGACCAGGGCGCCGCCACCGGCCCCACCGTCGCCCTGGCCCGGCCCGCGCGGCGCCCCCTGCCGATCATGTTCGCCCTCGCCGCCCTGGGCCTGCTGCTGGCCCTCGCCGGCGGCGCCTTGCTCGCCGTCCGCGCCCCCGCCGGCACCGCCCCCGCCGGGGCCGCCGGCGAGGCGACCGTGGCCCCCGCGCCCCCGGCCCGCGGCGCCAGCTTCGCCGACCCCGTGCCCTACGGCCAGACGGGCGCCTACGGGCCCCTGGCCCTGCGCGTGCTCGACACCCAGCGCGGCCGCGAAGCCTGGAACAGCATGCGCAAGGCCAACCAGTTCAACGACCCGCCCCCGACCGGCTACGAGTACTTCCTCGTCAAGCTCGCCCTCGAGGCCGCCGCCGAGGCCCCCCCGCTCTACGTGCGCCTGGCCGGCGAGCGCAGGGTGCTCTACCGCTCAGGGGGCGT
Source organism: uncultured Oscillochloris sp. (assembly GCA_964555675.1). Lineage (GTDB taxonomy): Bacteria > Chloroflexota > Chloroflexia > Chloroflexales > Chloroflexaceae > CAIWXH01. The sequence goes on from CAZKTU010000068.1 coordinate 7,226, forward strand.
CTCGCCCGCGGCGCTCCCCGAGGCCATGGCCGCCGGGCAGCGCGCCGAGGCCTGGGTGCCCTTCGTCGTCGTCGCCGACGAGGCCGACCTCGTGCTGCATATCGACACGGTGGCCTCGGGCGTTCAGCTCGCGCCCCTGCACATGGCCGCCGACGAGGGCGCCCGCCTCGCGCCCGACCCGGCCATCGAGCAGATCCTCCCCGACGAGCGCGGGGTGCGCCACAGCCAGCCCGCCCCCCTGGGCCAGACGGTCGTCGCCGAGGACTACGAGCTGACCCTGCTTGAAGTTCGCCGCGGCCCCGCCGCCCTCGAGGCCCTGGTCGCGAACTACGCCGACGTCAAGCGCCCGCAGGCGGGGCACGAGTACGCCCTGGCCCGCCTACGGGTGCGCTACATCGGCGACGGCGGCGCGATCGGCTGGGCCAGCCTGGGGCCCAGCGACGTCTCTGTGGCCCGCACCGGCGCCGCCGACCCGGCCGACGGGGCCATCGACCACCCCGCGGTCTACGTGCTGCCCGACGACCTGCCCGCGCTCGATGTGCTGCTGCTGCCCGCCGGTCAGGCCGAAGGCTGGACCGTCCTCGAGCTGCCCATTGGCGCGCGCGATGTGGCCATGGTCTTCAGCCCCGGCTTCGACCCCAACGGCCTCAACACCCGCTACCTGGCCCTCGAGTAGCCCCGGCTGTTATTGCGCCTCGGCCGGCTCATGCGCGACACCTGTCTCGGCACGAGCAGGTATAATTCGCGTATACGTGACCCACCTGCGCATAGAAAGCAGCCCCGATGATCGTTGATGGACATCTGGACATCGCCTACAACGTGCTGACGGCCGGCCGCGACTTCGAGGCCGGCGTGGCGGCCATCAGGGCCGTCGAGCAGCCGCCCGACCCCCATCAGGGCACGGCCACCGTCGGGCTGCCCGACCTGAGGGCGGGGGGCGTCGGTCTGGCCTTCGCCACGCTCTTCACCCTGCCGGCCGGCGCGGTCGGCACCGACCTCGGCAAGGAGATCAGCTACAGCACCCCGGCCGAGGCCCACGCCCAGGCCCTCGACCAGCTCGCCTACTACAGCGGTCTCGCCGAGCGTGGGCTGGTCCGTATCATCACCAGCAAGGCCGAGCTGGCCGCCCACCGCGAGGCCTGGCCGGGCGACGGGCAGCTCGGCCTGGTCCTGCTGATGGAGAACGCCGACCCGATCAGCGAGCCCGCCGAGGCCGCCTGGTGGGCCGCCCGCGGCGTGCGCATCGTCGGCCCCGCCTGGCAGGCCACCCGCTACTGCGGCGGCACCAAGCAGCCCGGGCCGCTCACCGAGCTGGGGCGGGCCCTGCTGCCGGCCATGGCCGCGGCCGGGCAGATCCTCGACGTCAGTCACATGGCCGAGGAGAGCTTCTGGCAGGCCCTCGAGCTCTGGTCCGGCCCCCTGATCGCCTCGCACAGCAACAGCCGCGCCCTGGTCGCCGAGCGGGTGGCCGACCGCCACCTCAGCGACGAGATGATCCGGGCCCTGGTCGCCCGCGACGCCGTGATCGGCGCGGTGTTCTACAACGCCTTCCTCGCCGCCGGCTATCAGAAGGGCGACCCCAAGGCTCAATACGGTGTCGAGATCCTGGTGCGCCATATTGACCGCGTCTGTCAGCTCGCCGGCGACGCCCGCCACGCGGCCCTCGGCAGCGACCTCGACGGCGGTTTCGGGCGCGAGCAGACGCCCCGCGAGCTCGACAGCATTGCCGACATGGCGCGCATCGCCGAGGCCCTGAGCGCCCACGGCTTCGCCGACGCCGAGGTCGCGGGCATCATGGGCGCCAACTGGCTCCGCGTACTCGAGCAGGGATTGCCATGATCACCTATACCATCGCGATGCCCGCGCCCCATAGCCACCTCTTCCACATCAGCGTCGAGCTCGACGGCCTCACGGGGCCGCACGTCGATCTGGTTCTGCCCTCGTGGACCCCGGGTTCGTACATGATCCGCGAGTACGCGCGCCACGTGCAGGCCTTCACGGCCAGCAGCGACGCGGGGGGCTCCCTGGCCTGGCATAAGCTGGCCAAGGACACCTGGCGGGTCGAGACGGGCGGCGCGACGCGGGTGGTCGCTCGCTACCAGGTCTACGCCAACGACCTGACGGTGCGCACCAGCCACCTCGACGGCAGCCACGGCTACCTCAACGGCGCCACCGCCCTGATGTATGTGCCCGGTCGCACCGCCGAGCAGCTGCGTGTCAGCGTCGAGGCCCCCGCCGGCTGGCGCGTCACCACGGGTCTCGCGCCGCTGCCCGGCGACGCCCTGACCGCCGAGCCGCGCCCCGAGCGCCATATCTTCACGGCGGCCGACTACGACGAGCTGGTCGACAGCCCGATCGAGTGCGGCCCCCACCGCCTGCTCACCTTCGAGGTCGACGGCATCCCCCACGAGATCGCGATCTGGGGCCGCGGCAACGAGGACGAGGCCCGCCTGCTGGCCGATACCCGTCGCATCGTCGAGGTGCAGCGCGACTTCTTCGGCGGGCTGCCCTATAGCCGCTACAGCTTCATCCTGCACCTCACCGACGGCCGGGGCGGCGGCCTCGAGCACCGCAACAGTGTCACCAACCAGGTCGACCGCTGGTCCTTCCGCCCCGAGCGCAGCTACGAGCGCTACCTGTCGCTGACCAGCCACGAGCTGTTCCACGTCTGGAACGTCAAGCGGCTGCGCCCCGCGCCCCTAGGCCCCTTCGACTACAGGGCCGAGAACTATACGCGCCTGCTCTGGCTGGTCGAGGGCGCGACCAGCTACTACGACGAGCTGCTGCTGGTGCGGGCCGGCCTGATGCGCCCCGAGCGCTACCTCGAGCGCCTGGGCGAGGAGATCGTCAACCTGCACAGCCAGCCCGGCCGGCGTCTGCAGAGCCTCGAGCAGAGCAGCTTCGACGCCTGGATCAAGCTCTACCGCCCCGACGAGAACAGCGTCAACTCGAGCATCTCGTACTACCTCAAGGGCAGCCTGGTCTGCCTGCTGCTCGACCTGGAGGTACGCCTGCATACCCGCAGCAGGCGCTCGCTCGATGATGTGCTGCGCCTACTCTACAGCCGCTACCCGATCAGCGGCCCCGGCATCCCCGAGGAGGGCGCCGTGCTGGCGGCCTTCGAGGAGGTGTGCGGGGCCGACGGCCAGGTCTTCGGCGAGCTCTTCGCCCGCTACATCTCCGGCGTCGAGGAGCTCGACTATGCCGAGGCCTTCACCGTGGTCGGCCTCGAGCTGCGCTGGCAGCGTCGCGGGCCGCGGGCATGGCTGGGGCTGAGCACGCGCCGGCAGGGCGAGCGCACCCTGGTCAGCGCCGTGCGCGCCGACGGGCCGGCCTACACGGCGGGGGTCTACGCCGACGATGAGCTCCTGGCGATCGACGGCTGGCGCGTCGGCGACGACCGGCTCAACGCGCGCCTCGACGAGCGCGAGCCCGGCGCAGTGGCCCGCCTGACCCTCTTCCGCGGCGACGCGCTGCTCGAAGTGCCGGTCACCCTGGCCGAGGCCCCGCCCGACGCCGTCGAGCTCGTCCCCGCCCCCGAGCGCACCGAGGCGCAGCTGCGCGCCTACAGGGCGTGGCTGGGGATTTAAGGGCAGCGCCAGCGGCCGCGTGGCCTCATCGCATCCTTCTCAGGCCTGTTGGACGCGCTCGACCTCGATCGCGCGGGCCATGCGCCGGTCGAGGGCATAGGTCGCGCTCCCGACGCGGAGCGAGAGCGGGCCGTCGAAGGGGGCGCTCGCGATGATCTCGACGGCGGCCCCGGGCACCAGGCCCAGGTCGGCCAGGTAGCGCAGGCGCTCGGCGCTCTGGTCGCGCATGCGCACGATCCGTGCCCGCTCGGCCACCTCGAGGTCGGCGAGGCGCAGGTTATCGCTCTGGGGCAGGCGGCCCTCGACGCTGGGGATGGGGTCGCCATGGGGGTCGAGGGTGGGGTGGCCGAGGCGGGCCGCGATGCGGGCCTCGAGCTTCTCGCTGATATGATGCTCGAGCTTCTCGGCCTCCTCGTGGACCTCGTCCCAGCTGTAGCCGAGGGCCTCGACCAGGTAGAGCTCGAGCAGGCGGTGGTGGCGGATCACCTCGAGGGCGATTCGCTCGCCGGCGTCGGTCAGCTCGACGCCCTGGTAGGGCGTGTGCCGCACCAGGTGCATCTCGGCCAGCTTCTTGACCATGCCGGTGACCGAGCCAGGCTTCGAGCCGCGCTGCTCGCCGAGCAGGGAGGTAGTGACGGCACCCTGCTGCTGGAGGGTGTAGATCGCCTTGAGGTAGTCCTCAATTGCGGGGGTGATACGGCTCTGCTCATCGGGTGGCGTCATTGGCGCCAGCTCCTCGGCGAAGTGGGTGACACTGCGCCCAAACTGTAGCACAGGTGTGGCGTTCGGCGCAACAGCCCGTTGCAATGCGGGTCGCTGCGTGTTATCCTTGACCTCCATGGGGCGGCGCAGCCCGGGTCCGCCGCCGCGTGCTGCGAGGTTCTCGACCATGACCATTACGGACCGTATGCTCACGGGCGCGATCGCCAACAACCCGGCCAACTACGACGGCGACGGCGAATGGCGCTACTCGCTCCCTCACAAGGCCCTCTACTACTCAAAGGCCGCAGAGCCCGACCCGAAAGACCAGGAGCCCTTCTTCCCGCTCCCCTCGCTCAACCCCGACGGCTCGCGCCGGATCGAGCGCGCCTTCCAGGCCTTCATGCGCCGGCGCTGGCCCCCGAGCCGCCAGGCCGAGCTCGAGCGTTTCGCCGAGCGTAAGGGCTGGCCCCTGGCCATGGAGCTCAAGTATGGCGGCGGCGCCCTCGAGGACCGCGAGGCCGAGGAGTGGCAGTATGTGGTCAACCGCGAGCTACAGCGCCTCGCCGCCCAGGTCCGCGCGCAGATCGCCGCCCTCGAGTGAGCGGCGGCCTCAGGCTGCGCCACGGGCCCGCGTGACCACCGTCCGGGCGAAGCCGAAGACGCGATAGGTGGCGCTGGCCGTGAGGGTGTAGGGCCCACGCGGGTTGAGGCCGAGAGGAATCTCGGCCTCGACCGCCTCGCCGTCGGTCGTGCAGCTGCCGGCGGCGGGGCCGGCCTCGAGGTCGAAGATCACGCTCAGCGGGCGCGCCCCCAGGCCGTAGTCCCAGCTCAGCTCGGCGTAGAACGGCCCGAAGCCGCTGACCGCGGCCAGGCGTAGCCCGCGCAGGGGCGCCGGCAGCACCGCCACGCGCGCCGCCCACAGGGCGGCCCCCGCCAGGGCCCCGTACCACAGCCATTTGCGCGCTCGCTCGTCGATCATCGCACACGCTCCTCTCTGCTCATGCGAGCCCCCTGGCCGGCGAACCGTCAGTCGTCGGCGGCCCCGGGCAGGGCGATCTGGCGGCGCCCGGCGTCGGCGGGGGCCCTGTAGAGCGTGATCACATTGCCGATCAGCGAGATCAGTTCGGCGCCGGTCTCCTCGACCAGCGTGCGCGAGAGGGCCTCCTTCTGGTCTTTGTACTCGAGCAGGCGCACCTTGATCAACTCGTGGGCGTCAAGCTCGCGGCTGACCTTCTCGACCAGCTCGGGCGTCAGCCCCTGCTTGCCCAGCATGGCCGTTGGCTTGAGCGGGTTGGCGATCTTACGCAGGTAGCTGCGCTGGGACTTGGTCAGCTCTCCCATCGTACCGTCCTTCAGTGTCGTTTATTGGCCGCGTGGTCGATCTCCCGCGGCGCGGCGTAGCGGCCCCGCAGGTCGTTGAGGCGCACGGCCAGCACATCGCGCAGGTTGCGCAGCGAATCGCGCACGGGGCTGACCTTGGTCTCGGTGCCGTAGTGCCAGCGCACCGGCACCTCGGCGATACTATAGCCGCCCTTGCGGGCCAGGAAGAGCAGTTCGACGTCGTAGGCGGTGACGGCGGCGCCCCGCAGCACCGGCGCGTCGTCGCCATAGATGCGCACCTGGCGAAACAGCTCGTGGGCCACCCGGCGCGGCATCGCCTTGAAGCCGCACTGCGTATCGCTGATGCCCCGCAGGGCCACGCTGGCGATGATCAGATTGAAGACCCGGCCCATCACATGGCGGTACCAGGGCTCGCCCTCGCGGGTCGCGCCGGCCCCCTCGCGCGAGCCGATCACCACATCGAAGCCAGCCTGCAGGCGCGCCTCGAGCTTGGGCCACTCGGTGATCGGCACGGCCAGGTCGGCGTCGCAGAGCAGCACATAGGCGCCACGGGCGGCCAGGGCGCCGGCGCGCACGGCGAAGCCCTTGCCGCGGTGGTCGCGGCGCAGCACGACCACGCCGGGCCGGGCGGCGGCGACGTCGGCTGTGCCGTCGTCGCTGCCGTCGTCGACCACCAGCACCTCGCAGGCGAAGGGCTGCTGGGCCAGGTACGCGTCGATGCTGGCCAGGCTCTCCGGCAGGCGGCGGGCCTCGTTATAGGCCGGGATCACGATCGAGAGGTACGGCTCGTCGGGCACTGTCATCCCTTTGTCGGCGCCCGGCCAAGCTCGAGCGCGGCCGCGAAGCCCTCGGCGTCGACCGGGGCGCCGCCACGTCGCTTCTGCAAGAAGTGCGGCAGGGCCCGCAGGGCCGCCAGCTGCCCGCGCAGACGGGCGCGCGCGGCGGGCTCGCGGCTGTGGCGCAGGCTGCTGAGGGCGAAGCCGAGCTGCGAGGCCAGCAGGCGCGGCCAGTGGCGGCGGACCAGGGGCGTGGGCATATTCTTCACCCAGACCAGGGCGAAGTTGCGGCCGCAGTAGTAGCTCGCCAGGCTCCCGCCGCCGGTGGCGCTGAGTTTGTGGTAGACCACGGCCGTGGGCACGAAGATAGTGCGCATGCCGCGCCGCCGGGCCCGCAAGTTCAGGTCGACATCCTCGCAGTACATCACCAGGTCCTCGTCGAAGACCCGCCCGTCCTCGGCCAGGGCCGCGAGGGCGCTGCGCCTGTAGGCGGCCGCGCCGGCGCAGGCGCCGAAGACCTCGGCGAGGGCGTCGTACTGGCCCCTATCGCGCTCCCACACGCCGCGGCTGCCGGGCTCGCCGTCGGGCCGGTAGTAGTCGCCGGCCGAGTGGATATGGTCGCGGCGGTCGAACAGCATGAGCTTGCTGGCGGCGAAGGCGAAGGCCGGGCGTTGCTCGAGGGCGCCGACCAGCTCGGCGAGCCAGGTGGGGGCGGCCTCGGTGTCGTTGTTGAGCAGCACGACGAATGGCGCGCTGGTCGCGGCGATGCCCGCGTTGACCGCGGCGGCCAGGCCCTGGTTGCGCGGCCTGGCGAGCACCTGCACCTCGGGGTAGTCGGCGGCCAGCAGGGCCAGCGAGCCGTCGGCGCTGCCGTCGTCGACCACCGTCACGCGGAAGTCGCGGCGGGTCTGGGCGCGCAGGGCGTCGAGGCAGACGGGCAGCAGAGGCGCGCCGTTATAGTTGGGGATAATGACGTCGATGCTGATCATGGTCAGGCCGAGAGCTGCGCCAGGTAGGCGTCGAGGGCCTCTTCCCAGGGGCGCAGGCTGATCCCGAGGGCCGCGCCGGCCAGGTTGGCCAGGGGCGTGTACGGGGGGGGCGTGCTGTCGCGTTTGTAGTCGGCCAGCTTGATCGGCGCGAGGGCGGTCGCGGCGAGGCCGGCCCGGTCGAGGATGGCGCGGGCGAAGCCGTAGCGCGAGACGGCGCCCTGGTTGACGAAGTGGTAGGTGCCGTAGAAGTCGCCCGTATCGACCAGGCGCATAACGGCGTCGGCCACATCGGCGGTGAAGGTCGGGCTGCCCACCTCGTCGTCGACCATGCGCAGGCCGCCCGCGGGCGGGGCGGCGCCCAGGCGCATGACCGTACGGACGAAGTTGCGTTCGCCGCCGAAGAGCCAGGCCACGCGCACGATATAGAAGCGCTCGAGCAGCTCGCGCACGGCCTGCTCGCCGGCCAACTTCGAGCGGCCGTAGGCGTTGATCGGGCCGGTCGGGTCATACTCGAAGTAGGGCTGGCCGGTATCGCCGGCGAAGACCTCGTTGGTGCTCACATAGACCAGGGGCGCCTCGAGGCGTCGGCAGGCCAGGGCGACATAACGCGTGCCGAGCGCGTTGATCGTATAGGCCAGCTCGGGGTCGCGGGCGCACCCATCGACATTGGTATAGGCGGCCGGGTGGATGACCAGATCTGCCCCGGTGGCCACAATCTGGGCGACGGTCTGGGGGCTGGCCAGCTCGAGCTGGGCGTGACCTAAGGGGACAAGCTCGTGGCCCGGCCCGAGGGCCGCACAGAGGGCCGCGCCAAGCTGCCCCTGGGCGCCCGTGATGGCGATGCGCACGTTGTCCTGCTCCTCGCTCGCGGGCCCGCCCTGTCGGCAGGCATCACTTCAGGCAAGAGTAGCAGAAGCTGCGGGAGGCGTCAAACGCCGGCTCGGCGTCGGGGTGTGGCGTAACCTCTTGCGCTGATCTGCCGGAGCCGTGAGCGGCCGGCTCTGCGTTCAGCGCTGGGGCGTGTCATCGTCGCTCGCCAGGAGCGGCACGGTCAGCGTGACGACGGCGCCGTGGCCGCCGGGGCGATTGCCGAGCTCGCAGTGGCCGCCGACGGCGTGGATGATGCGGGCCACGAGGGCCAGGCCCAGGCCCATGCCGTCGACCTGGCCGGTGAAGCTGCGCTCGGCCTGGTAGTAGGGGCGCCAGACGTTGGGCAGGTGGTCGAGGGCGAGGCCGGCCCCGTCGTCGCTGATGCTTATCGTCAGCTGGTGCGCTTCGCGCGAGGCCAGGCTTATGTGCAGGTGCGGGGCGCGGTTGGGGTGGAACTTGACCGCGTTCTCGATCACCTCGCGCAGGGCTACCTCGATGCCCTGGCGCGTGAGGGTCAGGCGCTGCTCGGGCAGCTCGGGCTCCTGGCTGATGACCAGGCGTTCGACCCCAAGGTCTGTAGCGATCTGCTCGGCCAGGGCGGACACTTCGCCCACCGTCGGGGCCTCGAGCCCATAGATGTCGGCGGGCGGGCGCAGGTAGTGCAGAATGTCCTCGATCTCGGCCCGCAGGCGGCGGGCGCCCGCCAGCGAGACATCGGTGATGCGCGCGATGCTGTCGCGGTCCATTGTAGCGGCGCCCCCGCTGAGGATGTTCAGGCCGCCGAGGATGCCCACCAGGGGCGTGCGCAGCTTGTGGCCGAGCATCGCGTGAAAGGTCCACATCTCGCGCTGCGAGGTGATCTGCTCGGTCACATCGCGCAGGCGCAGGACCCGGGCGTCGTCGCCGTTATTCGGGGGCAGCAGGTCGACGCGGACCCAGCGCTCGGCGGCATTGTGGCGCTCGGGGGCGACCAGGAAGCGCGCCTCATCGTCGGTGAAGGGCACGGCGGGCCAGCCGTGCCAGGCCTCGGGGGGGGTGAGGCTGTAGTGGCTCGCGGCCAGCTCGAGGAAGGGCGCGGCGAGGTCGCCAGTGGCGCAGAGGCCGAGCAGGTGGCGGGCCCTGGGGTTGGCGTAGCGGGCCTGGTCGTCGGGGCCGAGCACGAGGATGCCGTCGTCGCTGCGCTCGACCGCCCACACGAAGCGCGCCCGCTCGGCGGCCACCTGGCGCTCGTGCTCGAGCAGCTTGCGGTAGCGGTTGAGCCGCAGGATAGTCGAGACGCGCGCACGGAGCTCGACATAATCAAATGGCTTGGTGACAAACTCGTCGGCGCCGGCCTCGAAGCCGCGCACGCGCGACTCGCGGTCGTCGAGGGCGGTGACCAGGATGACCGGCACCTGGGCCAGGAGGGGGTGGGCGCGGATCTGACGGCAGACCGTGAAGCCATCGACGCCCGGCATCATCACGTCGAGCAGGATCAGGTCGGGGGGCTCGTCGGCGGCGAGCTCGAGGGCGGTGGGGCCATCTGCGGCGCACAGGACTCTATGCCCGAGTGGGCGGAGCAGATCCGCCAGAATGCTCAGGATCTGCGGATTATCATCAACAAGTAAGATCGTCCCGTGTTCCATACCGCCCGATCATAACAGGCTTGTGACAGGCTGTCTGCTGAGGGGCGCGAACCAGGAGTGAGCGATTCTCGACCGATGGTTGTTTTACTATAACCCGGCGTGCAAGGTGCAACCCTACACAGGGCCGACTCGGCCGCGCGCCATCTGTACAATCGTGATCAGCTCGTCGTCCGAGGGGCCGCCGCCATTCTGCTCCCACCAGCGCCGGTACCAGCGCAGGTTTTCGATAAAGGCGGTGAGCACCTCTTCACGGCTCAGGGGCGGGACCTTCTGGCGCAGGGCTTCCATGGCCTCCTCGCGGTCGGCGAGGCTGATCTCATCGATGGTGGCGAGGATGCGCTCGGCCCGTAGCAGAAAGAGCTCGCGCTCGATTGTGGGGAACTGCTCGCCAATCTGTCTGATGTTGCCAAGGTAGCAGATTGTGCGCTGGCGAGGCACACCGCGCTTGTCTCGATAGCTCGCGACCAGATAGGCGTCGTAGAAGCTGGTATCGGCTATCGAGGCGTTCTTGTGTCGCCGCACAACCCAGCGCACATACATGGTCTTGCTCCCTGCTCTTTTGTTTATTATACCATAGACCTCCAAATTTTTACGTAAATGTCAGTCATACCTGGGCTGTCGCCCCCCGCGGCGCGTCGCCGGTTGATGTGACATGGATCGGTATGAAAAACAATAGCCTCCGGGGGCGAATAGTCGATAGTTTTATTTGTCAGGAGAATTAATTACATAACGTACCAAACCTTGGAGGCTTCAACGAAGCTTTTGGCCTTTCTGAGGCCCTGGCGGCGCGAGCGAGGCCGGGCAGAGGGGTGGTGCGCGTACATATTATAAAAGTGCAGGAATTGTCATTAACTTGCACGTCTTTTGTACATATTGCAGCTTTTTTTACCATATGCTATACTCGGCCTATCGCGCACCGCATTATTATGGCATATCCGCCTCGATGGGCTTTGATCGCCCAAACACTCGAATGTAGCCCAGCCCGGCCATAGCTTCCCGGCTCTAACCGCGCCGTCGGCTGTGAACCTGCCTGTCAGACTACCTCTTAGCACTGTAGTCTGTACTCTGTACTACTTTGGAGCCTGGCCCGATACCTTTCTGGAAGAAAGGGGTAGCTTGTATGGGGTTCCTGCGTCTTGTGCTCAAGACGGCGCGTCTGGCGACCGTCAGGGTGGGGGCCGGCTGGATGTTCGCGCTCCTCACCTTCAACTTCAACCGGGTCGCGATCGCCGACCTGGGGGCCATGGCGGTGATCGTCACGTCGCTGATCGGGCTGCACCACTTCATCTCATTCTTCCAGGTCTACTGGGGCCGCTTCGCCGACCGCAACCCCATCTTCGGCTACAGGCGCACACCCTACATCATCCTGAGCGGCCTGGCCGCCTCCCTCGTCTTCCTCTTCTTGCCCTCGGTCGCCGTCGGCCTCGGCGAGCGCAGCCTCGTCGCCACCTTCGAGGCCTTCCTCCTGATCGGTCTCTTCGGCATCTGCATGGCCATGAACGGCAGCTCCTCGAACTCGCTGGTCGCCGAGGTGACCACCGAGAAAGAGCGCGGCGGGGTTGTCGCCTTCGTCTGGGCGGCGGTGATTATCAGCGGCATCGTCTCGGCCGTGGTGGCCGGGCAGATCATGCCGACCTACACCCCCGAGGCGATGCAGCAGCTCTATAACCTCACGCCGATCGTGGTGCTGGTCAGCACGCTGCTAGGCGTCCTCGGGATGGAGCGCCGCATCACAAAGGAGCAGCACGCCGCCTACCTGGCCGCCCAGCCCCAGCACGCGGCTTCGCCCCTGGGTACGTTCAGGGTCGCCAGCCAGCTCATGGGCAGCAACCCCCAGGTGCGCGCCTTCTTCTTCTTCGTGCTGCTGGCGATTATGGGCATCTTCCTCCAGGACGCCATTCTCGAGCCCTTCGGCGCCGAGGTCTTCGGCCTGACCCAGCGCGAGACGGCCCGCTTCCAGCAGTCGTGGGGCGTCGGGGCCTTGCTGGGCATGCTCGGCATCGGCATCCTCTCGACGCTCTTCCCAATCGCCAAGAAGACCATCGCCACCCTCGGCGGTCTCGGGGTCGCCGGCGGCCTGCTGATGATCGCCTCCTCGGCCCTGCTCAATCAGGTCGGCCTGATCAACCCCGGCCTGATGCTGATGGGCCTCGGGATCGGCTTCTTCAATGTGGGCGCCCTCTCGATGATGATGGAGATGACGGTCGAAGGTCAGACTGGGCTCTATATGGGCCTGTGGGGGATGGCCCAGGGCCTCGGCAACGGCTTCGCCAACGTGCTCAGCGGCGGTCTCCACACCCTCTTCATCGAGACCGGCATTCTCTCGGCGACGACGGGCTACGCGATGATCTTCAGCGTCGAGGCAGTCTTCATGATTGTCGCGATCGGCATCTTGCGCGGCATCAGCGTCCAGGAGTTCAAGGGCCTGTCGCGCCAGGACATTGGCACGGTGCTGGCCATGGATACGGCGAGCTGATATGGCCCTCGATCTCTCTTTCGACAAGATTGCGGCGGTCTACGACGCCCAGCGGGCCCACCCGCCCGAGGTGGCCGAGCAGATCGGGCGCGCCCTGGTCGGCCTGGCCGGCCGGGGCGCCCCGCTCCTCGAGCTTGGCGTGGGCACCGGCCGCATCGCCATCCCGACTGCGGCCGCCGGCGGCTTCGTCGTCGGGCTCGATGTCTCGTCCGAGATGCTCGGCGTCGCCGCCACACGGGCCGCCGCCGCGGGCGTCTCGCTCGACCTGCTGCGTGGCGACGCCCAGGCCCTGCCCTTCGCCGACGGCTCCTTCCGGGCCGCCCTCGCCGTCCACGTGCTGCACCTGCTGCCCGACTGGCGCGCCGCCCTCGCCGAGGTGGTGCGCACCCTGGCCCCCGGCGGGATGCTGATCCAGGGCAGCGACTGGCGCGACCCCGACTCGTGCGTCGGCCTGCTGCGCGGCCGCCTGCGCATCGCCGCCGTCGAGCTGATGCCCGGCAGCAGGCCCCCGGGCGCAGGGGCCGCGGTCGCCCAGGCCCTCGCCCGTTATGGCGGGGTCAGCGCCGAGCCCATGATCGCCGCCCGCTGGACGCGCCTGGTCAGCCCCGCCGAGGTGATCGCCGGCATGGCCGCCCGGGTCGACAGCGAGACCTGGGTCATGCCCGACGATCTGCTCGCCGCGGCCATGGCCAGCGTGCAGGCCTGGGCCGAGGCCCAGTGGGGCGACCTGAGCACGCCCCAGGCCGTCGAGCACCGTTTTGTGCTCACGGCGACACACTTTCCTGACGCAACCCTTCCGGTCCCGAGTAGTTAGCGGGCCGCTATTTCGTGTTGTGAATTCTCATACTCAGAGCTGACTAGCCAGCGCGTATGATGTATACACCAGACCAGCTCCGCAGGCGTGAGGCTTCGCGCTGGACGAAAGTCCAGATCATCCTCGCCCCCATCCAGTTTCTCGCCTTCATTATCAGCTTCGCCCTGGTGCTGCGCTACCTGTTCACCGGCGAGGGGTACTGGGTGGCGACCGTGAGCGTCTGGATCAAGATCGCCCTGATCTGGGTCCTGACAATCACCGGCATGCTCTGGGAGTACGACATGTACGACCACTACTTCATGGCGAAGGAGTTCTTCTGGGAGGATCTGGGCAACCTGATCGCGATTATCACCCATAACCTCTACTTCGTGGCGGTATGGCTCGGGGCGAGTAAAGACGTCATCATGTGGGTGATGGTCTTCGCCTACCTCACCTATCTCGTCAACGCCGGGCAGTTCGTGGCCCGCGGCATCAGATCGGCGCGCCAGCGCCGGGCCCTCAAACAAGCGGTCTCTCAGTCCTAGCCCTTACTGCACGCACCCGCGGTCGCAGCGCATCGGCGCCGGCCGGAGGGCGCACTCGCTCTAGAAAGCGATGGCCCGTATGCCGATCAAGTCGCGCGCTGTAGTGATCCCCCGTCGTAACACCGTCGAGCTGCGCACGGTGCAAGTTCTCGAGCCTCGTGCGGGCGATGTGCTGCTGCGCACCGCCTACACCTCGATCAGCGCGGGGACCGAGCGCATGCTGCTCGACGGACGCATGCCCCACCCGGCCCTGCTCTTCCCCGTGGTGCCCGGCTACGAGACCGTCGGTCAGGTGGTGCAGGTGGGCGCTCGGGCGCCCAAAGAGCTGCTTGGCCAGTGGGTCTATGTGGGCGGGGCGCGCTGCTTCCGCGGCGTGAACCCGGCCTGGGGCGGCCAGAGCGAGTATATCAGCGCCGAGGCCGAGCGGGTGGTGCCCCTGGGCGGCATCGACCCGGCCACTGGGGTCATCCTGGCCCTCGCTGCCACGGCCCTGCACGGGCTCAACGTGGCCCAGATTCGCCGCGGCGACCGCGTGCTGGTGCTCGGCCAGGGCATCGTCGGCCAGCTGGCCGCCCGCATCGCCAAGCTGCAGGGTGCTCAGCACGTGGCCGTGGCCGACCGGGTCGCGGTGCGCCTCGAGGCCGCCAAGGCCGACCAGGTGATCGACGTGACCCGCGAGTCGCTCGACGAGGCCCTCGGCGAGGCCAATATCAATGTCCTGATCGAGGCCACCGGCTCGAACCCGGCCCTGGCCGGGGCCCTGCCCCTGCTGGCCAACCACGGGCGCGTCCTGCTGCTCGGCTACTACGACCATATCAACATCCCCTACGCCCCCGTCTTCATGCGCGAGGCCCAGATCCTGGTGGCCCGCGAGTGGCAGTTCGGCCCCGACGGCGACCTGCCGCGCGTGCGCGACCTGATCGCCTCCGGCGAGCTCGATGTGGCCGGGCTGCTCACCCATCGTGTGCCCCTCGACCGCATCCAGGCCGCCTATCGGCTGGCCTTCGAAGACCCCAGTTGTCTCAAGCTCGTCGTTGAGTGGCCAGGCGAAGAAGCCTGAAGGAGCGTTTGATGCCGGCGAATCCAAAAGTGGCCGGGACGAGCACTGCGCGCATGCTGGCGGTGTACGGCAAGGGCGGAATGGGCAAGTCGTTCTTCACGACCAATCTGGTCAGCAAGCTCGCCCTGCTCGACAATCGGGTGCTGCAGCTCGGCTGTGACCCCAAGCACGATAGCTGCAACGCCCTCTTCGGCGGCGTGAGCCTGCCCACTCTGGGCGATGTCTGGCGCGAGTACAAAGAGGCCGGCCGCGAGGACGAGCTGCAGGCCCAGGATGTGATCTTCAAGACCAGGGTGATGGACCAGGCGACGGTCTATGGCTGCGAGATCGGCGGCCCCGAGGTCGGGCGCGGCTGCGGCGGGCGCGGGATCACCTTCGGCTTCGATACCCTCGAGAAGTTCGGCCTCAGCCAGTGGGCCCTCGACTATGTGGTCATGGACTTCCTCGGCGATGTGGTCTGCGGCGGTTTCGCCACCCCGCTCTCGCGCTCGCTGGCCGAGGAGGTGATCATCCTCTGCGGCAATGACCGCCAGAGCCTCTACGCGGCCAATAATATCGCCAGCGCCGCCAAGTACTTCGCCAGCATGGGCGGGCGCACCCGCCTGGTCGGCCTGATCGTCAACCGCGACGACGGCTCGGGCGTGGCCGCGCGTTTCGCCGAGGCGATCGGCCTGCCGGTGCTCGCCAGCATCCCCCTCGACCGCACCGTGCGCGAGCTGGCCGACGCCTGCAAGCTGGCCCTCACCGAGCCGCGCTTCGACGCGATCTTCGAGGGCCTGGCCCGCCAGATTATGACCCGCACGCTGCCGAAGGTCGATATGGCCGACGTGCACCCCCTCGAGTACAAAGAGTTCCTGGCCGTCTTCGGCGCCAAAGAGCCCGACCTCGTGCCCGCCGGAGCCAGCGGCGACGAGCTGTTCGGCGGCAAGCGGGTCAAGCAGATCCCGACCTTCGAGCTCGGCCTTATGCAGCGCCCCGTGGCCGACCAGCCCGAGCTTGACCCGGCCCTGCGCCGGGTGGTGGGTCGCCTGCACAAGGACCTGGGGATGTATGTGACCGAGGCCAACCAGGACCCGAAGAAGGGGATCACGCTGACCGTCGACGGCAATACGACGATCTGCTTCGGCGATGAGCGCGAGCTCGATAGCAAGCTGGCCATCCTCTCGGCCCTGCAGAAGTCGGGCGAGCCCTATCGCTACGTCGACCTGCGCCGCCCGGCTAGCCCGCTGTATCGGTGAGCGTGTGAGCATGGCTCTGTGCAGGGAAGGTACGGCAATGAAGCTCAAGACCCCATCGAAGACGGCCCTGACCGAATACTGCCTGGCCCCCTGGCACCTGCGGGTGCGCTGGTGGCTGGCCGCGTGCTTCTATTCCTGGTGCTATGGGCTCGAGCAGAGCGGCGCCGAGTCGCCCGAGCAGGTCAACCCGCTCTGGCGACGCTAGTGCACAAACAGCCGAGCTGTTTGGTCATGAGCGGGCCGGGGAGGGCCAAGCCCTCCCCGAACCCCTCCCCGCAAGCCCAACCGGGCAGGACTGTGGAGTGAGTGCGATGACGTCTGAGGTTGACCTCAAGTACCTGAATCGGCTGCTGGTCGAGAAGATGCGTGTGAAGCGGCGCCCCGTGGCGGTGACCTACTGCCCCGACGGCCCGCCGCCCGGCTACGAGCCGGTGCAGATCGTCGCCTGCGGCATCGTGCGCGAGGCCGAGCAGGGCCGGCGGATCTATGTGGACCGCGAGAACCACGACTGCTGGGTGGGCCAGTACCACCTGGGCTGGAATAATCAGGCCGACGCCTATATCACCGAGGGCGGCTACCTGACCGATGCCCAGGGCTTCTATACGAGCGAGGCCGCGGCCTGCAATAAGCGCCAGAGCCACTCGCTGCCCGAGGGCTTCGTGAAGGCCCTGGCCGCGGCGCCCCTGGACGAAGTGCCCGACGGCGTGCCGGTCGATCTGCTGATCTGTGTGGTCGATCCTCAGCGCGCAATGCAGATTGCGGGCGCGGCCAGTGTGCGCGAGGGCACGTTTCCTATCGGCGAGCTGGGTGCAAGTGCCTGTTCGTCGATATTTGCTGCGCCCTGGCGCACGAAGAACTCGGTTTTCGCCATCGGCGATGGCGGCGGACGCATGCATAATCGCCTCGACGTGACCGAGATGTTCGTCTCTATCCCGCGAGAGCACTTTCGATATGTGGTAGAATTGATCGAGAACTTCCGGATCGACCCCCAAAAAATGCGCGAAGTCATTATGCCGTCCTTCGCGGCCAAGGCCCGCGAGAAACGGCAGGAGTAGGGCTATGCCTAGTGGTCTTGGTGAGGCCACGCAGATGATCGGGCCGATTGCCCCGGCGCTGCTCTGCTGGGCCTGTCTCATTCTTACCGTGCTCGGCCTTGCGCTGACCTTCCTGTGGACGAATGTCACCGCATTCGCCCGCAACCGGCGCGGCGGCCGGCGCGAACCCGCCGTCGGCGCCGAGCCCGAGCGCAGGACACGCTAACTCAGTCGGACGAACGGCCCGCCGCCATCGCGCGACGAGCTGCCGGGGGAGGCTCAGAGGGCAAGGGCGCCGCCCCTCCCCCGCTGATCCTCCCCCCTTACTTTGCGCAGAGGTCGCGTAATGGCTACAGACACTGCCACGCCGCAGCCGTCCTCGTCGAATGGCGCCGTTTCGGCTCCTAAGCACCCGGCGCCCGCCCCATCGGCGGATATGGCGCCGCCCTACCCCTTTGCCGCGATCGTCGGCCAGGCCGAGCTGAAGCTCGGTCTGACGCTCTGTGTGGTCAACCCGACTATCGGCGGGGTCATGGTCATGGGCCACCGCGGCACCGCCAAGTCGACCGCCGTGCGGGCCCTGGCCGCCATGCTGCCGCCGGTCAAAGCGGTGCAGGGCTGCCCGTACTCCTGCGCCCCCGACGCCGCGGGCCTCTGCCCCCACGTGCGGGCGCTTTTGCCTGCCGGCGACGGGCCGCACAAGTCCCTGGCCGTGACCATCCCCGTGCCCGTGGTCGACCTGCCCCTCGGCGCGACCGAGGACCGGGTCTGTGGCACCCTCGATATCGAGCGGGCCCTCACCCAGGGCGTGCAGGCCTTCGCCCCCGGCCTGCTGGCCCGCGCCAACCGCGGCTTCCTCTATATCGACGAGGTCAACCTGCTCGAGGATCACCTGGTCGACGTGCTGCTCGACGTGGCCGCCAGCGGCGTGAATGTGGTCGAGCGCGAGGGTATCTCGGTGCGCCACCCGGCCCGCTTCGTGCTGGTCGGCTCGGGCAACCCCGAGGAGGGCGACCTCAGGCCGCAGCTCCTCGACCGCTTCGGTCTGCACGCCCGCATTACGACGATCACCAGTGTCGACGAGCGGGTCGAGATCGTCAAGCGCCGCCGGGCCTACGACGCCGACCCCCACGCCTTCTTCGCCGCCTGGGAGAAAGAGACCGCCAAACTTCAGCGCAAGATCAAGGCCGCCCAGAAGCGCTTGCCCGAGGTGATCCTGCCCGACCCGATCCTCTATAAGATCGCCGAGCTGTGCGTGAAGCTCGAGATCGACGGCCACCGCGGCGAGTTGACCCTCAGCCGGGCCGCCACGTCCCTGGCCGCCCTCGATGGCCACGCCGAGGTGCGCCTGGAAGATGTGCGCCGGATCGCCACCCTGGCCCTGCGCCACCGCCTGCGCAAAGACCCCCTGGAGACTCAGGACGACGCCGCCCGCATCGAGCGCGCCGTCGCCGAGGTGCTGAGCTGAGGCAGCCTGGCGTTCGCCGGAGGAGTTGTTGTCGTGACTGTATCTGCTCCGCAGGAGCCCCTTGCCGGCGCCCTGCCCTTCTCGGCCCTGGTCGGCCTCGACGCGGCGCGCCAGGCCCTGCTGCTGCTGGCGGTTGACCCCGGCCTCGGCGGGGTCGTGGTGGCCGCGGGCGTCGGCACCGGCAAGAGCACCATGGTCCGGGCCTTCGCCCGCCTGCTCGACCAGCAGACCTTCGTCGAGCTGCCGGTCGGGGTGAGCGAGGACCGGCTGCTCGGTGGCCTCGACCTGGAGGCGACCCTGGCGCGCGGCGAGCGCGTGCATCGTAGCGGGCTCCTGGCCCGCGCCAACGGCGGCCTGCTCTACGCCGACGCGGTCAATCTGCTCGACGACAGCACGGTCAATCACCTCCTGGCCGCCCTCGACAGCGGCGTGGTGCGCGTCGAGCGCGAGGGTCTGAGCGTGGTCGAGCCCGCCCGCTTCGCCCTGATCGCGACCTACGACCCCAGCGACGGCCCGCCGCGCCGGCACCTGATGGACCGGGTGGGCCTGATCGCCGCGCCCGTGGCCCATGCCCCGGCCCCGGCCCGCGCCGAGGTGGTGCGCCGCAACCTGCTGGCCGACCAGAGCCGCCGCGCCCCCGCCGGGCGCCGGCGGAGCGCCGGTACGCTCGAGGCCGAGTTCGAGGACGAGGATGCCCTGCTGCGGGCGATGGTCCTGGCCGCCCGCGAGGCCCTGCCCGCGATCACGATCGAAGAGCCCCAGGTGCGCCAGCTGATCCAAGCCGCCCTGGCCCTGGGCGTCGAGGGCCACCGGGCCGATGTTTTTGCGACTAGGGCCGCCGTGGCCTCGGCCGCCCTGGCCGGGCGCGATGAGGTGGCCGACGAGGACCTCGAGCGGGCCGTGCGCTTCGTGCTGCTGCCGCGGGCTACCCGCGCGCCCCAGATCGAAGAGCCGCCCCCGCCCCCGCCAGACGAGCCGCCCCCGCCCGACGAGCCGCCCCCGCCCGAGGATAATCAGCAGCAGGAGGACGAGGAGGAGAAGCCGCCGCCCCCGCCCGAGGAGCTGACGGTCGAGGACCTCATCCTGGCGGCGATGGAGACGGACATCCCGCCCGATGTGCTCGAAACGCCCTTCACGGTGCGCCGCAGCGGGCGCAGTGGCTCGCGCGGGGCCACCTCGGGCACGCGCGGGCGCCACATCCGCTCGATCCCGGGCACGCCCTCGCAGGGCCGCCTGGATGTGGTGGCAACCCTGCGGGCGGCCGCACCTTGGCAGCCCTCGCGCAAGGCCGAGGGTCGGGCGCAGCCCACGAAGATCTACCTCAAGGCCGACGACTTACATATCAAGAAGTATCGCAGCAAGGCCGGCACCCTGTTCTGCTTCGTGGTCGACGCCAGCGGCTCGATGGCCCTGCACCGCATGCGCCAGGCCAAGGGCGCGGTCAACGCGCTGTTGCAGCAGGCCTATGTGCATCGCGACCAGGTAGCTCTGCTGGCCTTCAGGGGCGAGCAGGCCGAGCTGCTGCTGCCCCCCTCGCAGAGCGTCGAGCTGGCCAAGCGGGCCCTCGATGTGCTGCCCACAGGCGGCGGCACGCCCCTGGCGGCGGCGCTGCTGGCGGCCTACCAGGTGGCCGAGCAGGCTCGCTCGCGCGGCATCCATCGCACCACCCTGGTGCTGATCACCGACGGGCGCCCCAATGTGCCCCTGCGCCTCGACCCCACCCACGACAAGCAGGCCCGCCTCGAGCAGGCCCGCGGCGAGGTCCAGACCCTCAGTGCGCGCCTGCGGGCGGCCGGCATCGGGGCCGTGGTGATCGACACCCAGCGCAGCTATGTGAGCCGCGGCGAGGCCCAGCAGTTGGCCGCCTGGCTCGGCGGGCGCTATGTCTATTTGCCCCAGGGCCGCGCCGACCAGATCGCCCAGGCGGTGGTCGCCGCCAGCGA
>CAZKTU010000069.1:0-27526 GCA_964555675.1 uncultured Oscillochloris sp.
ATCCGGCCCACTTCCCCGTCGGGGTCAAGCACCGCTACACGCGCCGGGGCTAATGAGCTGCTTATAGCATCAGGGCAGACACATGGGTCTGGGCGGGGCAGACACATTGTTTGGGCGGGGCAGACACATGGGTCTGCCCGTACGGGGTTGTGGGCCCTCCATTTAAGGTGTTTGCGCGCCCAGGGCCTCGAGGTAGACGGCGTAGAGCGACTGGCTGGCGGTCATGAAGAGCCGGTTCTTCTTTGCGCCGCCGAAGCAGAGGTTCGCGCAGCCCTCGGGCAGGTGGATCTGGCCGATTAGGGCGCCGTCGGGCGCGTAGCAGTGCACGCCGTCGAAGCCGGGGCCGCCCCAGGCCGCCGCCGCCCATAGGTTGCCGTCGCGGTCGGTGCGGATGCCGTCGGGGCCGCCCGGGCTCATCGCCACGAAGACCCGGCCGCCCGTGAGCTGCCCGCCCTCTACGTCGAAGACGCGAATATGCTTCGGCGCGCCGCTGTCGACGATGTAGAGCAGCCGCTCGTCGGGCGAGAAGCATAGCCCGTTCGGGCGGTCGAAGTCGTCGGCCACCACCGTCGCCGCGCCCGTCGCCGGGTCAAGTCTGTAGACATAACGCGGAAGCTCGAGTGGCGCCTTGTGCCCCTCGTAGTTGACCATGATCCCGTAGCCGGGGTCGGTGAACCAGATCGAGCCGTCGGAGTGGACGACGACGTCGTTCGGCGCGTTCAGGCGCTTGCCCGTGTAGCTGTCGAGCAGCACCGTGATGCTGCCGTCGTGCTCGGTGCGGGTCACCCGCCGCGCGCCGTGCTCGCACGAGACCAGGCGCCCCTGGCGGTCGCGGGTGTGGCCGTTGCTGTTGTTGGCCGGCGCGCGGAAGGTGCTCACCGTGCCGGTCTCCTCGCTCCAGCGCAGGATGCGGTCATTGGGGATGTCCGAGAAGAGCAGGAAGCGGCCATCGCCGAACCAGACCGGCCCCTCGGCCCAGCGCGCCCCCGTCCAGAGGCGCTCGACGGCGGCGGCGCCGAGGCGGTAGGGCCCAAAGCGCGGGTCATGGCTCTCGACGGCGGGGTCGGGGTAGCGCACGGTCGTCCGGTCCTGGCTCCAGGCCAGGGCCCCTGGGCTGCTGGTCTCCATGGGGTTGCTCCTTGGGCATGCTACGGGGTGAACTTCACCGCTATGGTACGCGATCTGCCCTCGCTCGACCAGCTTAGGGCGCCTTGCGCGGCAGCTCGCCGCGCGCCGGCTCGTCCGCGAGCCCGAGGAAGCGCTCGATCTCCTGCTCGAGGTAGAGGGCCTGCTCGCGGGTGGTCATATCGTGCACCAGCAGCAGCTCGACGTCATCGGCCATGATGGCCCGCAGCCTGTAGGTGGTGCGGCCGTCGACGCGGCGCCTGGCCCGCTCGTGGTACATCTGGCTGTACACCTGCCGAATCGCGTCGGCCCGCACGTCGCGGCGCCCGGGCCAGGGGATGGGGCTGTGGCGCACTCGCAGCCACCCGCCGCCGATCGTGATCTGCGTGCTGTTCAGCCTGTAGGCCAGGAAGATCCAGAGCAGGAAGCTGAAGGCCACGGCGAGTACAGTCAGCAGCAGGTCCATCGCCGGTACGCCGATGGTGAGCCTGACCACGACCCAGAAGCCGAGGAAGGCGCCGAGGATGATCAGGAAGAGCCGCGGCCCCGTGGCGCGCCAGCGGGGCCAGCGCCAGCGCAGGGTGAGGCCGTCGGGCCCGTGCTGTGCGCTCATGCCCGGTGGTGGCGCGATGGCCTTGCGCTTCGCCGCGCCGAGGCGCACGGGGGCGTCGAGCTGCTCGTCGATCGCAAACTGCTGCTCGCAAGCGGGGCAGATGGCGCGCCGCTCGTGCCACCTGACGGAGCGCTCGGGCAGCGTCGCCCCGCATGCGGGGCAGACGATCAGGCTGCCGGGCTCGCGGGCCGCGGGGGTCTGGTCGGCCATCGTCGGCGTTTTCCTTCAGCGGCGTGGCCCGGCGAACCACCCGCGCGACTCCAGCTCGTCCCAGATCCGGCGCACCGCCGCGTAGCCTCGGCGCTGCACGGCCAGCCCGTCGTCTACGGCCAGGGCGCCTTCCCAGAGCAGGAAGCGTCCGGCGACGGCGACATGGGTCACGGCGTGGCCGCCCGCGTAGAGCAGGTGGTGCAGCGGCTCGGGCGGGGGGCCGCCCACGCCCACCAGCGGCCCGCTGACGTCGACGGCGGTCAGGTCAGCCGCGGCGCCCGCCCTGAGGCGCCCCAGGTCGGGCCGGCGCAGCCCGTCTGCGGCGACAGAGGTCGCCCCGGCCAGGGCCTCGGCGATGCTCGGGCGGCCCATGGGCGCCGCGCTCGTCTCGGCCAGGGCGGCGTGGCGCGCCTGCCCATAGAGCACCGCCAGCTTCAGGTTCTCGAGCATGTCGTTCGAGTGGGTGTCGATGGCGACGTTGACCGCCAGCCCCGCCCCGAGGGCCTCGGGGTAGGGCTGGGCCGGGCCGCCCGCGCCCCCGCCCGAGGGGCAGTGGGCGTAGACCGCGCCGTGCTCGCGCAGGATGGCCGGGTCGCCCGCCCAGTCGAGGCCGACCATGTGGGCCCCGAAGAGCGGGCCGTCGAGCAGGCCCAGCTCGGCCAGCCAGGCCGTCGGGGTCTTGCCCCAGAGCCGGCGCACCGTCGCGGTCTCGCGGGCCGACTGCGAGAGGTGGATCTGCACCCCCGTCCCCAGGGCGCGGGCGGCCGCGGCCATGGCCCGCAGCGTGGCCGGCGTGTGGGTGTCGGCGGCGTGGGGCGCGACCATGACCCTGAGCAGCCCGCCGGCTGTGCCGTCGACGTTCGCCGCGAACTCCTCGGCGGCCGCGATCTCGGCCAGGGTTGCGGCCTCGGCGGTGTGCAGCGCGGCATCGTCCTCGCGGAACCAGAGCGGGAAGAGGCGGTCGATGCCGGGGATCATCGGGCCGACGAAGCCGCGCGCACCCCAGCGGGCGGCGACGCGCGCGTAGCTCTGGGCCTGGCGCAGGCTCAGGCTCATCTCGACCTGGGTCGTGCAGCCGCCCCGGATGATCTCGAAGAGGTTGTGGGCGGTGAGTTCGTCGAGGGCTTGGTCGTCGAGCCCCTCGACGAGCTGTAGGGGCAGGGCGAACGAGCGCCCGCCCTCGATGATCCCGCGGGTGGGCGTGCCCGCCGCGACGTGGGTGTGTCCGCTGATCAGCCCGGGCAGCAGCAGATGGCCGGGCAGCTCAAGGCGCGGCAGCTCGGCCGGGTGCGGGCCGGGGCGCACCTCGGCGATCCGGCCGGCGTCGATCAGCGCCGCCACGTCGCGGACGAGCGCCGGCCCCCCGCCCGCGTCGACGTAGCCCCAGGCCGCCGTGATCAGGTAGGGCTCGCCGGCGGCGGCTCGCTCGCGGATTGCTGCATCGCTCACTGGGTGATGCTCCTGTCTGGGCCCTCACGCACAGGTCGGCCTGCGCGACGCTGGGCCTATTGTACCCCACGCGCCCAGCCCGAGTGGTGGGCTCGCGAGGCTGGTAGGGCCACGTCATTGTCGCCGTGCCCCCTCACGCCCGGCCGGTAAACCGGCGGGCTACAGGTACGAAGCCCGCCTGCGCGGGCTCCAACAGGCCGCGCAGAGGCGGCCTTGGCACCCCGTTGCCGGGCCGTTTTCGGCCCCGGCGTGGCGCAGCGCCCTGCGTGGGCGAGCGCTCGCCGCGGTGCTACAATGGGGCCAACCCCACCCCCGCTTCGCCGCAATGGCGAAGCCACGCCCAGAGAGGTCACCGATGCCCACCCGTCTGCTGCTGGATACCGATATCGGCACCGATGTGGATGACTGTCTGGCCCTGGCCTGTATCCTGGCCTCGCCCGAGCTGCAGCTCGAGGGCGTGACCTGCGTCTATGGCGACGTGGGTCTGCGCGCGCGTATGGTCCGCCGGCTGCTTGAGCTGCGGGGTCGGCCCGATGTGCCGGTCTTCGCCGGCTCGGCCGAGACCATCCTGGGCCTGCGCCCGATCCACTGGGAGGGCCACGAGGGCCAGGGCCTGCTGGCCGACGACGACCCGCCCCTCGGCGCGGCGGGGCGCGGTGGGGTCGACTTTCTGGTCGAGACGGTGCTCGCCAGCCCCGGCGCGATCCATCTGCTGGCGATCGGCCCGCTCACCAACGTGGCCCTGGCCATACGCGCCGAGCCGCGCTTCGCCCAGGCTCTGGGCGGGCTCACGATCATGGGCGGCGTCGTGCGCGGGCCCGGCCAGTGGCAGCTGCCCTACGTCGAGCACAACATCCGCTGTGACCCCGAGGCCGCCCATATCGTCTTCAGCGCGGGCGTGCCGATCACCATGGTGCCCCTCGACGTAACTACCCAGGTCTGGATCACCCCCGCCGAGGTCGCGCAGATCCGCGCCGGCGGCAGCCCCTTCCACCAGGCCGTCGCCGATCAGATTGACGGCTACCCGACCTTCGTCAGGCGCGGCCTCACCTATCTGCACGACCCCCTGGCCGCCGCCGTTCTGGTCGACCCGAGCCTGGTCACCCTCACGCCGCTGCGGGTGGAGGTCGAGTTGGGCGGGCGCCTCACCGCCGGCGCGACCCTCGTTCGCGCCCCCGAGCCCGGCGGCGCGCCGCCCGTCCAGGTGGCCCTCGCCGTCGACAAGCCCCGCGCCGAGCGCTTCGTCGTGGAGCGCATCGCCGCCCCCCTGTAGCAGCATGCCTTAGGAGTCGCCCCCATGGAACATCGCCTGAGCCTCGCGCGGATCGAGCAGGCCCTCGGGATCATCGATCCGGTCTTCCTCAACACGCCCCAGTATCGCGCCGAGTCGCTCGAGGCCATTCTGGGGTGCCGCCTCGTCGTCAAGGTCGAGACGCTCAACCCCATCCGCTCGTTCAAGGGGCGCGGCGCCTCGCTGTTCTTCGCCGGCCTGTCGCCCGGGGCGACGATCGTCTGCGCGAGCGCCGGGAACTTCGGCCAGGCCATGGCCTACGCCGGCCGCGCGCGCGGGGTGCCGGTGATCGTCTACGCCAGCGTCAACGCCAGCCCGCTCAAGATCGAGCGCATGCGGGCCCTGGGGGCCGAGGTGCGCCTACATGGCGAGGACTTCGACGCCGCCAAGCTCGCGGCCAAGGGCTTCGCGGCCGAGGCGGGCCTGCCCATGGTCGAGGATAGCCTCGAGCCCGCGACGGGCGAGGGGGCCGGCACGATCGGCGTCGAGCTGCTGCGCTACCCCGAGCCGATCGACGACCTGCTGGTCGCCCTCGGCAATGGCGCCCTGCTGACCGGGGTCGGGCGCTGGGTCAAGGCGCGCGCACCCGGCACGCAGGTTGTCGGCGTCGCGGCGGCCGGCGCGCCGTCCATGGTCGAGTCATGGCGCTCGGGGCGCATCGTCACCTACGAGCGTATTGACACCATCGCCGACGGGATCGGCGTCCGCCTGCCGGTGCCCGCCGCGGTCGCCGATATGCACGGGACGGTTGACGATGCTCTGCTGGTGCAGGATACGAGCATCCTGGCGGCGATGCGGCTCATCCACCAGCACCTCGGCCTGGTGGTCGAGCCCTCGGGGGCGGTGGGGATCGCGGCGCTCCTCGAGCAGCCCGAGCGCTTCCGCGGCCGCCTCGTGGCCACGATCCTCTGCGGCAGCAACCTGACGCCTCAGCAGTTACACGACTGGCTTGGCGAGCCGCGGGCCTGAGGCGGGCGGCGGCCCCGGTCGCTACCAGGAGCCGCCGTCGCTGCTCGGGCCGCTGTCGCCGCTCGGGCCGCTGTCCCAGCCGGGCGAGCTGTCGCTCGATGAGGGGCTGCTCGTGGCGCTCGCGCTGTCCGATGCGGCGAAGCCGGCGCCGGTGGCGGCCCCGGCGGCGCCCTTGCTCCGCTTCCGTTTCGGCTCGGTCCTGGCGGGCGCAAGGCGCGAGGCCTCGCTGCCGAGGGCCATATACTCCCAGGCGAGCTTGTCCATGGCCTCTTCGAGGGCGTAGCTCGGGCGGGCGTCGGCCGCGAGGGCGGCCCGCCGCTGGTCGAGGAGCTGGAGGCGCGCCATCAGGGGCGCGGCCTCGGCGCGCTGCGGGCCCGCGACGGCGGCCCGGCACATCGAGCGCGCGTAGTCTGCGCGGTCCTCGAGGCGAATACGCGTCGTGCGCAAGATCCGCTCGAGGCGCCGCCGGCCGGGGGGCGTCTGTGCGCCCAGCCAGCGGGCCAGGCGGCCGGGCGGCGAGCGGCGCCACCAGCGGACGATCCCTTCGCCCAGGGGCGAGATGGCGACCGCGGCCACGGCGAAGCCGGCGAGCACCAGATAGACGAACCCCTCCACCACGCGCTGGAGCAGGGGCGGGCTGGCGATCCTGGCCTCGAGGGCCTGGAGGGTTGCCGCCACCCCCGCGGCGGGGCGCTCGGTGCGCAGGGCCGGGTTGAGCACGCCGGTGCGGGCCTCGCGCAGGGCCGCATCGGGCAGGCTCTTGCTCCAGTTCGTCCCGGCGCGCAGCTCGCTGTAGCGCGGCTCGTAGCTCACGTAGAGGGCGAGGGCGGCGGGGGCGATCTGGCCCGCCTCGAGCAGGCCCGCCTCGCCCAGGCGGCGCGTCAGGTCCTCGCCCGTCTCGTCGCCGCGGACGACCACCAGCACAGCGACCCGGGCGCCGCGGGCGAGCAGGGGCGCCGCGGCGGCCTCGACGCCGGCCCGGTCGAGCGAACTGGTCTCATCGACGAGCAGCAGGCTGCCGGGGGCCGCAGCGCAGCCCGCCAGGAGTGTGATGAGGGCGAGGGCCAGCAGGGCCAGCCCGGTTGTGCGCGCAGTGCTCATGCGACCTCTTGCGTAACGAACTTTCCTAAGCGTAGCACACGCGGCGCGGCTCGAAGGGGCTCTTTTGGGAAGAACGGAGGATTGCCGACCTTCAGGAGAGCCAAAAAGCTCGCCAAAAGGCGGTGTTTTCTCCCTGCTCAACCGGGTACGATGCTACGTACTCCAAACTTTTTGTAGGGAAGGACCGGCTCTCATGGGTGCTCTTCTGGCAATCATCATCGGTGTCCTGCTCGCTGCGCTGTTCGGTGGCCTCGTGATCTGGATCGTCGGCAGGCTGGGCCTCGGGCTCGAGGTCGATGGCTTCGGCCCGGCCTACATCGCCGCGATCGTGATCGCCCTTCTGAACGGCGTGATCGCCTGGCTGCTCAGCAGCATGGGCATCTCGTTCGGCTGGCTGACCGGCATCGCCAACCTGATCATCTCGGCGATCGTGCTGATGACGGCCGGCTCGTGGATCAAGGGCTTTCGCGTCAAGGGCTTCGTCGGCGCCATCGTGGGCGCGGTGGCGATCTCGATCGTCGGCTCGCTGGTCGCCTGGGTGCTGAGCCTCTTCTTCTAGCCTTGGCATGAGGCAGGCGTGGAGGGCCCGGCCCTCCACATCCAGCCTTGTGGGGGCCAAAGGCCCCCGCGCCCCTGCAGCGGGCAGCGGCGACGACCATAACCCGGTTGCTGGTTTCGGCGGACAGAGCGGCGGAGCCGCAGGGGCGCAGAGGAATGTACTCTGTGCCTCTGCGGCTCGTTGCTATCAGCCGCGACTGTGCTACCATAGCCGGCAGATCAGGCGACGAGTGCTCAGGAGTAACCAGGCATGTCCCTTCCCCGTAGCGCCCCCGAGGCCCAGGGCCTCGCATCGTCGGCCGTGCTCGCCTTCGTCGAGGCCCTCGAGCGCGAGAACGAGCATCTGCACAGCCTCATGCTGCTGCGCCACGGGCACGTGGTGGCCGAGGGCTGGTGGGCGCCCTACGCGGCCGAGCTGCCGCACATGCTCTTCTCGCTGAGCAAGAGCTTCACGGCGACGGCGGTTGGCCTGGCCGTCGCCGAGGGCCTGCTCTCGCTCGACGACCCGGTGCTCGGCTTCTTCCCCGCCGAGCGGCCGGCCGAGGTCGGCCCGCACCTGGCGGCCATGTGCGTGCGCCACCTGCTCTCGATGTCCACGGGCCACGCCGACGACACCATGAACGCTATCGATGCCTGCGAGGATGGCAACTGGGCCAGGGCCTTTCTGGCCTGTCCGGTCGAGCACGCCCCCGGCACACATTTTCTCTACAACACCGGCGCGACCTACATGCTCTCGGCCATCCTGCAGGGCCTCACCGGGATGCGCATGCTTGAGTACCTGCAGCCCCGCCTGCTCGAGCCGCTGGGCATCGTGGGCGCGACCTGGCAGCAGTGCCCGCGCGGCATCGACACCGGCGGCTTCGGCCTGAGCACCACCACCGCGGCCGTGGCCGCCTTCGGGCAGCTCTACCTGCAGGGCGGGCTTTGGCAGGGCCGGCAGCTTGTGCCCGCCGACTGGGTGCGCGAGGCGACGCGGGCCCATATCTCCAACGGCGACGACCCCGCCAGCGACTGGGCCCAGGGCTACGGCTACCAGTTCTGGCGCTGCCGCCACGGGGCCTACCGCGGCGACGGGGCCTTCGGCCAGTACTGCGTCGTGCTGCCCGAGCAGGATGCGGTGCTGGTCATGACCGGCGGCCTCGATTCGATGCAGCCGCCCCTCAGTCTGGCCTGGGAGCATCTGCTGCCCGCCTTTGCGCCGCAGCCCCTGCCGGCCGACCCGGCGGCTCATGCCGCGCTGCAGCAGAAGCTCGCCGGCCTCGCGCTGCCGACGCCCGCCGGCCTGCAGGCCTCCCCCATCGCGGCGCAGGTCTCGGGAAAGCTCTTTCGCTGCGACGCGAATAGCTTCGGGCTGGAGACCCTGAGTCTGCGCTTCGCGACTTCGGGCTGCACGATTGTCCTCACGAACGCCGAGGGCGAGCACCTGATCGCCGCGGGCGCGGGCCAGTGGCAGCACGGGCAGACCAGCTTCATGGGCGCGGGGGCGACCTCGCCAATCGCCGCGGCGGGGGCCTGGGTCAGCGCAGATACCTATCTGGCGAAGCTCTGGTTCACCGAGACGCCCTTCTGCGCCACACTCTCGTGCTGCTTCGCCGACGATCTGCTGCTGTTCGACATAGGCCTCAACGTCTCGTTTGGGCCGACCACCTTCCCGCAGGTGCTGGGGCGTCTCACCCCGACTTGAGCGCAGCCACCGCCCGAGGCGAGCATCCTATGGCGACGCCGCTGCTGACCACGAAGCTGTTCGTCCCCGCGCCGCGGCCCGAGGTGATCCCCCGGCCGCGCCTGCTGGCGCGGCTCGACGAGGGCTTGCGGGGCAGGCTGACCCTGATCTCGGCCCCCGCCGGCTTCGGCAAGACGACCCTGCTCAGCGCCTGGCTCGCCGCCGCCGAGCGACCCGTCGCCTGGGTCGCCCTTGACGCGGGCGACGGCGAGCCGACCCGCTTTCTGACCTACCTGGTCGCGGCCATGCAGACGATCGCGCCGGGGGTCGGCCACGGTGTGCTCGGCGCCCTGCGCGCCCCTCAGCCGCCCCCCAGCGAGGCCCTGCTGACCGCCCTGATCAACGACCTGGCCGCCATCCCCGCCCCCTGCGTGCTGGTGCTCGACGACTACCACGCTGTCGAGGCCCCGGCGGTCGACCAGGCCCTCGCCTTCCTGGTCGCCCACCTGCCCCCGCAGTTGCACCTGATCATCGCCACCCGCGAGGACCCCCAGCTGCCCCTGGCCCGCCTGCGCGCCAGGGGCCAGCTGGCCGAGTTGCGCGCGGCCGACCTGCGCTTCACCCAGGCCGAGGCGGCCGCCTTCCTCAATCAGGGTATGGGCCTGGCCCTCGCCCCCGCCGCGATCGCCGCCCTCGAGACCCGCACCGAGGGCTGGATCGCCGGCCTGCAGCTGGCCGCGCTCTCGCTGCAGGGGCGCGCGGATGTTGACGGCTTTATCACGTCGTTCACGGGCAGCCATCGTTTTGTGCTCGACTACCTGCTCGAGGAGGTCCTGCAGCAGCAGCCCGCCGCAATCCAGCGCTTCCTGCTCTCCACCTCGGTGCTCGAGCGCCTCTGCGGGCCCCTCTGCGACGCGGTGCTGCAAGATCCCGCCGCGGCCGGCCAGGCGACCCTCGAGCAGCTCGAGCAGGCGAACCTGTTCATCGTGCCCCTGGATAGCGAGCGGCGCTGGTATCGTTACCACCACCTCTTCGGCGAGATGCTGCGCCAGCGCCTGGGCGAGCGTCTGGCCGGCGCCGCCGAGGGTGTTGCCGCGCTCCACATCCGCGCCAGCGCCTGGTACGAGGGGCAGGGCCTCGAGCTCGAGGCCTTCGGCCACGCCGTGGCTGCCGCCGACCTCGACCGAGCCGCCCGCCTGGCCGAGGGCGGCGGCATGCCCCTGCTCTTTCGCGGCGCGATCGCCCCGGTGCTGGGCTGGCTCGAAGCTCTGCCGCGCCAGGCCCTCGACGCCAGGCCCGGCCTCTGGGTGATGTACGCCTCGGCCCTCGCGTTCGCGACGCGCCTGCCGGAGGTCGAGCAGAAGCTGCTGGCCGCCGAGGCCGCCTTCGCGGGCCTCGATGAAGACGCACGGGTGCGCGATCACCTCGGGCATATCGCCGCGATCCGGGCCACCCTGGCGGTCAGCCGGCACCAGCCGGAAGTGATCGAGGCCCAAGCCCGCCGCGCCCTGGAGTACCTGCACCCCGCCAATCTGCCCATCCGCACCGCCGCGACCTGGGCCCTCGGCTACGCCTATCTGCTGCAGGGCGAGCGGGCCGCGGCCGCCCAGGCCTACGGCGAGGCCCTGGCGATCAGCCAGGCGATCGGGCACTTCATCATCCACCTGCTGACCACCCTCGGCCTCGCCTATCTCCACGAGGGCGCGAACCAGCTCGCCCTGGCCGCCGAGAGCTACCGGCGCGCCCTGGAGCTGGCCGGCGATCCGCCCCAGCCGGTGGTCTGCGAGGCTCACCTGGGCCTGGCCCGCAGCGCCTATCAGTGGGACGACCTGGCCAGCGCCCAGCGCCACGCCCAGCTCGGCGCCCGCCTGGCCCAGCAGCTCGCGAGCACCGACCGCGCCGTGGCCGCCGAGCTCTTCCTCGCCCGCCTGCGTCGCGCCCAGGGCGACCCGGCCGGGGCCGCCGCCATCCTGGGTCGGGCCGAGCAGGCCGTGCAGCGTCAGGGCTTTCTGCTGCTGGCCCCGGCCCTGGCCGAGGAGCAGGTGCTGACCTTGCTGGTGCGGGGCGATCTGCCCGCCGCCGCCCTGCTTGCCCAGGCCTCCGGCCTGCCGACCGCCCTGGCCAGGGTGCATCTGGCCCAGGGCCGACCGGCCGCGGCCATCGCGGCCATCGAGCCGTGGCTTCGTCACGCCGAGGCGCGGGGCTGGCCCGACGAGCAGCTCAGGGCCCTGGTGCTGCTGGCCCTGGCCCGCCAGGCCCACGGCGACCCGGGCGAGGCCGCGCGGGCCCTCGAGGCGGCCCTGGCCCTGGGGGCGCCCGATGGCCTGCTCAGGGTCTTCGCCGACGAGGGCGAGCCCATGCACGCGCTGCTGACCAGGCGCCGCGCGGCGGGCGGCCCCCTGACGCCCTACCTCGACCGATTGCTCGCCGTCTTCGCCGCCCAGGGGGCGCAGCAGGCCCTGGCCGTGGGCGCGCCGCCCCTGGTCGAGCCCCTGAGCGAGCGCGAGCTGCTCGTGCTGCGGCTGGTCGCCCAGGGTCTCTCGAACCACGAGATCGGCGAGCGCCTCGTCCTCGCCCTCAGCACGGTCAAGGGGCATAACCGCAACATCTTCGGCAAACTCCAGGTCCAGCGGCGCACCGAGGCGGTCGCCCGCGCCCGCGAGCTGGGCCTGCTCTAGCTGCGGGCCTATACCCTGAACAATACTTTGGTATCTGTCTCGCGCCACCCGGCTCGGGGTATGCTCTGAGCGAAGGTTGTGGCGCTACGACTCAGGGACAGAACCATGGCCCAGGAACTCCACCAGGAGGGCGAGCCCGACGGGGCGATGCGCTGCCAGATCCGCCTCAAGGGGCATCTGGGGCGGCAGTGGAGCGCGTGGTTCGGCGGCCTGAGCATCACCCTCGAGGCGAACGGCGACACCGTGCTGAGCGGACTGCTGGCCGACCAGGCGGCCCTGTACGGCGTCCTGAAGAAGATCCGCGACCTGGGGATGTTCCTCTTGGTGATTAACTGCGCCCGCGAACAAGGGGGCTGAGAAGAGGTTTGCTGTGAGGAGGAAGTGATGCGAGCGATTGTCTGTGAGGCATATGGCCCGCCCGAGGTGCTACAGCTCAAAGAGGTGGCGCAGCCCGTCCCTAAAGAGAACGAGGTACTGATCCGGGTGCGGGCAGCCTCGGCGGGGCCCGCAGATAGCGCCTTACGCAAGGGCGATCCCTACCTGGTGCGTCTGGTCTATGGCCTCAAGCAACCCAGACTGGCGATTATCGGCGCCGAGCTCGCGGGCGAGATTGTGGCCGTGGGCCCGGCGGTGACGAGCTTCAAGCCAGGCGACGAAGTGTTTGCCATGAGCCCGAACAGCTTAGGGGCCTACGCCGAGTACCTGGCCTTACCGGCGAATGGCCTGCTGGCGCTCAAGTCGCCGCGTATGAGCTTCGAGGAAGCCGTGGGCATCTGCGAAGGGGGCGCGATTGCGCTGACCTTCTTGCGCGACGTAGGGCGTGTGCAGCCGGGCCAGCGGGTGCTGATCAACGGCGCCTCTGGCGCCGTCGGGGCCTACGCGGTGCAGCTCGCCAAAGCCTTTGGGGCCCAGGTGACCGCGGTCTGCAGCACGGCGAATCTCGAGCTCGTGCGCTCGCTGGGTGCCGACGTGGTGATTGATTACACCCGCGAGGACTTCACGCAGCTGGGTGGTAGCTACGATATCATCTTCGACGCTGTTGGCAAGAGCTCATTTGCGCGCTGCAAAGGCGCGCTGGCGCCGCAGGGCTGCTACCTCACGACCGTGCCGAACTGGGCGAATCTGCGGGCCTTGCTCGGCACCGCGCTGAGCCGCGGCAAGCGGGCGAAGTTCGCGACGGCGGGCCTGATGCAGAGCCAGGCCAACCTGCGCTACCTGGTCGAGCTCTACGAGGCCGGCAAGCTCCGTGCGGTGATCGACCGCCGCTATAACCTGGAGGAGATCGTCGAGGCCCACCGCTATGTCGACGGCGGCCATAAA
Source organism: uncultured Oscillochloris sp. (assembly GCA_964555675.1). Taxonomy (GTDB): domain Bacteria; phylum Chloroflexota; class Chloroflexia; order Chloroflexales; family Chloroflexaceae; genus CAIWXH01. The sequence continues at coordinate 12,978 of CAZKTU010000069.1, forward strand.
AAGGGGAATGTGGTGATCGTTGTCTGAGGGCATCGGCCGGAGGACCCTTGCGAATGAGTGGCGAGCGGGTATGCTGTGGGCTCAGCCTTAAGCGCCGCCGTCATTGTCTAAGGGTCCCCAATGAGTCCGTTTCGCTCGCCCGCGTTTCGTCGCCTGTGGCTTTCGTCGGTGGCAAATAGCGGCGCCCTGGGCATGGAGCGCACGCTCAGCGCCTGGCTGGCCCTCGAGCTGGGTGTCAGCCCCGTCGCCATCGGCGCGATCTTCGCGGCGCGCATGCTGCCCTCGCTGCTGTTCGGGCTGGTCGCGGGGACGATCGCCGACCGCATGGATCGACGCCGCCAGCTGCTGGCGGTGTCCGGCGCGGGGCTGCTGTTGCAGGCCGTCTTTGGGGGTCTGGTCTGGGCGGGCGGCGCGGGCATCTGGGCTCTCGCCGTCTTCGCGTTTCTGGCGGGGTGCCGGCAGGTCTTCGACACCCCGGCGCGCCAGGCCCTCGTGCTCGACGTAGCGCCGCCCGAGGCGGCGGCGCGGGCCCTGGCCCTGGACGCCCTGGGCGCGCGCTTCGCCTTCGCCTTCGGCGCCCTCGCGGTCGGCGCGCTCATCCCGCTGGTCGGCGTCGCGGGCAGCTCGCTGGTCTCCGCCGGGCTGTACGGGCTCACGCTGGCCCTGGCGGCGACGCTGCGGGCCCCGCAGCGCCAGGCGGCCCGGGGCGAGCGCCCGCCCTTCCGGCAGGCCCTGGGCGGGGCCGCCCGGCTGATGCTCGACGTGCCGGTGGTGCGCACGCTGGTGCTGGTCGGGCTGGTCTGCGAGGTCTTCGCCTTCTCGCATATCAGCGCGCTGCCGCTGTTCGCCCAGGATGTGCTGCGCGCCACCCCGGCCGGGCTCGGCCTGCTCAACGCCGCGGTCTCGATCGGCGGCGCCCTCGCCGTGATCTCGCTCGCGCTCTTGCCCGAGCGCACCCCGCGCCAGCCGCTGCTCGGCGCGATCTTCGTCGGCTACGGCCTGTCGATCATGGCCCTGTCGGCCTCGCGCTCGCTAGCCGTGGCCGCCGCCGTGCTGGTGGTAATCGGCTACTGCGCGGCGGCCTTCGACGTCTTGCAGCAGACCCTGCTCCAGCTCGCCGTGCCGGCCGAGCAGCGCGGGCGGGCCGTGGGGCTATGGACCTTCAGCATCGGCTCGGCGCCGGTGGGCCACCTGCAGATGGGCGCGCTGATCGCGGCCATCGGCGTGCCCGCCGCGCTGCTGATCAACGGCGGCCTGACCCTGGCCGCCGCCATCGCGCTGCTCGTGCTGGTCCCCGAGTATCGCGGCCGCCGCAGCTTGCAGCCGGCGCACGAGGCCGAGGGAATGTAGGCTTTATCTGCGCGGGCTCCGGCAGGCCATGCAGGAGGCCTTCGCTCCCCGTTGCCGGGCCGTTTACGGCCCCGGCGTAGGGGGCTGCTCAGCGCAGGCCGGCTGTGTGCAGCAGCGCAGCGGCCCAGGCCGCATCCTCGCCGCTCAGGGGCGGGTCGGCCTCGACCCCGTAGCGTAGGCGTAGGTCATAACCCCCGCGGTCGTAGAGCGCGTGCAGCAGCGCTCCAAGCTCGACCGTTGGCTCAGGGTCGTCGGCGAGCAGGGGTAGCTGGAAGAGGGGGATCGGCTGGCGCACGTTGAAGGGGAGCAAGAGCGCGCGCGGACGTTGCTCGCCCCGACTCACCATAATCCGATAGTCGCTCTGCCCCTCATAACGCTGCACTGGCATCGGCTCGCCGCCGCGCAGCAGGTCGATCTCGACCAGATGGCTCAGCGACCCGAGCACCGCCCGGCGTTTGCGCAGGTACTGCCCGCGGCCCTCGCCGGGGCGCTTGTTCGTGGGCGAGAGGATCTCGATCAGGGTGACGATCTGGCCATCGGCGGCGCGTACTTCGAGATAGGTCTCGCGGACCAGGTCTGGTAGCTCGAGCTCGATTACTACCCCACCGGACTGCGCAGCCTGCCCGGCGAGGGCTGCGTTGGGCGCGGGGGCGTGACTCACCACGGCCACATCGGCGCGACCGGCCAGGGCGAGGTCGGCGGGCTCGACGGTGTAGGTGCGCTCCTCGATCGCGACGTAGTAGCGTGGGCGCAGGCGCGGGGCTAGGTCGTCGCGTAGGGCGACGATCAGGCTGTTGTGGAGGTCCGGCCAGAGGGCCGGCTGCTCGAGGTAGGGGTCCATCCCGGGGAATGGGGTGGGCATAGGCTCCTCCGCGCGGCGCGTGCGCATATTGTAGCACGGTAGGGCGCCGAAGGGCCTGCCGCACGCCCGGCCGGTAAACCGGTTACGGTACGAACCCCGCCTGGGCCGGCTTCGGCAGGCCACGCAGGTGGCCTTCGCTCCCCGTTGCCGGGCCGTTTACGGCCCCTCTTCCAGCTGCCGGCCCACCCGCTCGGCCTCGGCCTGTAGGGTCGGCGCGGCCAGCTCGGCGAGCCGGGCCGTCGCGGCGAGCCAGGTGGCGCGGGCCCGCTCGTGGTCGCCGCGGCGGACATGCAGGGCGGCGAGCCACAGCCCGATCTGGGCGTGCTGATACGAGGTGCCTGTGTCGGCGCTGCCCTGCCAGCCCCGCTCGAGCAGCTCGGCGGCGCGTGTCAGGTCGCCGCGCCCCGCGCTGGCCCGCCCCAGGTTCGCGTCGATGATCGCCACCTGGCCCTGGTTGCTCTGACGCACGGCCTCGGCGCGGGCGCGGGTCAGCCACTCCTCGGCGACATCCCAGGCGCCCTCGGCCAGGGCCAGCTCGCCCCTGGTGCTGTAGAGCCACTGGCGGGGCATCTCGAGGGCCCGGGCGTCGGCCAGGGCCAGCCCCGTGGCGATATGCTCGTGGGCGGCGGCGTACTCCCCCAGCAGCGTGGCCCTGTAGGCCGCATTGTTGTGGCCGACCACCTCGTAGAAGCCATTGCCCGTCTGGCGGGCGAGGCCGATCATCGTGCGGGCGGCGGCGTAGGCCCCCGGGATGTCGCCCTGCTCGGCGCGGATGTTGCTCAGGCCGACCGCGGCGTACATCTGGACCTCGACCAGACGGTGCTGCTCGGCGATGCGCATGCAGGTGTCGATATGCTGGCGGGCCTCGGCCAGGTCGCCGCGGGCGCGGGCCGCGGTGCCGATCAGGATGTGGGCGCTCGCGGCGGTGAAGGGGTCGCCCGCGCCGATCAGGGCCAGGGCCCGCTCGGCGTAACGACCGGCTTCGGCGTAGTCGCCCTGGGTCAGCACCAGGTCGGCCAGCACCAGGCTCGTCACGGCCATATTCGGCTGGTCGCCCCGTGCGGCGAAGCCGGCGTAGGCCTGCCCCATGAGCGCGAGGGCTTCGTGCTGCTCGCCGCGCCAGCCCAGGGCGCGCCCGAGGCTCAGCATGCGTTCGGGGCTCGCCTCGTCGGCCAGGGCCTGTGTATAGAGCTGCACGGCCTCGACCACGGCGGTCAGGCTCAGGGCGTAGTCGCCGGCCATGGTCGCGAAGCGGGCGGCCTGGCCCCGGTCGCCGGCCTCGCGGTAGTGGGCGGCGATGCGCCCCGCCTGGGCCGGCAGGTGCTCGGCGTAGACCTGGGCGAGGGCCGTGGCCGCGCGCCGGTGCAGGGTGGCCCGGCGCACCCGGTTCAGGGCGCCGCGCACGACGGTCGAGACCAGGGGGTGGCTGAAGAGGAAGCGCTCGTCCTGCTCGACGAACATCCCGCTGGCCAGCAGGCTGTCGAGGGCGGCGAGGGTCGTCTCTTCGTCGAGGGCGCTGATCTGCACCAGGGTCGCGCCCTCGATGTCGGGCTCGAGCACGGCCGCGGCCTGCAGCACCTGGCGGGCCGGCTCGGGCAGGGCCTCGACGCGGGCCCGCACCAGGTCGCTCAGGGCGGGCGGGACGCGCTGGGCGTCGGCCTGGGCCAGCTCGGTGAGAAAGTACGGGTTGCCGGCGCTCTCGTGGGCCAGGCGGCCCTGCTGATCGGCGTCGACCCCGAGCGCGCTGAGCAGCGTGGCGGCCTCGCCCGGCACGAGCCGCTGGAGGGCCAGGCGGCGCACGGGCCGGTCGCGCTCCCACTGAGCGATGCGGCGCAACAGGTCGCGCCCGGCGTCCTCGGGGCGGTAGCTGACCACCAGCAGCAGGGGCGTATCGCGCAGCCGGTGGATGGCATAATCGAGCCAGTCGAGGGTCGCGCCGTCGGCCCAGTGCAGGTCGTCGACGAAGAGCAGGTGGGGCGGCGCGGTCACGACGAGCAGGGCCTGGACGAAGGCCTCGAACAGCCGCTGGCGCTCCTCGACGGGCGCGCCGCCGAGCACCGGGCGGGGCAGTAGCTCTTGCAGCGCGGGCAGCAGGCGGGTCAGCTCGTGGAGCCAGGGCGGCAGGCTCGCGCCGACGGCGGCGGCCACGCGGGCGCTCCAGGCGGCGTTGCTGAAGACGGCGATCAGCGGGGCGAAGGGCAGGCCCTGGGTGGCCTCGAGGCAGGGGATCTCGAGCGGGGTAGTCGCGGGCAGGCTGGCGGCCCAGGTCTGCCATAGGCGCGACTTGCCGATGCCGAGCTCGCCGCTGAGCACGACCGCGCGGGCCTGGCCGCGGGCGGCCAGTTCCCACTCGGCGTCGAGGGCGCCGAGCTCGTGGGCGCGGCCGACGAAGGGCTGGCGGGGCGGCGGGGCGGGGCGGGGCGGAGGTGGCAGGGCCGGGCGGGTGGCGGGGGCCATGGCGCCGCGCACGATCCCGTCGTGGACGGCCTCGCTCTCGGCGTCGGGCGTCGCCCCTAGTTCGCGGTCGAGGGTCGCGCGCAGCCGCTCGTACTGGCGCAGGGCCGCGGCCCGGTCGCCGCGGCGAGCCAGGGCCTCCATCAGCGCGCGGTGGGCCGCCTCGTTCAGCGGGTCGTGGGCGAGGGCCAGTGCGGCGGTGTGGGCCAGGGCCGGCCAATCGCCGGCCGCGCGCTGGCGCCCCAGCAGCAGGTCGGCGGCGGCGTTGAAGCGCAGCAGCAGGCGCTCGCGCTCGGCGCTCAGCCAGAGCTCCCAGTCGGGCGCGTCGCGCAGGGCCACCCCGTCGAGCAGCGGGCCGCGGTAGAGCGCCATGGCCTGTTCGAGGGCGGCCGTCTCGGCCTGATCCGGCCGGGCGGCGGCGAGGAACGCGCGCAGGTCGAGCTCGAGGGCGGGCGAGAGCCCGATGCGCTCGCCCTCGCCCTGCAGGGCCTCGTCGCCCAGGGTCGTGCGGATGGCCCAGAGGGTGTTGCGCAGGTTCTTGCGGGCGGCCTCGGGCGAACTCTCGGGCCAGAGCAGGTCGAGCAGCTGCTCGCGGCTCTGGGGGCCGGCGGCCAGGGCCAGATAGCCGAGCAGGGCCAGGGCTTTGGCCGAGCTGAGCGTGACCAATTCGCCGCCGCGCCGCAGCTCGGGCGTGCCCAGCAGGCGCAGCTCGAGCGGGGCATCTTGGGTAACGGCGGGCTCGGGGGCGGCGCGGGCGGCGAGGTGCGCGGCGGCCCGCTCGATGCGGGCGAGGCTCAGGTCGGCGGCCTTGCCCAGGTAGGCCTTGCGCAGGCGCGGGCCGTCGCGCTGGTAGGCGTACCAGTAGGCGCCCCCGCCCTTCTGCTCGCGGCGCACCGTGAGCGTCCCGGCGCCCGTGATCGCCGAAAAGGCCTGGTTGGCGGGGTCGGCGAGCCAGGCGAGCCACGCGGGCGAGCCGATGACGATCGGCGCTGCGGCGCCTTCCAGGCCCGTGCGGAGCGCGCCGTCGATCAGCTGTGGCAGGGCCTGGCGCGACATGCGGGTCCCTCGTGGGCGTCTGTTACCTACTATGCTACACCTTTCATGGATTGGCCGCAACTAGGGACAGAAGCGGGACGGGGGGCGGGACAGGGTCGGCGTAGACTTGGCCCATCAGTCAGAGAGCAAGCGGGCGCTCGCGCCCCTACCGAAGGAGAACTCCAATGGCCGCGAATGTTTCCAGCAGGGTCGCCAACACCGGGGTGATGGGTCCGAGCTTCGGGATCGCCCGCGTGACCGCCGTCATGCTGATTGTTCAGTTCGTGCTGATGTTCGCCGCGCTGTTCATCCTGGGCGGCGCGATCAACTGGCCCGCCAGCCTCGACGAGCCCGCCGCGGTAATCCTGCCGCTGATCGTCGAGCAGTCCGCTGCGGTGGCTCTCGGCTATAGCAGCTACTTCGTCTCGGCCCTGCTGCTGGCCCCGATCGCCCTGCTGCTGGCCTATCTGGGGCGCGAGGGCGAGGGGCGGGCGACCCTGCTGGTGGCGGCCGGCCTGGGCGTGCTGGCCAGCTTCGCCAAGCTGCTCGGGATCAGCCGCTGGCTGGTCATGATGCCGCTGCTCGGGCAGGCCTACGTCGACCCGGGCGCGAGCGAGGCGACGCGGGCGGCGATCAGTGTGACCTACGACGCCTTCAATAACTACGCGGGCGGGGTCGGCGAACTGGTCGGGGTGGCCCTGCTCAGCGGCCTCTGGACGCTGCTGGTGAGCGGCGTGCTGCTGCGTGGCGGGAGCCTGGCCCCGCGCTGGATGGGCTGGTTCGGGCTGGCCGCGGGCGCGCTGCTGCTGGTGGGCGTGGCCGGGGCCTTCGGGGTCGATCTCGGCCCCATCCTGATCATCCAGGGCCTGGCCTGGCAGCTCTGGCTGCTCATCCTGGGCATCTTCCTGCTGCGCAGGGGCTAGTGACGCGGGTGGATGTGGAGGGCAGGGCCCTCCACGCCTCCCTCATAAGTGCCAAGTAATCTCTAAAGACGCGCGAGCGAAAGGATAATCACAATGGCTACGCAAAACCCTCAGGAGCTGCACGTGGTGTTCGGGACGGGGCCGGTCGGGCTGGCGACGGCGCGGGCGCTGCTTGGGCGGGGCCACGCGGTGCGTATGGTAAACCGCAGCGGGCGGGCGGCGGCGCCGGTGGGCGCGACGGTGGTGGGCGGCGACGCCTACGACCCGGCGAAGGTGGCCGAGCTGACGGCGGGCGCTACGGCGGTCTACCAGGCCGCCCAGCCGGCTTACCACGAGTGGGCCGAGAAGTTCCCGCCCCTGCAGACCAGCATCATCGAGGGTGTGGCCCGCGGCGGGGCGAAGCTGGTGGTGGTCGAGAACCTCTACATGTACGGCCAGGTCGACGGGCCCATCCACGAAGGCCTGCCCTACACGGCCCACACCAAGAAGGGCGCGGTGCGGGCGCGCATGGCCGAGCAGGTGCAGGCGGCCCACGCGAGCGGCAAGCTACGCACCGTCGCGGGGCGGGCCTCGGACTTCTACGGGCCGGGCGTGCTGCAGTCGGCCCTGGGCGAGCGCACCTTCTTGCCGGCCCTGGCGGGCAAAAAGGCCGAGGCGGTGAGCCGGCTCGACACCCTGCACTCCTACACCTATATCGAGGACTTCGGCGAAGCCCTGGCGCGCCTGGGCGAGCGCGACGAGGCCCTCGGGCGAGCATGGCACGTGCCGAACGCGCCCGCCCTGACCCAGGCCGAGCTGATGACGATGCTCTTCGAGGAGCTGCAGATGCCCCAGAAGGTCAGCGTGATGGGGCGGGTCATGCTGAGCCTGGCCGGGCTCTTCGTGCCGGGGGCCCGCGAGATGGTCGAGATGCTCTACGAGTTCGAGCGGCCCTTCATCGTCGACAGCAGCGCCTACGCCCGGGCCTTCGGCGACCACGCCACCCCTGTGCGCGAGGGCCTGCGCCGCACAGTGGCCTGGTACCGCGCGCACGCCGTCGAGCACGCGACCGCTCACGCGGCGGCCTGACCGAGACCAGCAGCGCCCCATGGCTTCGCGCGCGGCACGCCCACAGGCCGGCTTCCGGCCCGTGGGCGTGCCGCGCCCTCCAGGGCAGCCCTTCGTGCTAAATGGCCCTGCGCCTGTCCAGCTCGGCGGCCGCGAGGGCGGCCAGAGGGGTGCAGTCGATCGTGCGGTGGCGGACGCTCCCGAAGGGGTCGCCCCCGTCGTCGTCGTAGCTCGCCAGCAGGCCGAGGGGCGCGACGGCGGCCAGGAGCTCGGCCGCCACCAGTTCGGCGCGGGCGGCGAGCAACTGCTCGAAGTGGGCGAGCAGCACCTCGGCCCTCCAGAAGGCCGAGCACAGCTCCAGCTCACGCTTTTCGTAGTTTGTGGGATCGGAGCCATCGGGCCTGTATAGACGCTCCCGGCAGTACTGCGCGCTATCGAGGATCGCATCAAGGAAAGAGGCGGCCAGCCCGCTGATGGTCTCGGGGCCGCCAATCTCCAGCAGGGTGGCGAGCGCCGCGTCCTTGGTGGCCCTATCGTCGTCGTCGCGCAGCGTCGCCATCAGAGGTATGATGCAGCGCCGGTCGCCCGCCCAGGCCAGGTGCTGAGCCGCCTCGCGGCGCACGAGGGGATCGCGGTGCTGCAGGGCGACGACAAACAGCGACTGCGCCGTCGCCGCCTCGGGGGCGGTGCGCCAGGCTGGATCGAGCCGTTGGAGCGAGCGGGCGGCCGCCTCGCGCAGAGTCGGGTTGGCCGCGACCAGGCCGGTGATCAGGGGGGTGATGGCGCGTCGGTCGCCGAGCCAGCCAAGGGCCCCCGCCGCGGCCCGCTGCCGGCGCCGCCCCGCCCGGGTGAGGGTCGCGATCAGGGGGGTGACGGCGCGTCGGTCGCCGATGCGCTCGAGGGTCTCGGCGGCCACGGCCGCAACGTCATCGGAGTCGTCAGCCAGGGCCGCGATCAGCGGCTCAACCGTCTGCTCGTCCCCAACCCACCAGAGGGCCGAGGCTGCAGCCAGGCGCAGCGTCGGATCGGCCTCGCGCAGCATCAGGAGCAGCGGCCCGATCGCGGCCTTGCCGCCGCACTGGCTGAGCTCGCGAGCCGCGGCGACGCGCCGGCCATGCGGCTGCCCGGGCGCCAGGGCCGCGATCAAGGCCTTGATCGCGCCGCGGGCCGCGAGCTGCCGCATCGCTGCCTGTTCGTCTTGCTCCTCGGGGGTGGGATGCATCTCGATCTCCAGCGCTCGGCCGGGCCTGGGCTCAAGGCTCCAGCGCGCGCCGCAGGCCATCGCTGAGCTCGGGGTCGAGGGTGGTCTCGTAGATCGTGCCGGCGTACGGCTCGAGGGCGGCCCGCAGCGCGGTGGCGTCGACCGAGGTGATCACCAGCGCGAGGGCCGAAGAGGTGGGCGGCAGGGCCCGCTCGACCTCGGCGATGAAGCTCTTGTCGAGGCCACGGTCGAGGGCTTTGGCCGTCAGGGCGCCGCCGCCCGCGCCGATCGCCAGCCCCAGGAAGGGGAAGCCGAAGCTGAGGATGAGCCCGACCATCGCGCCGGCGGCCGCGCCGAAGCCGACGCTGCGGTCGACCTCGTCGTGGACCTTGGTGCGGCCCTCGGCATCACGACTGATCGCGGCGGCATCCTCCAGCCCGATCAGGCCCTGCTGCTGGAGCTGGCGGACGGTTGCGCGGGCCTGTTGGGCGGCGTCGATGGTGGGGAAGGTGATCACAAGCAGATCGGCCATGGGCTGAGACCTTTCGTTACTGTGGGGTCCGACTATGATCGCCGCACGTTCGAACGGTGTGAGCGAAGCCTGCTATGATCGGGCCGGGGATGCCTACAAGTGTACCCGGTTGCGCGCCCGAGGGCAAGCGGGCCAATTGCCGAAATGACGCTTTCCCAGTATTATCGTGAGCATACGGCTGCTCCTGCCATACCGACCCTCGTATGCCCCGCAGGGGTGTGGTGCTCGCGAGCCTCACCACCTGTTCAACCGTTGGGTGATGCGTGCAATTCTTCTACCTCATCTTGCAGGGGCTCAGCTCCTTCTTCGCCGCCTTCGGGGTCGAGTTGCTCTTCCTCATCGGCTTGATCGTCTTTGCCGTGCTGATCGCCGGGGTGCTGGCGCCCCTCGGGGCCCTCGGCTGGTGGGCCGGCTGGACGGGCCGCAAGAGCGACACGGCCCTGCCGATCGAGGCCGCCTCGCTCGCCGTGGCCGCGGCGAATACCGTAGCGGCGAGCGGGGGCCGCGGCCGCCCCGAGCCGATCAGCCACTACATCGTCTACCTCTCGGGGATCGGCGATGTGGCCGCCGACTATCTCGATCCCGCAGAGCTGAACTTTGTGAACGCCCTGGGGGCGGCTATGCCCTGGGCCGAGATCATCGACAACCTCTTCCCTTTCTCGATGACCGAGGTCGGCCTGACCGACGACGAGCGCCGGGGCAAGTTCTGGCGGCGCATGCTCGCCGTCAGGTCGACCAACAGCAGGGGCGCCTTCTTCGGTGATATCACGATCAATGGGCGCAACATGCTCCAGGTGGCGGTCTCGGTCGACCGGCGCTACGGCCCGGTCTTCAACTACGGCATCGCCAACAAGATCTTCCAGGCGCTGATCGAACAGGGTTATGTGCCCGGCTCGGGCGTGCCGGTGACCCTGATCGGCTACAGCGGCGGCGGCCAGGTGGTGCTCGCCTCGTCGCAGTACCTGAAGCCCGCGATCGACGCGCCCCTGCAAGTGATCTCGCTCGGCGGGGTCATGTCGAGCAGCCTTGGCATCGACGCCGCCGACGAGATCGTGCATATCGAGAGCAAGCTCGACCCGGTCCAGGGCGTGGCCGATTACCTCTTCTGGGGCCGCTGGTCGATCGCGCGTTCCTCGCGCTGGAACCGCGCCCTGGCCGCCGGCAAGCTGCGGCGCGTCGACGCCGGGCCGGTGGCCCATAACGGGCCCAAGGGCTACGTGTCGTCAGAGGCGTGGCTCCCCGATGGCCGAAGCCATCTCGAGGCGACCACGGCTCTGAGTGTGAGCCTGATCACCGCGTTTCGCGCGCGATACGCCAACCCGGCCGCGCAGGCCCCAGCGCCCGCGCAACAGCGTGCCATGACCAGCTAGCGGAGTAGCACCCATGCTCATGACGATGATCCGCAGCAGCCAGGCCGTGGTGATTCAGCCATCGGTGGCGAACTTCGAGGCCCACGAGCGCCGCAAGCTCTGGTGGGCGCTGCTCTATGTCGCCCTTGGCGCGACGATCACCGCCACGATCGGCTGGCTAACCTTCCAGTTCCAGCGCCCGTTCATCGAGCAGCAGAACGAGGTTGTGGCCGCCTGGCTCGCCAACCTCGAGCGCCAGGTGGGCCAGCCCTTGCCGCTGCTCGACCTCTTCACCCCCGATGACGCCGGGATCCCGGTCGTCTCGAATGTCCTGGGCACGCTGCTCGGCTTCCTCACCTACCTGACGCTCGTATTTCTGCTTGGCCGCCTGCTGGGGGGGAGCGGCAGGTTCGCCGAGCTAGCCTATGATCTCGCGCTCTTCTGGGTGCCGGTCTCGGTCGCCTCGGCCCTGATCAATGTCTTCTCGTTCGGCCTCTTCTCCTGTCTGACCGCGCCCCTGGCGATCTTTGTGACCTTCTACGGGCTCTACCTGACCTACCTCAGCGTGCAGGCCGGCATGAACCTGCCCCCCCGCCGCGCCCTCATCCTGGTCTTCATCCCGGCGGCGCTCTACTTCCTGGTCATGTGTGCCGTGATCGTCGTGATTATCGCTGCCGCAGGCCTCGAGGTGCAGCGACTGCAGTAGGAGATCCGGCACTTGACGATGTTGCGCACCTGCGGTTATCCTGCTACCGACCCTGGTTACGGCTTTTGCGGCTGTAATCGGGGTTGGCACTGCACTGAGCCGTTAATCAATGCGAAGGAGCACCCCGATGGCACACCTGACTGTGGTTAAGTTCCCGACGGCCGAAGGCGCTGAGCAGATCCTGGGCACCCTCGAGGGCCTGCAGAAGCAGCAGCTGATCACCATCCACGATGCGGCGATCGTCACCTGGCCGGCCGACAAGAAGAAGCCGAAGACCCGCCAGCTCTACAACATGGCCGGCGCCGGGGCCCTCAACGGCACCTTCTGGGGCATGCTCTTCGGCCTGCTCTTCCTGAACCCCTTCCTCGGCGCGGCCGTCGGCGCGGCCACGGGCGCCCTGGTGGGCAGCTTCACCGACATCGGGATCGACGACCGCTTCATCAAAGAGGTCCAGGCCAAGGTCACCGCGGGCACTTCGGCCCTCTTCCTGATGAGCAGCAACGAGGTGCTCGACCGCATCTCCGATACCCTGAAGGGCCAGCCCTTCGAGCTGATCGCCAGCAACCTCTCGGCCGAGCAGGAGGCCAAGCTGAACGAGTACTTCGCCGAGGCCGAGTAAGGCCGCGCCGGTTCTGGCTCATTGATCGCCGAAGGGGTAGCCGCACCCCTTCGGCGGTCTTCTATGAAGGGGCGTCGATGAAGACCAACAACTACGTCCTCTACTGGGAGGCCGAGTTCAACCGGCCCGACTACTACCCGATCACTCAGCGTCCTGACCCCGCCCTCTACCGGCCGATCGGGGCCTGGACGGGCAGGCTGATCCTCCCCGCCGTGGCCGAACGATCCCATGTGCTCGGCACCTGGCTCGAGGTCTCCCACACCCCTGAGGAGCACCAGGCCCTGCTAGGCCAGAAGGTGCGTCTGCGCTGGGAGGATACGCCGGCGCTCAATGCGGCTTTCTGGGGCGCGGCCCGCGACGTCTACTTCGACGCAGACTCGTACGAGGCCGCCGAGAACGGCACGGTCCTCGCCCACCGGGTGGATGGGCTCAAGGATGTCAACCCCCTCGAGTCGCTGTCGGCCGCCCACCCCAACGACGACGTGCTCGTGCGCCTCGACGGCCAGGTGCGCGTGCTCGCCCGGCCCGAGGATGGCGGCGAGCCGATCATCTTCGTGACCCGCATGCCCGTCGAGATCACCGCCCGCTTCTACGCCCTGGTGCAGTTCGTGGCCCCCGCCGCCGGCGATGGCTACACGGTGCGCCACTATGACCGCGCCGCGGGCGCCTTCAGCGGCCCCGAGGAGGTCGTGCGCATGATCGAGGTGGTGCCCAACCGCGATGATACGCGCAGCAGCACCGCCGCCGGGATCGAGCGCTCGCCCTGCAACGAGGCCGGCTGGTACATCTATGGCGACCCCGACGCCGCCGGGCGTTTCGTCGTGCGGGCCCTGACGCCGCGCCAGCTCGTGCGCCTGCAGCCGCAGCTCTACTGCGACAGCGTCAAGGAGTCGATGGAGTACCTCAAGCCGAAGGCCTGGAAGCAGGCCGCCGTGAAGGGCACCGCGACCTCGGCGCTCCTGGTCGGCGAGGGGATGACGCCCCGCGCCGCTTTCGCCTCCTGGAAGGTGGGCGATCGGGCCCTGCTCATCCACCTCTTCGGCGGGATCGGCGGCGCCAAGACCGAGCCCAACGCGAAGACCCCGCTCTTCTGGGGCCACTTCGCCTTCGGCGAGGCCACCGTGATCGAGGAGCCTCTGAGCGGCGAGCCGACCTTCGATATCATCTACCACCAGGTCTATGTGCACAACCCCCACGGGCTGCAGTCGGGCGCTCTCCACTACACCCGCTACACCGGCGACCGGCAGTTCGGCTGGCTGGGCGTGCGCCCCGTCCAGGACCTGCTGGTCAAGCTCGATGGGCTCACCAGCGACTTCACCGTCTGGGGCAACCGGCTCTCGCCCCTCGACCTGATCATCGCCTCGCTCGAGGTGATGACGGCCCGCTACAGGATCGCCGACGGCCGCGGCGGCACCCGGGTTGGCGCCGCCAACAACTGCGCCCAGGATTCGTCCCAGGCCCTCTTCGGGGCGATGCACAAGGCCAGCAAGCTGCTCGCCGGGCGGGCCGACATCAAGGCCGAGCTGACCGATACCCCCGAGGAGGCGCGCCAGTTCGCCAAGCTCGAGCGGATCACCGCCGACCTGCGCAGCGTCCTGGCCCCGTGGGGCTCGACCCGCGAGGATTGGGAGTACGGGATCACCAACCTCGGCGCCTCGGCGAGCTTCGTCGGCACGGTCAGCAGGGCGGCGACGAGCTGGCGCACCATGCTGCCCCCCGTGGCGGCCCGGGCTCTGGCCGAGACCTTCCTCGAGAATGGGGCCTCGATCTGGGCGCTACGCTCGCACCAGGTCGGCGGCGACGACCCCGACATCGAGCCGATCGTGCCGAATATCTGAGAGGAACACCCCCCATGCTGGCAGCCCTCGTTCAGATCCTGGTCGGCCTGGCCTCGCTGCTCTTCGGGCGACGCCTCTACTGGCTCTTCATCGGCCTGGCCGGCTTCGTCTTCGGCCTGCTGCTGGGTGGGGCGCTCTTCAGCGGTCAGCCGCAGATCCTCAGCTTCTTTCTGGCCCTGGTGATCGGCGCGGGCATGGCCGCGCTGGCCCTCTTCATCCAGCGCCCGCTGGTCGCCCTCGGGGCCTTCTTCGGACTGGGGGCCCTGTTCGTCACGATCGCCAACGCGATGGGGATCACCGGGCTCCTGGCCGCGCTCTTCTTCCTGGTCGGCGGGATTATCGGCGCCGTGCTGGTCTTCCTGTTCTTCGACTGGGCCCTGATCATCAACTCGTCGCTGTCGGGGGCCGGGGCGATCGCCGCCGGGCTGGCGACGCTCATGCCCTTCCTCGGGGGCCTGATCGGCTTCCTGCTGCTGATCGCCCTGGCCGTGGTCGGGATCGGCTTCCAGGCCCGCGACCTGCGCGGCGAGCTGCGCTCCTAAGCCAGGGCTCTAGTAATCGTCCGAGCTACTCTGACGGGTGGGGCGCACACATGGGTGGTGGGGCGCACACATGGGTGGTGGGGCGCACACA
>CAZKTU010000070.1:0-8977 GCA_964555675.1 uncultured Oscillochloris sp.
CGCCCCAGATCTGCCCCCGCCCCGAATATTTCCCTCAATAAAGCTATGCCCAGATCTTCTCATCCCTGGCAGAACATGCTATAGTATCCGCTACACCCAGTCTGACCCAGCATGCGTCCCCCCCCAATGCACCCGCTGGCCTCGCTTGCCTTGACGAAGGAGTTCGGGCATGGACCAAGATCGCGTCCGGCGTACACTGTCTCGGCGCACGTTCCTGAGAGTTGCCGCCCTCGGCATCGGCTACAACGTGCTCGCCGCCTGTGGCGGGGCCCCCGCCGCAGAGCCCACCGCCGCACCCGCCCCCACCGCCGCCGCCGCCGCCCCGACGGCAGCCCCCGCCCCGACGGCAGCCCCGGCCGCCACCGCCGCCCCCACCGCTGCCGCAGCCGCCGCCACCGCCGCCCCGGCCGCCACCGCGGTCCCCGCCCCGACCAATACGCCCGCCCCCCTCCCCGAGGGCGCCGCCGGCAAGCTCACGGTCATCCACCGCACCGAGTACTTCCAGAGCGTCCAGGAGACCTTCCGCGGCCTGGTCGAGAAGTTCGCCACCGACAAGGGCATCGAGCTCGACATCTCCACCGCCAACCCCGAGCAGTTCGGCGACTTCAACGCCAAGATGCAGGCCGCCGTCCAGGCCGGCAACCCGCCCGACGTGGCCTACCACACCCTGCAGATTCCCCAGCTCTACTTCCTCGACGTGCTCGAGGACGTCACCGACGTGGTCGACGAACTAGTCAAGCGCTACGGCGACGTGGTGCCCCTTACCGCGGCCAAAAACGCCCAGGTCGACGGGCGCTGGTGGGCCGTGCCCTTCATCAGCAACTCGGGCGCCTGGTTCGTGCGCGGCGACTGGCTCGAGGAGGGTGGGATCGACCCCGCGACCTTCAGCGAGGGCGACTACAACGCCCGCCGCGACGCGGCCCTGGCCATCTCCGACCCGGCCCAGAACCGCTTCGGCTGGGGCATCACCGTCAACCGTAGCGGCGACGGCCACGGCTTCCTCACCCACGTCATCCAGTCCTTCGGCGGGCGCTTCGTCGACGAGACCGGCGAGAAGGTGGTCTTCAACTCGCCCGAGACCGTCGAGGCGGTCAAGTGGCTCCAGGAGACCTACA
Organism: uncultured Oscillochloris sp.; assembly: GCA_964555675.1. Classification (GTDB taxonomy): domain Bacteria; phylum Chloroflexota; class Chloroflexia; order Chloroflexales; family Chloroflexaceae; genus CAIWXH01. The sequence goes on from CAZKTU010000070.1 coordinate 1,116, forward strand.
CCGACCCGAAGTACCAGCCCATGCTCCCGCCCGGCATCCTCAGCTGGACCGACACCAGCAACAACGAGGCCTACCTCGCCGGTACGATCGGCATGACCAGCAACGCCTTCTCGGTCTACGCCCAGTCGAAGCGCGACAACAACCCGGTCTTCCCCAACACTCTGGTGATGCAGGCCCCCCGCGCCAACGACGGCGCACTGCTGCAGGCCGGGGCCAACGGCTGGTTCACGATCTTCAAGGGCGCCCAGAATGTCGACGCGGCCAAAGAGCTGATCCTCTACATGCTCGACCCGGCCAACTTCGTGCCCATGGTCAAGCAGGGTGGCGGCCTCTTCCTGCCGGCCTATAAGAACCAGTGGACCGACGAGGTCCTCGCGGTCGACCCGAACTTCGCCAGCCTGCAGGAGATCATCTTCAACGAGACGCCCTGGACCGGCCAGTCCTACCCGGCCAACCCCAACGCGGCCGTCTCGGCGATCGACGGCCAGTCGATCACCAGCCAGATGATGTCCAATGTGATCAACGGCACCATGACCGCCGAGCAGGCCGTCGAGGACGCGCACAACAAGATTGTGCAGATCTTCGAGGAGTTGGGTCTGCCCCAGAGCTAGGGCCTGCGCAGACGACCTGCTCTCGCATAAGCAGCAGGGTTTTCGGGGAGGGCCTTGCCCTCCCCGCCCCCCGCCCACAGGGCAGGGTTGACGAGTAGCCTCACAACCTGGTCGGACGGGTTCGCAGCGCATAGACCCGAGCGAGCCCGCCCGGTTGGAGCCAAAGGATTGTTATGGCAAAGGGAGTAACGAGCGGAAGGCCGGCGACGGCGCTGGCAGTGCAGGGACGCCGCCGCTCACGCATCGACGCGTTCCTTGGGCCCGATTGGCGCATTGCGCTGCCGTTCGTGCTCCCCCTGGTCATTATTATGGCCGGGCTGATCCTCTGGCCCTTCATCAACGCCGTCCTGCTCAGCTTCACCACCCGCTCGATCAACCGCGTCGAGACCTTCGTGGGGCTGCGCAACTATACCCTCCTGCTCAGGGACGCCGACTTCCTCGCCGCGATCAGCAACACCATCCGCTTCACGGTCTGGTCGGTCGCGGTGAAGCTGTTCGTGGGCCTCACGATCGCTCTGCTGCTCAACAGCCGCCTGCCCTTCCGCAATCTGCTCACCGGCATTATGCTGCTGCCCTGGATCGTCCCCGAAGTGGTCACGGCCATGGCCTGGCGCAGTATCTATGACCCGATCTTCGGCGGCCTCAACCCCATCCTGATGAGCCTCGGCCTGATCGACCGCAAGATCGCCTGGCTCGCCGAGCCGAATCTGGCCCTGCCCAGTGTGATCGCGGTGAATGTCTGGAAGGGCATCCCCTTCTTCACCATGCTGCTGCTGGCCGGTCTGAAGGCGATCGACCATGAGCAGTACGAGGCGGCCGAGGTCGATGGGGCCAGCGCCTTCCAGCGCTTCCGCCATATCACCCTGCCCGGCCTGCGGTATGTGATCGCCGTCACCGTGCTGCTCTCGACCATCTCGACCTTCAATACCTTCGGCCTGGTCTACCTGATGACCGGCGGCGGCCCCGGCGGGGCCACCCGGCTCTACTCGATCCTGGCCTACGAGAAGGCGATCATCGGCCTGCGCTTCGGCCCCGGCGCCGCCGTGGCCCTCAGTATGGCCCCGGTGCTGGCGCTCTTCATTCTGGTCCTGGCTCGCTTCATGCGCCACGACGAGCACAGTGTGCGCGAAAATGATACCGCCGTCGACCGGGCCTTCGCCTGGGTCGGCCGCGGCTTTGCCGCGCTCTTCAACCTGGTGATGTGGCCGATCGAGCGCATCGTCGAGCTCTTCGGCGCCCTCACCGCGCCCCTGAGCCGCAATAGCACGCGCCGCGCCCGCGCCCGCACCGCCCAGACCTTCCAGTGGCTGGTGCTGCTGCCCCTGCTCGCCTTCGTGCTCTTCCCCTTCTACTGGGTGGTGATCACCTCATTCAAGACCAACCTGCAGATCCAGCAGTTCAGCTCGATCTTCTGGCCCGCCCCCTGGACCATGGAGCAGTTCCGCACCCTGCTCTTCGAGACGCCCTACCTGATCTGGTTCCGCAACACGGTGATCGTCGCCCTCTCGACCACCGTGCTCTCGGTGTCGCTCGCGGCCCTGGCCGGCTACGCCCTGGCCCGCCTGCGTTTCACCGGCGCCGGCGCCCTCACCACGGCCCTGCTGATCACCTACCTGCTGCCCGGCTCGCTGCTGTTCATCCCGCTCTACCGCATCCTGACCAATCTGGGCATCATTAACAGCTACGCGGCCCTGATCTTCACCTACCCGACCTTCCTCATGCCCTTCGCCACCTGGGTGCTGCTGGGGTACTACCGCTCCATCCCGGTCGACCTCGAGGACGCCGCCATGATCGACGGCGCGACCCGCTTCGGGGCCTTCTGGCGCATCACCCTGCCCCTGGCCGCCCCGGCCCTGCTCTCGGTGACCCTCTTCGCCTTCACCAACGCCTGGAACGAGTTCCTCTTCGCCTTCGTGTTCATCACGAAAGAGACTCTCTTCACCCTGCCCGTCGGTCTCCAGCAGCTGGTCTTCGGCGATATCTACCCCTGGGGCCAGCTGATGAGCGCCTCGCTGCTCATGGCCATCCCCGTAGTCATCCTCTATGTCTACGCCCAGAAGTATATGGTCGAGGGCCTCACGGCCGGCTCGGTGAAGGGCTAGCATGAAGATTGTCGACTACCGGGTCACGCCGATCGCCTTCGGCGACCCGCCCCTGCGCTCGGCCTTCGGCCTGCATGCGCCCTACGCCCTGCGCACAATCGTCGAGCTGGTCGCCGACACTGGGGTCACCGGGGTCAGCGAGACCCACGGCGGCGCCGCTGTGGTCGCCGACCTCGAGGCCGTGCGCGAGCTGGTCGTGGGCCGCGACCCCTTCCAGCTGGCCGCCCTCGAGGCGACGATCTGGCCCGGCGGACAGCTCGCCCCCAGCTCGACCACACCCTGGGAGGGCCGCCTCTCCTCGCCCGCGCGCACCTTCGGCGCGATCGAGGTGGCCTGCCTTGATATGATCGGCAAGGTCGTCGGCCGCCCGGTCTGCGACCTGATCGGCGGCCGCGTGCGCGACGCGGTGCCCTTCAGCGCCTACCTCTTCTATAAACATGCCGGCGCCGGCGGCCCCTTCGACTTCGGGCCAGACCCCGCCGCCACAGGCCCCTGGGAGCTGGCGCGCCAGGCCGAGGCCCTCACCCCCGAGGCCCTGGTCACCCAGGCCCAGGTGATGTGCGCCGAGTTCGGCTTCAAATCGCTCAAGCTCAAGGCCGGCGTGCTCCCCCCCGACGAAGAGGTGCGCACCATCAGGCTGCTGCGCGAGGCCTTCGGCCCCGAAACCCCGCTGCGCATCGACCCCAACGCCAACTGGTCCCTCGAGACGGCCGCCCGCTACGCCGAGCAGCTCGATGGCCTGCTCGAGTACTACGAGGACCCCGTGGCCTCGCGGGCCGGCATGGCCGCTTTGGCCCGGCGCACTAGCCTGCCCCTCGCCACCAATATGTGCTGCGTCGCCTTCGACGAGCTGGTCGAGACGGTGCAGCTCGGCAGCGTGCAGATCATCCTCGGCGACCACCACTTCTGGGGCGGGCTGCGCGCCTCGGTCGAGCTGGCGCGCATCTGCCGCATCTGGGGCCTCGGCCTCTCGATGCACAGCAACTCGCACCTCGGCATCTCGCTCGCCGCCATGACCCACCTGGCCGCCGCCGTGCCCAACCTCACCTACGCCTGCGACACCCACTACCCCTGGCAGAGCGAAGAGGTGATCGTCGGCGGCAAGCTGCGCTTCGTGGACGGCTCGCTGCCGGTGCCGAACGGGCCCGGGCTCGGGGTCGAGCTCGACCACGAGGCCCTGGCGCGGCTGCACGAGCAGTACCTCGCCTGCGGGCTGCAGTTCCGCGACGACGAGGTCGAGATGCAAAAGGTCGAGCCGGGCTGGCGCAAGGTGACGCCCCGCTGGTGAGCGCTTGGTTCGACAGCTCGGCCTGAAGAAGGCTCGTCCCACCTTCGGGACGAGCCTTTTTCGCCGCCCCCGCGGCCCCGCCCACCACCCGACAGCTCGGCTGTCTGGGCTCCATCTACAGCCTTGCGTCACGGGCAGTCTGGCAGCAGAGTATACTGATACGGGCGGCGCCAGGGCGCAGCGTATTCTCGCGCGCGGCTCCGCTGAAGGGATCGAGGCATGAGTCAGCTTTCTTGGGGCATCCTTGGCACGGGCAGTATCGCGCGCACCTTCACGCGGGCCGTGCTCGCGGCGGGGGTCGGCCGGATCGCGGCGGTGGGCAGCCGAACCCAGGCCGCCGCCGAGACGTTCGGCGAGCAGTTCGGGATCGAGCGCCGCCACGGCTCGTACGCGGACCTGCTGGCCGACGACACGGTGCAGGCGGTCTATATCGCTGCGCCGCACCCGGCCCACGCCGAGTGGGCGATCAGGGCGGCCGAGGCGGGCAAGCATATCCTCTGCGAGAAGCCCATCGGGCTCAACCACGCCGAGGCGATGACAATTGTCGAGGCGGCGCGACGCCACAAGGTCTTCCTGATGGAGGCCTTTATGTATCGCTGCCACCCGCAGATCGCCCGCCTCGTCACGCTGATCCGCGCGGGGGCCATCGGTGAGGTGCGCACCATTCAGGCCGCGTTCAGCTTCGACGGCGGGGCGAACCTCGCGAGCCGCCTGCTCAGCCAGGAGCTCGGCGGCGGCGGCATCCTCGACGTCGGCGGCTACCCGGTCTCGCTGGCCCGCCTCGTCGCCGGGGCCGCCGGCGGCCAGCCCTTCGCAGACCCGCTCGAGGTGACCGCCCTCGGCCATCTGGGCCCCGAGAGCCGCGTTGACGAGTGGAGCGCGGCGATCCTGCGCTTCCCCGGCGATATCGTGGCCCAGCTCGCCACCGGCGTGCGCCTGAGGATGGAGCGTGGGGCCTGGGTGTATGGCGACAGGGGCAGCATCTACATCCCCGAGCCCTACGTCCCCGCCCCCGACGCCCCCGGCCGGCTCGTGCTCCAGCGCTATGACGGCTCCCCGCCCGAGGAGATCCTCACCGAGCCCGCCAACAACTATGCCCTCGAGGCCGCGGCCGTCGCCGCCCACCTCAGCGCGGGGCAGGCCCCCGCCATGCCCTGGGAAGACACGCTGGGCAATATGCGCACCCTCGACCGCTGGCGGGCCGCCCTCGGGCTGGTCTACGACGCCGAGCGGCCCGATGCGCCCGAGCAGCGCCTGCCGATCGCGCGCCGCCCCCTCGCCGTGCGCCCCGACGCGCCCATACCCCACGGGCGCCTCCCCGGCCTGAACAAGCCCGTCTCGCGCCTGGTCCTGGGCGTGGATAACCAGACCACCATGCCCCACGCGGCGGCCATGTTCGACGACTTCTTCGCCCAGGGCGGCACCTGCTTCGACACCGCCTATATCTACGCCTCGGGCCTCTGCGAGCGGCTCCTGGGCCAGTGGATGCGCAACCGGGGCCTGCGCGACCAGGTGGTCGTCCTCGGCAAGGGCGCCCACACCCCGTACTGCACCCCCCAGCACCTGACCAGCCAGCTCTACGAGAGCCTGACGCGGATGCAGACCGACTATGTCGATATCTACATGCTGCACCGGGACAACCCCGAGATCCCCGTCGAGGCCTTTATCGACACGCTGAACGAGCACGTGCGGGCGGGGCGGATCACGGTGTTCGGGGCCTCAAACTGGACAATCGAGCGCTTTGCGGCGGCCAACGCCTACGCGGCGGCCAGCGGGCAGCAGGGCTTCGCCGCCCTGAGCAATAACTTCAGCCTCGTGCGCATGGTCGAGGCGCCCTGGGCCGGCTGCCTCGCCGCGTCAGACCCGGCCTCGCGGGCCTGGCTCACCGCGACCCAGACGCCGCTGTTCCCCTGGTCGAGCCAGGCCCGCGGCTTCTTCGCCGGCCGGGCCCACCCCGATGACCGCTCGGACCCCGAGCTGGCGCGCTGCTGGTACAGCGACGACAACTTCGAGCGCCTCGAGCGCGTGAAGCGCCTGGCCGCCGAGCGCGGAGTGCTGCCCCTGGCCGCGGCCCTCGCCTATGTGCTCGCCCAGCCCTTCCCGACCTTCCCGCTGATCGGCCCGCGCACCCTGGCCGAGACCCGCACCTCCCTCGGCGCCCTCGCAATCTCGCTCTCGCCCGACGAGGTGCGCTGGCTCAACCTGGAGCAGTGAGCAGGGCCTTCCCCTGCCGGCTTCGACAGGCTCAGGCAGCGGTTGCCTGAGCTTGTCGAAGGCAACAGGCTCAGCCGGCGGCCCATCACGCGCTGATCGTCCGTACACATGAGAGTGACTAATGGAGAGCCACGAGATCCAGCGGGTGCTGCGGGCGCGCTACGGCGGGGTTGAGGCCAGCGATGTGCTGGTTCAGTTCGCGCGCATCGAGCTCCAGCGCCCCGACGCTCTGGTCTTGATGCAGAACGGCAAGTTCTTCGAGGTCTACGGCCACGCCGCGCGCCTCCTGGGCCGCCTGCTCGACCTGCGCGTCGCCGAGAAGCCCCTGATGACCGGGGCCAACCGCCAGCCGATCATGCTGGCGATGACCGGCATCACCATCGGCAGCGAGCGCGAGCACCTCGGCCGGCTGCTGCGCATGGGCTACAGGGTCGCCGTCGGCCGCGAGGTCGAGGGCGAGCGCGATGGGGCGGTCAAGGCTCGCCAGCTCGAGGAGGTGATCACCCCCGGCAGCCTCTTCGCCGAAGACCTGCTGGACGACGAGCGCCAGCTCCTCGCCGCGGTCGACCTGGGCCAGGGCCGGGCCGGCCTGGCGATCGCCGATGTCTCGACCGGCTCGCTCTGGTGCCAGGAGTGGGCCGGCCCCGACGCCCACGACCGCCTGATGGACGAGCTGGCCCGCACCGGCCCGGCCGAGCTGCTCTGCAACAGCGACCTGCCGCGCGACGAGCGCGAGCGCATCGGCGTCGCCAGCGGGATCACTCGCCTCGAGGGCGAGCGGGCCCAGCGCCACCGGGCCCTCTGCGACGAGCTGGGCATCATCAACAGCTACCACGTGGGCCGCCTCTCGCCCCTGCCGGGCTGGTGGTTCAGCGCCGAGCAGTGCCAGGAGGCTCTGCAGACCCACTTCCAGACCGTCGACCTGCGCCCCTTCGAGCTGGCCGACCGGCCCTACGCGATGCGCGCCGCGGGCGTGCTGATCCGCTACCTGCGCTGGAATCGCTTCCCTGCCCTCGGGCGCATCCAGACCGTGCGGCCCGTCGGGGGCAGCCACCTGCTCCAGCTCGACGCGACCAGCCGACGCACCCTCGATATCCTCACCGGCCCCGACGGCACGCCCTACGGCTCGCTGCTCGCGGTCCTCGACCAGACCAGGACGCCCATGGGCGCGCGCCTGCTCAAGGGCTGGCTCACCCAGGGCCTGCGCGACCCGGCGCACCTGGCCGCCCGCCACGACGCCGTCGAGGCCTGCGTGCGCTCCACCATCCCGCGCGAGGAGATCCGCGCCGCCTTGGGCCGCGTCCGCGATCTCGAGCGCGTGGTCAATCGCCTGCTCGTCGGATCCCGCCAGGCCGCGCCGCGCGACATGGCCCGCCTGCGCGACGCCCTCGAGGCCGCCAGGTCCATCGCCGCCCCCCTCGCCCAGCTCGGCGGGCTCGGGATCGCGACCTACGACCCGCCCGCCGAGGGGGCCGCCCTACTCTCCAGGGCCCTGGCCGCCGCCCCGCGCTCGCGGGTGGCGCCCCAAGGCGAGGCCGAGGCCGGCGAGCTCCTGGCGGCTGGGTGGGACCCCGAGCTCGACGGGCTGCTGGGCCAGGAGCAGGCCATCCTGGCGGAGATCGAGCGCTACGTCGCCGAGCTGTTCCT
>CAZKTU010000070.1:9077-22991 GCA_964555675.1 uncultured Oscillochloris sp.
CAGGTCGTCCTGACCATCGCCGCGGGCGACGCCCGCAAGGTCCCGCCCGGGTGGGGTCGCTTCGCCAGGGGCAAAGAGCAGTACAGCACCGATGAGCTCGCCCGGCTCTCCGAGGCCCTGCTCGGCGTGGAGGGGCGGCGCGGCGAGGTCGAGCAGGCGGCCTGGCAGCGGCTGTGGGGGCAGGTCGCCGAGCAGGGGCCGCGCCTGATCAAGCTGGCCCGCGACCTGGCTCAAATCGACGTGCTGACCACCCTGGCCCACGTGGCCGTGCGCGAGCGTTGGACCCGGCCGCAGATCGTCGCCGAGCGGACCCTCACGATCATCGAGGGGCGTCACCCCGTGGTCTGTCGCAACGTCGACGGCTACATCCCCTCGACGGTGAGCCTCGACCAGGCCAACCGGCTGATCGCCCTCACCGGGCCGAACATGTCGGGCAAGTCGACCCTGATGCGCATGGTCGCCCTCTGTGTCGTCCTGGCCCAGATGGGCTCATTCGTGCCCGCCGAGGCCATGACCCTGGGCCTGTGCGACCGCATCTTCACCCGCATCGGCGCCGCCGAGGATATCGCCAGCGGGCGCAGCACCTTCCTGGTCGAGATGACCGAGGTCGCGACGATCATCCACCAGGCCACCCCCGACAGCCTGGTCGTGCTCGACGAGGTAGGGCGCGGGACGGCCACCTACGACGGCATGGCCCTCGCCGAGGCCATCCTCGAGCACCTGCACGGCATCACGGGCTGCCGGGGCATCTTCGCCACCCACTACCACCAGCTGGTCGAGCGCATCGGCGTCCTGCCGGGCATCGCCTGTCTGCAGATGGGGGTCAGGCGCGACGGCGAGCGCCTGGTCTTCCTCCACACCCTCGCGCCCGGCATCGCCGAGGGCTCGTTCGGCATCGCCGTGGCCCGCATGGCCGGCATCCCCGCCCCGATCCTCGCCCGCGCCCAGGCCCGCCTCGACGCCCTCGAGGGGGCCGCGGCGAACCTGAAGAAGTAAGGAGCTCCCCCATGCAGATCGGCGCCTTCATCGCCCTGTTCGGCGACCGCAACCTCGACGAGGCCCTGGCCGCGGCGCGGGCCGCGGGCGTCTCGGCCGTCGAGATCCCCACCGGCGGCTACGTCGGCGGGCGCCACGCCCCCGCCCGCACCCTCGTGGCCGACGAGCGGGCCCGAACCGAGCTGCAAGAGGCCCTGGCCCGCCACGGGCTGGCCCTCGACGCCCTCTCGTGCCACGGCAACCCGCTCCACCCGCAAGAGGCGATCGCCACCGACCACCACGAGACCTTCCAGGCCACCGTGCGCCTCGCCCAGCAGCTCGGCTGCGACACCGTGATCACCTTCTCCGGCTGCCCCGGCGATGGGCCGGGGGCCCGCTACCCCAACTGGGTCACCTGCCCCTGGCCGCCCGACTTCTTGGCTATCCTCGAGTGGCAGTGGGAGGAGCGAGTGCTGCCCTACTGGCGCGAGCAGGCCGCCTTCGCCGCCGCCCACGGCGTGCGGGTCGCGATCGAGCCGCACCCCGGCTTCGTCGTCTACAGCGCCGAGAGCCTGCTGCGCCTGCGCGCCGCCTGCGGGCCGGCGATCGGGGCCAACTTCGACCCGTCGCACCTCTTCTGGCAGGGCGTCGATCCCGTGGCCGCCGCGCGCGAGCTGGCCGGGGCGATCTACCACGTCCACGCCAAAGACACCCGCGTCGACCCCTACAACACCGCCCGCAATGGCGTGCTCGACACCAAGCCCTACAATCAGATCCCGGCCCGCTCGTGGGTCTTCCGCACCGTGGGCTACGGCCACGACCTGGCCACCTGGAAGGACATGATCAGCGCGCTGCAGCTGGCCGGCTACGACGGCGTGATCTCGATCGAGCACGAGGACGGCCAGATGAGCCGCGAGGAGGGCCTGCGCAAAGCGGTGGCCTTCATGCGCGAGTGTGTGATCGAGCAGCATGTGCCGGGCGGCTGGCAAGCCTGAGGAGATAACCATGACCCCCTATCGAGCCCTGCTCGTGGGCGCCGGCGGCATGGGCCGGGCCTGGGCAAAGAACCTGAACGAGTGCGAGGATACCACCATCGCCGGCTGGATCGACATTCGCCCGGGCGCCGCCGCCCAGGCCGCCGACGAGCTCGGCATCGCCGTCCCCTACACCGGCGAGGAGGTCGAGCGCGCCCTCGCCGAGCTGCGCCCCGACTTCCTGGTCGACGTGACCATCCCCGAGGCCCACCACGCGGTCACCCTCGCCTCCCTGGCGGCGGGCGTGCCCGTGCTCGGCGAAAAGCCGATGGCGGCCACCCTCCAACAGGCCCGCGAGATGGTCGCGGCCTCAGAGCGGGCCGGCACGCTCTATATGGTCAGCCAGAGCCGCCGCTACGACGCCCGCCTCCACGCCTTCCGCCGCCTGAGCGAGCAGCGCCTCGGCCCCCTCGGCATCCTCAACGCCGACTTCTTTATCGGGGCCCACTTCGGCGGCTTCCGCGACGAGATGGCCAATGTGCTGCTGCTCGACATGGCTATCCACACCTTCGACGCCGCTCGCTACCTGCTGGGCGACGCCGACCCCGTCGCCGTCTACTGCGAGGAGTTCAACCCGCCGTGGAGCTGGTACCGGGGCGGGGCCAGCGCCAACGCCCTCTTCGAGATGGCCGGCGGCGCCCGCTTCACCTACAGGGGCAGCTGGTGCAGCGAGGGCCGCCACACCTCGTGGGAGGCCGAGTGGCGCGCCGTCGGGCCCAATGGCACGGCCACATGGGACGGCCACGCCAACATCCTCGCCGAGGTGGTCACCGCTCGCGGCGGCTTCCACTCGGCGACCGAGCCTGTGGCGGGCAGCATCGAGGAGGGCGTCCACGCCGGCATCGCCGGCTCGCTGCGCGACTTTCTCAACGCCCTGCGCACCGGTGCGACCCCCATGGGCGAGTGTCACGACAATATCAAGAGCCTGGCCATGGTCTTCGCGGCGATCGAGTCGGCCACCACCGGCCAGCGGGTGGCGATCCGCGTGTAGCAAGGGGCTTATGTCAATCCTCACCACCCTCGGCGTGCGCCGCGTGATCAACGCCGACGCGCGCCTCACCCGCCTCGGCGGCTCGCTCATGCCGCCCCAGGTGCGCGCCGCCATGGAAGACGCGGCCGCCAGCTACGTCGATATGTACGAGCTACAGGCCGCCGTGGGCCGACGTCTGGCCGAGCTGACCCGCAACGAGGCCGCCTTCGTCAGCACAGGGGCCGCGGCCGGGCTCTTCCTCGCCACCCTGGCCTGCATGGTCGGCGACGACCCCGAGCGGATCGCGCGCCTGCCGAGCCTCGAGGGCTGCCGCGACGAGCTGATCATCCACACGGCCCACCGCATCCCCTACGACTTGGCCGTGCGCCAGGCCGGCGCGCGCCTCGTGACCATCGGCAGCGCCCAGCAGACCACGCCCCAGGAGCTGGAGGCGGCGATCGGCCCGCGCACGGCCGGCGTGCTCTTCGTCGCGGGCGCGCACCTCGCCCAGGGCGCCCTGCCGCTGCCCGAGGTGGTCGCCATCGCCCACGCCCACGGCTTGCCCGTGATCGTCGACGCCGCCGCCCAGCTGCCGCCCCCCGAGAACCTCTGGCGCTTCACCAGCGAGCAGGGGGCCGACCTGGCGATCTTCAGCGGGGGCAAAGACCTGGCCGGGCCCCAGGCCAGCGGCCTCGTCCTGGGTCGCGCCGAGCTGGTGGCGGCCTGCGCCGCCCACGCCGCGCCCAACCAGCGCATGGGCCGCCCGATGAAGGTCGGCAAGGAAGAGATGGCCGGCCTGCTGGCCGCCGTCGAGCTCTACCTCAGCCAGGACCACGCCGCCCGTATCGCCCGCTTCGAGCAGATCGTCGCGGCCTGGGTCGACGCCCTCGACGACGGCGACGGCGTGCGGGCCCACCGGCAGTTCCCCAACGAGGCCGGCCAGCCCACCCCGCGGGCCGTGATCACCCTCGACCCGGCCCGCTGCGGCCTCACCGGCGCCGAGCTGCGCCGCCGCCTGTGGGAGAGCGACCCGCGCATCGCCGTCGCGGCGGCGGGCGAGCAGGGCATCTCGTTGACCCCCGACACCCTCGAGCCCGGCGAAGAGCTGCTCGTCGTCGAGCAGATCCGCCGCGCCCTGAAGCCCTGAAAGGAGCCGCCCGTGGCAAATAAGGTCGTGATTGAGGTCTGTGTCGACACCGTCGAGTCGGCCATGGCCGCCGAGCAGGGCGGCGCCGACCGCGTCGAGCTGTGCGATAACCTGATGGAGGGCGGCACCACCCCCAGCGCCGGGGCGATCGCCCTCGCCCGCCGCAGCCTCGGCATCAAGCTGCATGTGATGATCCGCCCCCGGGGCGGCGACTTCTGCTACTCCGACCTCGAGCTGGCGATCATGGAGCACGACATCAGGGTCGCCCGCGAGCTTGGGGCCGACGGCGTGGTCTTCGGCCTGCTCACCCCCGAGGGCGACGTCGACATGGCGCGCACCCGGGCCCTGATCGAGCTGTCGCGCCCCCTCGGCGTGACCTTCCACCGCGCCTTCGATGTGGCCCGCGACCCCTTCGCGGCCCTCGAGGCCCTGATCGAGCTGGGCGTCGACCGCGTGCTGACCACGGGGCAAGAGGCCTCGGTGCTCGAGGGCATCGACCTGGTGGCCGACCTCGTGCGCCGCGCTGGCGACCGCATCATCATCATGCCCGGCAGCGGCGCCGAACGCCAGATGGGCAAGCTCGTCGCCGCCACCGGCGCCCGCGAGTTCCACGTCGTCGGCAATCGCACCCTCGAGAGCCCCATGCGCTTCCGCAGCGGCCACGTCTTCATGGGCGGCACACTCAGGCCCCCCGAGTACAGCCGGCAGAGCACCGACCCCGCGGCAATCAGCCGCATCCGCGCTGGGGCCGAGTGACGGTTGGGCGGCTGGCGATGATGGGAGGCCCCATGAAACCTGTACGTGTGGGAGTGGTGGGCGTCGGCCGCTTCGGCCGGCTCCATGCGCGCACGCTCTACGGCCTGGCCGAGGCCGAGCTGGCGGCCCTGGTGATCCGCGACCCCGCGGCCCAGGCGGCGATCCGCGCCGAGCTGCCGGGCGCGCCAATCTGGTCGAGCCTGGACGCGGCCCTGGCCGAGGCGGACGTCGAGGCCTGGGTGATCGCCACCCAGACCGCTAGCCACATCGAGCTGGCCGAGCGCGTGCTGCGGGCCGGGGCGGCGGCCCTGGTCGAGAAGCCCCTGGGGGTTAGCGTGGCCGAGGCCCAGCGCCTGGCCCCCCTGATCGCGCCGGGCTCGCAGAACTTCATGCTCGGCCATATCCTGCTCTTCGCGCCCGAGTTCCGCCGGCTGCTGCGCGAGGCCGCGGCCCGCGGCGGCCTGAGCTACATCAGCGCCGAGCGCCATCGGCCCACGGGTGTCTACGAACTGTTCGACGGCGAGTCGCCGATGCGCCTGGTGATGGTCCATGACCTCTACATGGCCCTGGCCCTGGCCGGTGGCGCCGACCCGGCGCGGGCCCAGGCTTACTTCCACCCGCGCGCGGGCGGCGGCTGCGACCTGGCGATCGCCCGGCTCGAATGGCCCAATGGGCTCTGGGCCTCGCTCACCGCCTCGTACCTCACGCCGCCTGGCATGGGCAGCGACGGCTTCGACCGGCTCGAGGCCTACGGGCCGGGCTGGTCGGCGCGCATGGAGATCAACCCCCAGCAGCTCACGGTCTGGGCCGAGCGCGCCGAGTGGCCTATGGCCCTCGCCATCGACGACGACCCGACCGCGCCAAGCGGCTGGATGGCCGAGGAGCTGCGCTGCTTCTGCCGGGTCGTGCGCGGCGGCCCGGTGCCGCTGGGGGCGCGCTATCAGGACGGTATCCAGGTGATGGCCCTGCTCGACCGGCTCGAGCGCTCGGCCGCCGAGGGGGCCTGATTCAGCCGCCGGGCGAGGCCCTACGCCTTGCCCAGCCCACGGGCCTGGTGCTCGGGCAACAAGGCCCAGAACATCGGCTCGCGCTCGGGCAGGCGCGGCAGGGGTTTGCCGTCGAGCAGGGTCTCGGTGCAGACCAGGCGCACACTGCCGGGGCGCGCGGTCATCGCCACGTCGTAGAAGGTGAAGGCGCCCTCCTCGAGCCGGAAGAGCGCGATGTCGGCCGGGGCGCCCACGGTGAGCGTGCCCAGGTCGGGGCGCCCCATGGCGGCGGCCGGCCTGCGCGTAGCCCGGTCGATCACCTCGGGCAGGGCCATGCCCATGTTGAGGAACTTCGAGAGGGTCGTGGGCATGTCGAACATCGGGCCCTGCACGCTCATCTGATGGATATCGCTGCTGATCACATCGGGCAACACGCCCTCGGCCAGGGCCGCCTCGGCCACCTCGTAGCTGAACGAGCCGCCGCCGTGGCCGATGTCCAGGATCACGCCGCGCTGCTGCAGCTCGCGGGCCAGGGGCGCGAGCCGGCCGTCGTCCGTGAGCATGCGGTGGGTGCCGCCGGTGAAGCAGTGGGTCAGAATATCGCCGGGGCGCAGCAGCTCGGCGATCTCACTCATCGCGGGCGGGCCACTGCCGATATGCACCATCAGCGGCAGCGCCACTCGGTCTGCCAGCTCGCGGGCCAGCTCGAGGGGCCTGATCCCGACCCCGCGGGTGGTGTTCAAGTCGATACGCGCCTTGATCCCGAGAATCAGGTCGCGGTTCTCCTCGACGGTGCGCGCGGCCAGCTCGACGTCACAGTAGTCGAGGTTGCTCAGCTCCCAGGTCGGGGCGATCAGGCCGATCGCCGAGAGGTTGAGCAGGCAGAAGATGCGGGCCCGGCTCGGCTCGCTGACGTAGCGGCGGAAACCGGGGAAGCTGTAGGCCCCCGCGCTGCCCACGTCGAGCCAGGTGGTCACGCCGCTGCGCGCGGCCACCGGGTCAGGCTCAATGCCCCAGAAGGTCACGCCCCAGTAGATGTGGGTGTGCAGGTCGACCAGGCCCGGGGTGACGTACTGGCCCGCGGCGTCGAGCACCGTGTGGGCCGTGGCGGGGTCGATGGCGGGGGCGACGCGGGCGATGCGCCCGTCGTGCACGGCGAGGTCGGCCAGACCGTCCAGCCCGCTCGCCGGGTCGATCACATGGCCGCCGCGCACCAGCAGGTCATACACTGAGAGCTCCGATCTCCTGCGAGGGCGCCGCCACAGCGGGGCGCCCCATTGTCAGCCTCCCGTTAGGGCGCACCCATGTGTGCGCCCTAACGGGAGGGGCGCGGGGAGGCCTGGCCTCCCCGAAAAGACAATCTTCAACCCGTCAAACAAGGTTAGACGGAGTACTACACCGGGTCCAGCGTCTTGGCGTACAGGCTGGTCCCGGCCAGGTCGCGCAGGGTGACCGTAAGCTGCCGGGTGCGCCCGTCGAGAGTCACATGGCCGAAGAACTGCATGCCGGCCGAGGGTGGCAGGTTCACCCGGCCCGCGGGCGGGATGCGCTGGTAGACCACCTGCGGCCCGAAGGTGGGGTCGAGGGGGTTGGGGCCGAAGGTGCCGGCGTTGAGCGGGCCCGAGACGAACTCCCAGAACGGGTCGAAGTCGCTGAAGCGCGCCCGGTCGGGGTCGTAGTAGTGGGCCGCCGTGTAGTGGACGTCGGCGGTGAGCCACACCGTATTGCGGATCTCGTTGTACTTGATGAAGCGCAGCAGGTCGACGATCTCCAGCTCGCGGCCCAGGGGCGGGCCATCGCTATTGGCCACGGCCTCAGAGCCGGTGCGGGTGATGAAGTTGTCGTAGACGATCAGGCCGATCGGCATGTCCGCGGCGATGATCTTCCAGGTGGCGTTCGAGGCCAGCAGGGCCTGCTTGAGCCGGCGGATCTGCTCGCGGCCCAGCAGGTCGGCGGCGGGCGTGCGCTCGGGCTGGTCGTTCGGGCCGTTCGGGGCCCTGTAGCTACGCATATCCAGGAAGAAGACGTCGAGGGCCGGGCCGTAGCTGATCACCCGGTCGATGCGCTCGCCGCGCAACGGCATATACTCCATAAAGGCCTGGCGGGCGCGCGCCGCGAGCAGGTTCACGTCCTTGACGGTGTAGCGCCGGTCGGTCAGAATCTGGCCGGGCCACCAGTTATTCACCACCTCATGGTCGTCCCACTGGGCCATCATCGGCACAGTGGCGTTGAAGTGGCGCACATGGTTGTCGAGCAGGTTGTAGGCGAAGTTGCCGCGGAACTCGCGCAGCGTCTCGGCCACCTTGGCCTTCTCTTCGGTGACCAGGTTCTTCCAGACCGTGCCGTCGCCCAGGCGCACCTCGGGCAACAGCGGGTTGTCCGCGTAAATCGTGTCGCCCGAGTGAATGAAGAAGTCCGGCTCGTACCAGGCCATGGTATTGTAGATCTTCATCCCGCCCCAGTCGGGGTTGATGCCATAGCCCTGCCCGGCGGTGTCGGCCGACCAGACGAACGAGAGCCCCTCGCCCGCCGCGGGCGGGGTGCGGAACGAGCCGACGATCGGCTCGCTGAGCGCCCGCTCGTCGCCCGGAACCTGGAAGCGCACTCGGTAGAAGACCCGCTGGCCCGCCGGCAGGCCCGTCAGGTTGAGCTTGGCGGTGAAGTCGGCCGCCTCCTGGGCCAGGGGGCCTTGCACCAGCCGGGCGTTGGCGAAGCTCTCGACTGTGGCCACCTCGACCAGCATCTGCGCGGGACGGTCGGCACGGCTCCAGATCACCGCCTGGTCGCCCGCGATATCGCCGCTCGAGACGCCATGGGTGATCGCCGGCCTGGCGCCGGCGGGGGTGATTTGGGCGGGCCCTGCGGCCAGGGCGGCCTGTGGCAGCCCACTGGCGGCGAGCGCGGTGGCGCTCCCGACCAGCCCGCGCAGGAAGGCGCGGCGACTGAGCGACGTGCGGTCCGACTGCATCCCGTTCTCCTCTCGCACTGCGGCGGCGCGCATGCGCCGAAGAGAAGTATACCCATTCCGGAGGAAAAAATGGCCCTACGACGACGCGACTATCGCGACCAGGACCTGCCCGCCGTCCAGGCGGCCCTCGCCCGCTGGACCGCCGCGGCGGGGCGCTGCGGCTACTGCCACGTCGGCGACCTGCCCAGCCGCATCTACGCCGGCCTGCGCGGGCGGGCGCCCGTGGGCGAGCTGGTGCATCTCTGGGAGGACGGGTCCGCCATCGTCGGGGTGGCAATCAACGGGCGCTTCGACCATGCCTTCGACCTCTTCGTCAGCCCTGCCGCCCGCGGCGGCCCCGCCGAGCTGCTGATGCTGCGCGACGCCCACACGACCACGCAGGCCTTCGTCGCGGGCCAGGGCCTCGCCGAGCGCAGCGTGATCACCGATGTCTTCAGCTGCGATGAGGCCAGGCGCGACCTGCTCGCCCAGCTCGGTTTCAGCGAGTATCGGCTCTGGGATCACATCACCGAGCGCGACCTCGCGGGCGAGATCGCACCGCCCCGCCTCCCCGCCGGCTACAGCCTCAGGCACGCCGCCAGCGCGGACTACGGCCAGCTCGCCGCCGTACGCAACGATGCCTTCGACAACGGCTGGACGCCCGAGCAGTACCGCGACCAGGTCATGGCAAAGCCCGGCTACGCGCTCGAGCGCGAGCTGCTGGCCGTGGCCCCCGACGGGCAGATCGCGGCCTTCACCATGATCTGGCTCGACCAGCTGAACCAGGTCGGGCTCTTCGAGCCGGTCGGCGTCGCGAGCGCCCACCGGCGCCTGGGCCTGGCGCGCGCCCTCATGCTCCACGGCCTCGCCGAGATGCGCCGAGCGGGCATGCGCAGCGCCATAGTCGCGCACGACGCCACCAACCTGCCCGCCCGCGAGCTCTATCTCAGCCTCGGCTTCACCAAGCGCTACGAGACCCTGGGCTACCAATCTCCCAATCTCCCCTAATCCGGAAAGGTCGCCTGGCGCAGGATCGTCCCGCCGATCGGCCTCAGCTCGAGCGCCGCCTCTTCGCCGCTCTGCGGGCGCTCCAGGGTCGCGGCAATCTTCAGGCTTCCCGCCCAGGGGCGCTCGGGGTCGAACGGGCCGCGCACCAGGCGCAGGGCCTCGCTGTGGCGCGGCGCGAGTCTGTAGGCGCCCAACTCGGCTGGGATCGGCTCGTAGTAGCGGTCGACGAAGCCCGCCAGAGGGTACTGCCTGACCGCGCGGCCCTCGGCGCCGATCGGCCGCACGAACAGCAGCGGCCCGTAGCTGACCGTCGCCTCGCCATTGGCGGCCCGCCCCACCTGCACCCCCGCGCTGAAGCTGAGCGTCACCCGGTCGCCGCTGCGCCAGGTGCGCCGCAGCACGATTAGCCCGTCCCGCTCGGCCCCGGCCGCCTCGTCGTTCACGGCGCAGGCCCAGCCCTCGGCCCAGGCCGGCCGCCTGAGGGCCAGCTCGAAGTCGACGGGGCGCTCCACCTCCAGCGTGAGGCTAATCGCCAGGTCGAACGGGTAGGCCGTCTCCTCGACGATGCGCACCGCCACATCGCCGACTCGCGTGCGCACCTCGCAGGGCCCATAAAGTGTAGCCACCAGCCCGGTGGGGCTGCGCATCCACATGGCCTTCACGAAGTACGGGTAGATGCGCCCGGCGTTCGGCACGCAGCAGACCGCGACGTCCTGGTGTACGGGCGAGTACTTGTAGCGATTCTGCGGGCGCGCCGGGTCCTGGGGGTCGCCCGGGTGGAGCGTGCCGACCATCGCCGTGGAGCTATCGGTCTTCAGGTAGGCGATCGCGCACTCCTCGGGGTGGCGCGCGCCCTGCCCCGCGTTGAAGAGCAGCCACTCGGCCCGGTCGCCCCAGAGCGGCGCCCCCGTCTTCTGCAACAGGTGGCTGTACGAGTCGAGCAACTCGTGGATCGAGCAGTACTCGTAGCCCGTCTCGCCGGGCTCGGCCGCCCGGCCCTCGATCCACTCGTCGCCGATCGGGCCGCCACTGGGGGTCAGGCAGGGCTCCAATTTGGCCAGATAGGCGGCCAGAGCTTCCTCAAGCAGCGGGCTGCCCGAGGCGTAGAGCGCGGCGAGCAACGCGCGCAGGTGCTCGTAGGTGTGGACGCCGTGCCCCTCGAACCTGTAGTCCGGGTCGAGCAGGTTGGGGTAGCAAATGTCGGCCTCGCTGACCTGGCTGCCGCTGTACTCCTGGTACAGCCACAGGGCGTACTGGGCGTAGGCATGCTCGCCGGTCAGCTGGGCGAGCCGGTCGAGCGTATCGGTGAAGGTCAGCCCGTGGCTCACCCCCGCATAGGAATTGGGCTGCGCGAAGGGCCGCGAGGCGCCCATGGGGAAGGCCGCCATCGTGCGCCTGACGGCCCGCTCGACCGCATGCAGCACGCGCTCCTCGCCCGTGGCCTCGTAGTAGCCCAGCAGCACGCGGAAGAGCGAGGACTGGGCCCACAGCTCGCCATTCTCGCCTGTTGCGCTGTAGCGCAGGTCGGGCGCATAGATCCCCAGATAGCCGTCCTCGTCCTGGGTCGCCAGGATGCGCTCGATATAATCCCGTACCCGAGGCATGTACTCGGGGTGGTCGAGCAGCAGGGCCGTGCGCACCATACCGTCGCGCCAGTTCGACTGGGTCTCGCTGTTCCACCAGAGGTACTGCACCTGCCAGTCGGCCTCGTGACCCGATACACCCAGGTCCTTGCGGGCGACGGCCCTGGTCAGGCGCGCCGACCCGTAGATGTCGTCCCCGCCGATCAACTCGGGCGCCAGCTCGTCGAGGCGGCCCACAAACCCCGCCTCCAGGTCGCGGCGCAGTTGCGCCTCGATCCAGCCGCGCGGTCGTACCGCGCCCAGGGGCAACCATGCGTAGGCCTGCGGCAAAGGCCGGGCCTGGGCGAACAAGTCCGCGGGAAGCTCCTTCTGCTCCATATGCTCCTCAGATCGTCTGGGTATCGGCAACTCGCTACCTACTATGCCACATGTCAAGAGATCTGACCACTTGGGACGTCGGCCCGCTGTTGCGCCGGCCGCCCTAGCGTGCTGCGTACGCAGCGCAGCCTTAGTACTCCTACGCTACCTGGCCGTATGCCCCCCCGACGGCCCCGGCAGGACCAACAACTCTCTGTGACGATCGGGCCCCAGGGCGTACCATAAGTCCACAACTGAAGCATCACGCGGGCTGCGCCGCCCGCCGATGGCTTGTTCCACACATCACAGCACTCCCATCTGCCAAGGAACAACCATGCGCGCCCTCCTCTCCCTCTGCGCCCTGGCCCTTGCCATGGCCCTTGTCCCGACCGCCGGCCAGGCCGGCCCCGCACTCGAGCCGCCGCCCCATGACGACGCCCTGATCGCCCCGCCGCCCTCCGCCGGCCTGGCCTCGGCGGGCGACGACCTGCGCGGCCCGAGCCAGTATATGGCGGGCGAGGTGGCGGTGCGCCTGGTGCTGCCCGAGAGCAACGGCGGCGCCGAGCCCCAGAGCGAAAACTGGACCCCCGAAGAGATCGCCCAGGTGACTGCCCAGGTGCGCGGCGCCCTCTCGTGGTGGGAGGCCCGGCTGCCCATGGCTCGTCTCGCCTTCACCCTGCGCGTCGACGTCGTCCCCACGCGCTACGAGCCGATCAAGCACGGCCTGAGCGACGAGGGCCTCTGGATCGGCGACAGTCTGCGCAACCTGGGCTTCAACGCCCCTGGCTACTTTGACCAGACCTATCTGGCGGGCGACGCCAATCGCGCCGCCACGGACGCCGACTGGACGACCACGATCTTTCTCGTCGACAGCTCGGCCCATCCCACGGGCACATTTACGGACGGCCGTTTCGCCTACGCCTATATCAACGGCCCCCTGATGGTGATCACCTCTGACGCCGGCGGCTACGGCACGAGCCGGCTGGCGCCCGTCGTCGCCCACGAGTTGGGCCACATCTTCGGCGCCCTCGACCAGTACGCCGCCGCGCGCATCCCGTGCGAGCGGCGCAGCGGCTACCTCAACACCCCGACCAGCAACAGCCAGTACGGCGGCTGCGGCACGCGCGAGCCGAGCATCATGCTCGAGCCCCTCGGCGCCTTCAGCGCGGGGCAGGTCGACGGCTCGGCCCAGGCCCAGCTCGGCTACAAGGACAGCGACGGCGACGCCCTGATCGACCCCCTCGACACGGCCCCGACCCTCGAAATGCTGGCCGAGCGCCTGGCCGCCGGCAGCGGCCGCCCGCTCCTCAGCGGCACTACCCGCGACCTCCCCTTCGCCTCGCCCTTCCAGCAGCGGGTCACCCTGAACCATATCGCCGGCGTCGACTACCGCGTCGACGGCGGGCCCTGGCTGCCGGTGGACGCCGAGGACGGCGCCTACGACGAGAGCGCCGAGAGCTTCGCCGCCGAGCTGCCGCTCTACGACGGCACGTACGCTGTCGAGCTACGAGCCCGCAATATCGCCGGCGTGGCCTCGAGCGTCGCTGTGCGGCGGCTCACTGTCAGCGGGCTTGGAGCGCAGCCTGAGTACAGCGCCACCCTGCCCGCCGTCGTCGGCAGCCCCCAGTTGAGCTTGAGCCTGAGCGCCCCGGCGGGCGCCGAGGCCGTGGAGGTGAGCGAGAGCGCCGCCTTCGCCGGCGTCGAGTGGCAGCCCTACACGCCTCAGCTGTCCTACGCCCTGATGGCAGGCGACGGCGCACACACCATCTATGTGCGCTTCAGGGACGCCGCCGGCCTCGCCTCGCTGCCCATCGCCGTGCCGGTGACCCTCGACACCTGCCCGCCGGCGGGCTCGGCGGCCCGCAACCCGGGCGACCCCACCGAGCTGATCATCGAGGCCCACGACGACACCACCGGCGTGGCCGCCGTCGAGCTCCAGGTGGGCTCGCAGGCCCCGGTCTGGCAGTCCTACACGGCCCGCGTCGAGCTCGGGGCCGGCAGCGAGGGCGCGGCGGTGACCCTGCGCTTCCGCGACGGCGCCGGCAACGTCTCGGCGCCCTACAACGCCCCGACGGGCTACAAAGTCGCCCTGCCCTTCGTCGTCCGCTGAGTGTAACGCCGCGGGCCTGCCGCGGACAATACAAGGCGCCG
>CAZKTU010000070.1:23091-27156 GCA_964555675.1 uncultured Oscillochloris sp.
CCTCCCGGAAAAAGCTCCTCAGCACAAGCAGTGTGGTGAACTACTAAACACATTTGCCGAGACGAGGTCGGTCAAAAGTCGGAAATTCTGTGCACAGCCTTGACAAGGCATGTGCAAATAGGTACAGTTCAAGAGAATTATGCGACATAATCAAGCGTTTTCCGATATCGCACCAGTGAAACTCTACGGCGCCACACTAGGAACCCAGCCATGACAACCAACGGTAACGGACACCACGCGAACGGTCACGGGGTCGCGGACTTCGACGAGCACGAGTACGAGACCCTGATCGTACCCGGCCGCGGCAAGCTCGAAGGCGTGAGCTACGGCTCGGATCCGCGCATCGAGGCGGCAGTCCGCGAACTGCTGATCGGTATCGGCGAGCAGCCCGACCGCGAGGGCCTACAGAAGACTCCTTCGCGCGTCGCCAAGATGTATGCCGAGCTGACCGCCGGCTACCATATTGACCCCGAGGCCCTGATTAACGACGCCATCTTCACCGTCGGCTACGACGAGATGGTGCTGGTCAAGAATATTGACTTCTACAGCCTGTGCGAGCACCATATGCTGCCGTTCATGGGCCAGGTCCACGTGGCCTACATCCCCCGAGGCAAGGTGGTCGGCCTGAGCAAGATCCCGCGCATCGTCGAGATGTTCGCCCGCCGCCTGCAGGTGCAGGAGCGCATGACCGTGCAGATCGCCGACTTCATCAACGAGCACCTCGAGCCCGAGGGCGTCGCCGTGGTCGCCGAGGGTGTGCACATGTGCTCGGTGATGCGCGGCGTGAAGAAGGCCAACGCCAGCATGGTCACCTCGGCCATGCGCGGCATCTTCCGCGACGACCCCAAGACCCGCCACGAGTTTATGGCCCACGTGGGCCGGCAGCGCTCGTACGAGGCCTGAGTTTGGCGTGGGGGCACAAGAGCCTCTCAGGGTCGCCGACGCAGCCAGGCCCACCAGAACGCCCAGCAGAGCACGGCGGCGGCCATGAGCGACCAGAGCACGGCCCAGATCGGCGCCGGGATGAAGGTCAGCTCGGCCATCGCCGCGGCGTCGCTGGGCACGTCGGCCCCCGCGGCACTGATGCCGAAGAGGGCCCAGAGATCGCCGAAGGCGCTCAGCCCCAGGTGAAAGCCGAGCAGGTTCAGCAGGAAGATCGACCAGGCCGCACCGGCCCGGAACGCCGCAAGGGCCAGCACAAGGCCCAGACCTACCCCTGCGACCAATGTCAGCAGGCCGCCGAGGATCTGGGCGCTGAAGATGGTCGGCAGCGCGTAGCGCAGGGTCAGCAGGGCCAGGGCGGCGCCCAGGGCGCCGAGGGCGATCTGGGCCGAGCGGGGACCTCGCCCGAGCACGATCAGGGCGGCACCCGCCAGAGCCACCCCTACATAGCCGGCCGGGATGATCAGCAGGCGTAGACCGCCGGCAGTGTAGGCCAGCCCCGAGCCGTCGGCGAAGACCACGAAGCGCAGAAAGGCGCCGCCCGTGAGCAGCGCGGCGAGCCCATGGCTCAGCTCATGGACCAGCGTGGTCAGCAGGCGCAGGGGGTAGGCGAGGGGGCCGAGCCAGCCGATGACAATGGCGGCGAGGGCGGCCGGCAGAGCCAGGGCGACCGGCGAGCCTGCCCACCCTGGGGCGGCTCGGCCGCCGCCGAGTAAGTCGCGCATAGATGAGCCTCCGCGGCGATACAGCGTTTCTGCTGCATAGACGCCGGGAGGCCCATCGATGTTGCCGGGTCGGCTCGGACATGAGCCGCGCGGAGCCGAAGCGTCTAGCCCTGAGGGGCCTGGCGCACGAGGCCGAGGGCGATGATCGGCGCGGCGACCAGGTGCATCAGCGAGAGGCTCAGGCGCGTGCCGAGGTCGATCGGCAGGCTCATGGGCGGGAAGAGCGAGACCACGGCGATCACGGCGGAGAGGATCAGGAAGATGCGGGTGGCGTTGCGCGTGAAGCGGCCGAGGGCCCAGTAGACCAAGCCGGCGATCAGGCCAGGCATGACGCAGGCCATAACCACGGCGAAGATCGGCAGATCGACCGGGGTCGAGGTGGGGTCGCCCAGGGGCACCAGGAAGGGCGCGCCCAGGGCCCGCGAGACGAAGTAGACCACGAGGTTGGCGATCCCGGCGACCAGGCCGGCGACCAGGCCGACCAGCAGGGCGCGGCCGATGCCGGCCTTGCCGGTAGTGGGGCGAGCAGTTGTGGCGGTCATGGACACTCTCCTCTGTACAAAATTAGCCGTCTAAGTATATAGCCGCACGGGGCCCGGAAAAGGCACACGTGGAGATCCCCCTGTCAGGGACTGCGAGCGCAGGAGGAGTGAGCGCCTTAGTCGCCCAGGTTCTCGCGCATCTTGATCATCAGCCGGCGCAGCTCGGCGCGTTCGTCGGCGCTCATGCCGGCCGTGGCGCGGGCCTCGACCGCCTGCCAGGCGGCCGCCACGGTCAGCTCGAGGGCGCGGCCCCGTTCGGTCAGAAAGACCCGCGAGATCCTGGCATCATGCGCGTCGGAGCGGCGCTCGACCAGGCCCTCGCCCTCGATGCGCTGGAGCATCTTGGTGACCGTAGGCGGCTCGACACACATGCGCTCGACCAGCTGCGACTGGCTGATCCCGTCGTCGGCCCAGAGCTGGAGCAACAGCTGCTCCTGCCCGACCCGCAGCTCATGCTCGGGCAGCAGGCGCAGGGCGCTGTCGACGGCGTAGCGGTGGGCCTTGCAGAGCTGGGCAAGGGCGTGGCCCACAGAGTCGCACATCTCGTTCGACATAGCTCACTAACTTTCTATTAGACGGCTAAACAATACCAGAGAAGCCCACCCCTGTCAAGGGCCGTCAGCGCAGGCCGCCGTCTGTGGTAAGATGGGCCTGTTTTCGTGTGTAGCGCAATTGACGGAGGGGGCCACCATGGGCCTGATGGACGGCAAGAAGGGGTTGATTCTAGGCCTCGCCAACGACCACTCGATCGCCTGGGGCATCGCCCAGGCCCTACACCGCGAGGGCGCCACTATGGGCTTCACCTACGTAGGCGAAGCGCTCGAGCGGCGCGTGCGGCCCCTGGCCAGCAGCCTCGGAGCAACCTTCATCGAGCCATGCGACGTCAACAGCGACGAGCAGATCGCCGCCCTGATGGCCCGCACCGCCGAGGAGTTCGGCCAGATCGACTTTCTGGTCCACGCGATCGCCTACGCCAACAAAGACGAGCTGAACGGCCCCTATCTGAACACCACCAGGGCCGGCTTCTTGCTCGCCATGGAGGTCAGCGCCTACTCGCTGACCGGCCTGCTCAAGGCCGCCGACCCCCTGCTCGCCCCCGGGGCCTCGGTGATCACCCTGACCTACTACGGCGCCCAGAAGGTGATGGGCAACTACAATGTGATGGGCGTGGCCAAGGCGGCCCTCGAGGCCAGCGTGCGCTACCTGGCGGCCGACTTCGGCCCGCGCGGCATCAGGGTCAATGCGATCAGCGCGGGCGCCATTCGCACCCTGGCCGCCAGCGGCGTGGCCGGCTTCCGCGCCCTGCACAAGAATGTCGCCGAGCACTCGGCCCTGCGCCGCAATGTCACCATCGACGACGTGGGCAACACCGCCGTCTGGCTCTGCAGCGACCTGAGCACCTCGGTCACCGGCGATGTGATCTACGTCGACGCGGGCTTCAATATTATGGGGCCGCGCAAGAGCGAAGAGTAGCCCTACTGGCGACCCGCCGAGCGCCTGTGCTACAATGACGCGCACGACTTCTGTAGCAGTACGAGGTCTAGCCATGCCCAGACCAGTTACGGTGGTGGCGAGCGACAGCGACACGGGCGCCCGGCTGGCGGCCCTCATCCCGAGCGATGCGTTTGCCGTGGCCCGCTGCACGCCCAGCAGCGTGCCGGCCGAGCTGCCGGATCTGTTTATCATCGCCCTGCCGGCGATCGAGACCCCCGAGGAGGCGCTGATCGAGCGCCTGCGCGCCGACGACGCCACCGCGGGCATCCCGATTGTGATCGCCAGCGCCCTGCCGATGGTGCAGCTCCAATCGGTGCCCTACGCCTCCGACTGGACGATCGCCATCGTCGAGGAGCCGGTGC
>CAZKTU010000071.1:0-1405 GCA_964555675.1 uncultured Oscillochloris sp.
TGAAGGATGAAGGATGAAGGATGAAGGATGAAGGATGAAGGATGAAGGATGAAGGTTGGACGAAGTAGGGTATGATTGGGGGCGCTGCCTCACCTGACCGACCTGTCGCTGGAGACAAACTAATGACCACCTTCGACCCCCATGCCGTGCGTCCGCTCTTCCCCGCCCTGGCCCTGGAGGAGGCCGGCCGCCCGGCCGTGTTCTTCGACGCCCCCGGCGGCACCCAGGTGCCTAGGCAGGTGATCGAGGCGATCGCGGGCTATCTGACCCACAGCAACGCCAATGTCGGCGGCGCCTTCCCGACCAGCAAACGCACCGACGAGACGATCGACGGGGCGCACCAGGCCCTGGCCGACCTGCTGGGCTGCGCGCCCGAGGAGACGGTCTTCGGCCAGAACATGACCTCGCTGACCTTCGCCCTGAGCAGGGCGATCGGGCGCGACCTGGGCCCGGGCGATGAGGTCGTGGTGACCCGCCTCGACCATGACGCGAATGTGGCGCCCTGGAAGGCTCTGGCCGAGCGGGGGGTGACCATCCACGAGGTGGACGTGGATATCGAGGACTGCACCCTCGATATGGCCGACCTGGAGGCCAAGCTGAGCAGCCGCACGCGGCTAGTGGCGGTGGGCTACGCCTCGAACGCCGTGGGCACGATCAACGACGTGGCCCGCGTGGCCGAGCTGGCGCGCCAGGCCGGGGCCCTCTCGTTCATCGACGCGGTACACTACGCCCCCCACGGCCCGATCGACGTGCGGGCCCTGGGCTGCGACTTCTTGGCCTGCAGCACCTATAAGTTCTTCGGCCCCCACGTGGGCGTGCTCTACGGCAAGGCCGAGCACCTGGAGCGGCTGCGGCCCTACAAGGTGCGCCCGGCCTCGGAGGAGTCGCCGAGCAAGTGGATGACCGGCACCCAGAACCACGAGGGCCTGGCCGGGGCGACGGCCGCCGTCGACTACCTCGCCAGCCTCGGCGGGGCGACGGGGCAGGGCCGGCGGGCGGACCTGGTGCGCGCGATGACCACGGTCAAGGCCTACGAGCGCGGCCTCAGCGAGCGGCTGGTGGCCGGGCTGCTGGGCATCCCCGGGCTGACCTTCTACGGCATCAGGGAGCCCGAGCGCTTCGATGGGCGCACGCCCACGGTCTCGTTCCGCATGGCGGGGCGCACCCCGCGCCAGGTGGCCGAGGCCCTGAGCGCGGCGGGGGTCTTCGCCACCAACGGCAACTACTACGCGATGGGCATCAGCGAGCGCCTGGGCGTCGAGCCCCTCGGCGGTATGGTGCGCATCGGCCTGGCGCACTACAACACCGCCGAGGAGGTGGACTACCTGCTTGAGGTGCTGTCACGCTAGAGGGTTTTTGGCAACGTCGCTTGCGCTCGTTGCCGTTGGAGAGTTTCAGGGAGGGC
>CAZKTU010000071.1:1505-26965 GCA_964555675.1 uncultured Oscillochloris sp.
CTCCCGGCGGGCGCTCCCGGCGGACCTTGAAGGCTAGTCCCAGACGAGCAGGCCAGGGCCGGCGCTGAGGAGCACGCGGTCGGGGGCGAGCTCGCCGAGGGTGCGGGTGCTGTGGTCGGGGGGGAGGGACTGGATCTGCCCGTCGGGGTCGAAGCAGAGGCGCACGCATGAGAAGGCGAAGGTGAGCTCCTCTTCGCTGGTCAGGGTGAGCTCGATGCCGCGCTCGTCGGCGGCGCCTACGCTGCCGCCCACCTCGGCGAGGGACTGGCGCAGGGCGGCCAGGTCGACGTTGAGGCGCTGGCCTCTGGCACCGCTGAGCACGACGGCGATCTGGCGGCTGGTCAGGACCGAGTCGATCAGCAGCAGCCCGTAGGCGGGCTGGTCGAAGAGGATGGCCGCGGCGGGGTTGCCACGATCGAGGCGGCGCCCGGCGATCGCCCAGCCCAGGGCGTTGATGTCGACGGCGAGGCGGCGCGCCGCGGGGAAGGCGAACGAGAGGTAGCTGGCGCCCGCGAGGCCGGCGGTCAGGTCGGCGTGGGGCACGCCGAGGCCCCTGAGGAAGCCGCGCAGGATGTGGACGCCTAGATCGAGGGTCACGCGGCGCGAGCGTCGCCCGGAGATATCGGTGAGGTCCGAGTATTCGGCCTGCACGCCGAGGGGGCGGGCCTCGGTCAGCAGGGGCAGCAGCGAGCCGCGGAAGAAGCTGCGCCCGTCGCGGTGGACGACCACGGCGAGGGGCTGGACGCGCGCGTCGGGCACGCGGACGATGTTGGCGCCAAACAGGTCGTGGACGAGGCTCACGAGGGGGTCCTCGCGGCAGAGGGTGATGCTGCTCATGACTGCTCTCCTCGGAAGCGCAGGAGGAAGGGCGGGATATCGAGGCTATCGCCGCCGGGGGCGGGGGTGAGTTTCGGGGCCATGGGCGATGGTAGGACTGCCTGCCCAGGGGCAGGCCCCGCGTCACGCCGGCTCTTCTCCAAAAGGGCGGGCTGGGGATCGGCGTAGGTGCGGCGGGGCACGGCAGGGGCGTCGAGGCTGAAGCCGGTGGCCACGAGGGTGACGCGGACCTGGCCGCCGGTGAGGATGGGGTCGATCACCGCGCCGAAGATGATGTTGGCGTCGGGATCGACCGTTCTGGCGATCAGCTCGGCGGCGCGCTGGACCTCGAGCAGGCCGAGATCCTCGCCGCCGGTGATGTTGAGCAGCAGGCGGCTGGCGCCGTCGAGGCGGCCCTCGAGCAGGGGGCAGGCCATGGCGCGGCGGGCGGCCTCGACCACACGATCGGGGCCGCGACCCAGGCCGATGCCGAGCAGGGCGGGGCCGGCCTCGCCCATGATCGCGCGCACGTCGGCGAAGTCGACATTAATCAGGCCGTGGCGCGTGACCATGTCGGCGATGCTCTGGACGCCATGGCGCAGCACCGAGTCGGCCATGGCGAAGGCCTCGGTGACGGTGGTGGTGCGGGCGGCGGCCTGGAGCAGGCGGTCGTTGGGCACGACGATCACGGTGTCGGCGACAGCGCGCAGCTCGGCGAGGCCCTGCTCGGCGACCCGGGCGCGCCGGCGGCCCTCGAACTCGAAGGGGCGGGTGACCAGGGCGACGGTGAGGGCGCCGAGCTGGCGGGCGACCTCGGCGACGACGGGGGCCGCGCCGGTGCCGGTGCCGCCGCCCATGCCCGCGGCGATGAAGACCAGGTCGGCGCCGCGCAGGGCGCTGAAGAGGGCCTCGGTGGAGGCCTCGGCGGCCTGCTGGCCGACCGCGGGGTCGCCGCCGGCGCCGAGGCCGCGGGTGAGGCTCTCGCCCAGGCAGATCAGGCGCTTGGCCCGGCCGGCCTTGAGGGCCTGGCGGTCGGTGTTGACGGCCAGGGTGTCGACGGCGGCGATGCGCTGGCCGGCCAGGCGGTCGACCACATTGCCGCCGGCGCCGCCGACGCCCACCACCTTGATGCCGATCGCCGGGGCGCTCACGGGCATGGGAGCCGGCGCGAGGGCGGGCCGCGGCGCGACCATCTCGGCCAGGGGGGTCTTGAGCAGGACCAATCGCTCGGTCATCGGAGCTCCCTTTCTAGCGGGTGGGTGATGGGGGCCGCCGGATGCGCCCGCACCGCGTTGGGCGGGAGCGACAGGGCGGCGGCCAGTGAACGGACGAGCCAGCTGAGGGCGGCCCGCTGGGCGGGCCCGGCGACGGCGGGGTCGCCTTCGACGGCGATGACGAGGGCGGGGTCATCGGGCGCGGCGCTGACGCGGCTCGCCTCGTCGCGGAGGCGGTAGAGTGCGCCGGCGGCGTCGACATAGTAGTGCCAGCGGGCCAGGGCGGCCTCGTCGCGCAGGTCGGCCTGGGCCGGGCCGGGGGCGGCGACGATCAGCAGGGCCGCGGGCACGAGGGGCCCGGGCTGGCGCTGGGGGCTGGCCCCGAACGAGGGCCGGCCGAGCACGCCCGGGCTGAGGTCGAAGATGATCGGCTGGGGCGAGGGCGCGCCGAGGAGGAGCGAGCGCGGCCGCAGCAGCCGGCGCAGAAGGGGCCTGGGCACGCGGGCCACGGCCCCGAGCAGCGAGTCGTCCGCCTCGTCGAGGCCGACGATCGGCGCGTCGGCGGGGAGGGGCTGGTCGAGGGGCCAGTCGAGGGCGGGCAGCCGGCAGGCGAGGATGTCGCCGGCGTAGGGCATGAGCAGGTAGGTCGCCTCGCCCACGCCGACCAGCTCGGGGCGGCCGAGGGGCGCGCCGAGGCCGCGCTCCTCGGCATGGCGGGTGAGCAGCGCCGCGGGATCGTAGCGGCGGCCAAGGCGGGCCCGGTAGAGGTCGTCGAGCAGGGCGCGGCGCAGGGCCCCGGCCAGGGGCAGGTCGAGACCGGGCACCTCGCGCGCGAGGGCGCTGAGGCGGTAGACGGTCTTCCAGGCGCCGACCGGCGAGCAGAGGCTGTCGAAGGCGAAGTGCTGACAGGCGAAGACCTGGCGCGGCCCGACGGTGATGCGGTGGCTGGGCCCGATCGGGACGCCGAGCTCGCCGGCGCGCTCGAGGTAGAGCTGGTGGAAGGCCCACTCGCGCTGGAAGCCGTTGAGCGGATCGGCGGCGCTGAAGAGCAGCTCGAGCAGGGCGTCGCGGCGGGCCCCGGGCGGGGTGTCGGAGAGGCGGCGAGCCAGGGCGGCCGCGGGGGGGTCATCGCCCGGGCCGACGGTGGGCGCATAGAGCAGGTCGCGGGCGTAGACCTCGACGAGCAGCGGGGGCTGGCCGTCGAGGCGGACGGCGCGGTCGCGGTCGTCCTGGGCGGAGCCCTGGGCCGCCCCCTCGCCCACGATGGCGGCGACGGGCATGCCGAGGGCATGGCGGCGCGCGGCCTCGTAGAGGGGCCAGCCGGAGGGCAGGGCGCCGCCGGCGACTCTGTAGGCCCGGTCGAGCATGTAGGCGCGCAGGCGGGCCTCGCCCGCGGCCTCGGGCGAACGGGCGAAGACCCGGGCGAGGAAGCCGGGCCAGGCGAGGCCGGCGGGGTCGGTCTTGCGGCCCGGGCTGATGTCGAGGTGGCGCACGACCTGCGCGGACGGGATGGCGTAGCGCTCGGCGAGGGCCCTGGTGAGGGCGACGGCGGCGGCGAGCTGGGGCTCGGGGTAGGGCTCGCGCCCGCTGTTGTTATTCTCGAGCTCGATGCCGATGGAGACGGGGTTGAGGTTCTCGACGACGCGGCCGTCGATCGTCCAGCGGCTGCGCCCGGCGTGCCAGGCGGTGTCCTCATCCTTGACCAGCTGGCTGATCGCGCCGGCCTTATCTATATAGTAGTGACACGAGACGGGGCGGCGCTCGTCGCCGCCCTTGCGCAGCCAGCCGAGGTCGCCGGGGGCGCGGCCCGCGGTGGCGTGGATGACGACGGCACGGATGGGGCCGGGCCTGCCGACCTGGTAGTGCTCGCGAGTCATGCCGACCCAGGTGATGCTCATGGCGTCCTCGACCTCTCTAGCGATCGATAATGCTAACATCGCTGATGGTGCCGCCGCGGGCGGCGACGACGCGCTGCTGGCTGCCGGCGCGGCCCTGGATGCGCAGGGCGCGGATGGCGCCGCCGCCGTGGGCGTAGACGCTCTGGCGGGCCCCGGCCGGCGCGGGGCGCGGGGCGAGGGCGGGCGCCGAGGGCGTGGTCGCCGCCGGCGGGCGCAGGGTGAAGGGCCCGGCCGCGGGGCCGCGCAGGTAGAGGGCCGGCACGAACCACGAGGCGCCGTCGCGCTCCTCGACGAAGAGGGCCCGGCGGGCGACGCCGACGCCGTCCTGCAGGCTGCGCCCGGCGGCCAGGGCCCCGTAGACGGCGGCCGCGGCCCTGGTGGCGGCCGTGGCCCGCACGGCGAGCTGCATGCCGAGCACGGCGGGCACGCCCGCGGCGGTGAGGGCCTGGGCCACGCCGCCGAGCAGCGGGTCGCCGGGGCCGGCCAGGTCGGGGAGCCCGGCCCCGTGGCAGGCGTAGAGGGCGACCAGGCCGACGCCGCCGAGGAGGGAGGCCAGGGCGGCGGCGGGCAGCCAGCCCGCCCCGCCGGGGTCGTCGAGCAGCAGTTCACCGACGCCGGCGCGCAGACGGCCGTGGCCGTAGAAGTGCAGGATGTCGGGCGGCCCGCCGGCCTCGATCGCACGCACGAGGCCGGCGCGGTCGGCGGGCGCGAGCTCGTCGATCACGACGGCGCCACGGGCGAGCAGGGGGGCGAGGGCGGCCGCGCGGGCGGCCCGCTCGACCTGGCGCAGCTCGGGGCCGATGCCGGCCTGGGGCGAGACGGCCAGGATGCGCAGAGGCCCGACGCCGCGGCGGGGCGGGGGCAGGGCCTGGGCCAGGTCGAGGCGCCTGGTGAGCGAGCCGGCCATGCCGCGGGCGAGGAGCAGGGGCGTCGGGCCGTCGTCCCAGAGCAGTTCCCAGGGCAGGGCAGCGAGGCGCTCGGCGCCGGGCGGGAAGGCCAGGGTCAGGGCGAGGGGCCGGCCGAGGGCGACGGCGTGGTCGCGCACGGTCGCCAGGGCCGCGCGGGCGGCCGGGTCGTCGGTGAGGGCGGCGAAGAGGCGCCGGCCCATCTGGCGGGCGGCGTCGGGGGCGATGCAGCCCGCCTCGCCCAGCAGGCCGAGGGCGGCCAGGCGCTCGCGCTCGCCCTGGTCGAAGGCGAAGTGAGCCGCCTGCTCCGCCGTGCGAGCGTGGGGGTAGGCGGGGTCCTGGAGCACATCGAGGGCGCGCAGGGCCAGGGCCAGGTCGCGGGCCGGAACCGGCGCTGCGAGCAGGCTGGCGCGGGCCCCGAGCACGGCCGCTTCCCAACGCAGGATAGCCCCCTCGCCCTCGGGCGAGAAGGTGATGGTGAGCTCGATCGGATCGGCTTGCTCAGTCATCCTCGCACCTCCTGGTTCCAGCCCGCAGGGTCGGGCTGAAGAGCTTTGCGCTCCTCGGCCCGCGCAGGGGCAACGTTGGCGGCCGCGAGGCCGACATATAGACGAAGCCATGAGAAGGTGAAGCGCGCGAAGGCGAGCCAGATATAGACGCTCATTCGGCACCTCCTTCGTCGGCGGCCCAGACCATGCGGAAGCCGAGCAGGTTGTAGCGCTGGGCGGGGTGGAACCAGTAATGGGCGCCGCAGCGCAGGGCGTCGGCGTCCCAGTTGAAGGCCCCGCCCTTGATCGCGGGCGTCTGGTCGGCGGCGATATCGGGGCGCGGGCCGGGGGCGACGAGGTCGTCGGCGAGACTGGCGGTCCACTCCCAGACATTGCCGGCCATATCGAGGGCGCCGCAGGCGGCCGCGCCGGCGGGGAAGGCCCCGACGGGGGTGGGGGCGCGCAGCCCGGCCCCCTCGAAGTTGGCCCGCTCGGGGTCGGGCTCGGCGTCGCCCCAGGGGTAGCGGCGGCGGTCGGTGTGGCGGGCGGCCCGCTCCCACTCGAGGGCCGTAGGCAGGCGCAGGGCCTCGCCCGGGTAGAGCCAGCCGGCGGTCCGGCCGAGGTCGGTGAGCCAGGCGCAGTAGGCGGCGGCCTCGTACCAGGAGACGCCGACGACGGGCTGGGCGGGGCCGGCGTACTGCGGGGCGCCCCAGTGGGCGGGCCCGGCGACGGGGCCGGGGGTCTCGTCGGGCGCGAGGCCGTGGCCGCCGGCCTGGAGGAAGGCCAGGCCGGCGGGCGTCCACCAGCGCGGCTCGGCGTAGGCCCCGGCGGCGACGAAGCGGCGGTACTCGGCGTTGGTGACGGGGTAGCGGGCGATGCGCAGGCCGCGGGGCAGCGAGGCCTGGCGCAGGGCGGGGGCGCGCCCGCGCTTCGCGGCCTCGTCGCCCTGCCAGAAGGGGCCGGCGGCGACGTCACACCAGTAGTCGGCCACGGGGCAGACCCCGGCGCCCTCGGCGCGGCCCGTGGCGGGGTCGAGGACGCGGGGATCGCCGAGGCGACCGAGGACCGCCCCGGCGCTCGCGCGGGTGGGCGTGGCGACGGCGGGGTCGGCGACCACGGCGAGCAGAGCGGCGACCACGGCGTCCCACGAGCGACCGCCCGCGCCGTTACGCCCGACGTCGAGCAGGCACTCGCCGGCCAGCAGGGCGGGGCGTCCGCGCTCGGGGCCGGCGGCGGGGGCCGCGATCAGGGCGACGAGGAGCCGGCCGGCCTCGCGCTGGGGGGCCGCGGCCACGGCCAGGCGCACCACCTCGCGCCAGCGGGGGTCGGTGGCGTAGGTCTGGAGCAGGGCGGCGGGGTCTTCGACGGCGACCGACTCGAGCAGACCGCGGGCGGCCAGGTACTCCTCGAAGGTGAGGTGGAGGAAGGCGAAGCGGCGGTAGCCGCGCTCCTGGAGCAGGCCGGTGTCGCGGCGCATGAGCTCGATGAAGTCCTGGGCGAGGCGGCGGGCGCGGCGGCGGGGGATGCCGTCGGCCTGCTGGAGGGTGGCCGAGATGCGCGTCTCGAGCTCGTCCTGGTCGACCAGGCCGCCGGCCTGCTCGCCGTGGATGGCGAGGGCGACAGGGCCGAGCAGGTTGACCACGAAGCGCTCGTCGAGGGGCTCGTCGCCCAGGTGGACATCGACGGGGCGGCCGCTGAGCGAGCGGGCGCGGTTCCAGGTCTCGGCGAGAGCGGCCACGCAGAGGCGGTAGAGGTCGACGCGGCGGTCGGGCAGGCGGGCGCCCTGGTTGTGGATGAGGGCCAGGATGGTGAGCAGCAGCGGGTTGCGGGCCAGCTCGGCGACGTGGGGCTCGGCGAAGACGGCGGCGGCGAGGGAGTCGGCGTGGCGGGCGACGCGGCGCTCGGCCTCGGCGGCGGCGGCCTCGCGCACCAGGTCGGCGAGCAGGTCGCCGGGGGCGGGGGCGGCGGGCTCGCCGAGGGCGGCGTAGGCGCGGCTCCAGCGCTCCACGAAGTGGCGGATCTGGGCGTCGCCGAGGGGCTGAATGGCGACGGCGGCGAAGAGGGTCGCGTCGAGGGGCGCGTCGGCGTAGCCCACGATGCGCGAGGTGGCGACGAAGCGGTTGCCGGCGGGGGCCCACTGGCGGACGAAGGCCTCGAGGGCATGGACGACAGCCTGGCGCTCGGTGCGCACCTCGTCGAGGCCGTCGAGCAGCACCAGGGCGCGACCCGTGGCGAGGGCCCGGGCGAAGAGGGGGCCGTAGTCGGGCTGGGAGAGGCCGGCGAAGAAGGCGGCCAGGTAGGCGAGGGGGGCCAGATCGGCCTGGCCGGGGCGAGCGCGGGCGGCGGCGAAGGCGGCCACGGGGAAGAAGACCGGCAGAGTCTGGGGATCGAGGCCGAAGACGCTGCGGGCCGCGCCGCGGGTGAGGGTCAGCAGCAGATAGCGGACCAGGGTGCTCTTGCCGCTGCCGGGGTCGCCGAGCACGACCAGGAGCGGCTGGTCGCGCACGAAGTCGTGGAGGCAAGCGGGCTCGTCGTCGGCCTCGAGCGGGCGGGCCTCGACCGGGATATAGATCTGCTCGAGGCCCAGGCGGGCGGCCGAATGGAGGTGCAGGCCGCGAAAGTCGAGCCGGCTGAAGCTCTCGACGACATAGGCCCGGTACTGAGCGTAGAGCAGGGCCAGATCGGGCTCGGCGACCGAGGGGGCCGCATACAGGTCGCCGTGGACGATGGTCTGGCTCACATGGGCGATGGCGGCGCCATCGGTGGCGACGATGGCCTGAGCCGTGGGCCGGCGGCGTTCCAGCTCGATCATGGCCGTCTCCTGTCAGAGGCGAGGGGCTCGCCGAGCAGGCGGCCGAGCAGGTCGTCGGGGGCGGCGGGCGGGGCGCAGGGCGGGCAGGGCAGGGCGCTAGCGACACTGGGGGCGCGGGTCTCGACGCGGCGGTCGGCGCCGAGGGCGCATTGGAGCCGGGCGCGGGCGACGGCGGCGCTGGCGAGGGGCCGGGCGGGGGCGGTGGAGCGGTTCAGGCGCAGCATAGGTGCCTCCAGTGCGACGATGAGCTAGAGGATAGCGGGCGCGTAGGCTGGCGCGAGAGCGGCGCCGAGGCCGGCGAAACGCTCGCCGGGGAGCGTCTGGTCGGCGGCGCGCCAGCGCTCGGCCGACCAGATCTCGAAGTAGGAGTCGCAGCCGACGAAGACGGCCTGGGTCTGCAGCTCGGCGTGGGCGAGCAGGTGGCGGGGCAGGGCGACGGCGTCGAGGCAGTCGGGGGCGAGGTCAATGGCGGCGCCGAAGATTATGCGCCTGAGGGTGCGGGCGGCGTCGGCGGTGAGGGGGAGCTCGCTGACGCGACGGGCGAGGGTGCGCCAGGCAGCGGCCGGGAAGGCCTGGAGGCAACGCTCGAAGCCGCGGGTGATGATCAGGCCGTCGGCGGCCGCGGGGCGGAAGGACTGCGGCAGAGCGAGGCAGCGTCCCTCCAGGGGCAGAATCCAGGTTCCAAGAAGCATCATGGTCGACCTCCGCTGAACGAGGCGGGACGAGTGGGGCTGCTGACAGTCAGCTGGTCGGCGGCTATTCACCGCTAAGTAGGACGTTAATGGGTTATTAATGGGCGGTACTATAGCAGATAGTACGACCTTTGTGAACCCCCCATGCGGCAGATGTTCCGGCGGTCTCCGGTTGAAAAAGATGCACGGGGAAGGGGCTTGCGGATTGCTAGTATCTGTAGTAGTATCAGCGGCTAAAGCCAGGCGAATGGCGAGAGCCAGGGGTTAACGTTCGTCATGATCGTCGCCCATAATAGCGCACTAAGCCGCCTATAGGGGCCTGTGAAGCGAGAGGAGGGTGAACACAGCCGTGAGAACATCCCAGCCGCAGCCCGGCTCGATGACAAGACAGTCATCTAAAAGAGGCCCGGACCGCCTAGACAATCACCCTATCCATGTGTATAATGGCACCCAACGAGACCCCGAAAGGAACCCGACAAATGGCTACGTCTCGTCAAAACAGCAGGTCCGAGAACCCGGAGGAGCGCCTGGCCTTTAGCATCCCGCTGAAGGTGTTGGGCATCTCGACCGCCTACGCTGCGGCCCTCAGCTTTCTCGAGCGGCGCTACCCGATCAAGCCCGACCACATCTGGGCCGAGGTTGCGGGTGGCGTGCTCATCTCGCTCGTGCCGGTCGCCATGTCCGCGCGCAAGGCCAAGAACCTCGACTGGCGCCTGTACGAGGGCGCCGTCTGGCGCAGCTTTATCGCCTCGGGTACGCCGATTATTCTGTGGCAGATTGGCGAGGCCATGTTCCGCCAGATGGAACTGCTCAGCTATACCTCGGCGCGAAAGTACCAGAACATGGAATCTTATGCCGACGATACCACGCCGCTGGCCATTGGAGGCGGAGAACGAGCGCGAGGAGGCGATCCGCTGCTCTGAAGAAGCCGCCCAGATGATGCAGCTCGCCCAGGCCACCCTCGATGGGGCCAGGGCCAAGATCAGCGGTAATCAGGCCCTCGCCCTGGTGCTGGTCACCGACACCGAGCGCTATATCTCCGACGCCCTGACCCGGGCCGAGCGGGTGCGGCGCTTTCTGGCTCTCGCCCGCGGCAAGAATGTCAACGGGCGCTGGCCCCAGGTGGCCTCGCGCCAGCGCGAAGAGGCCGAAGCGGCCCTCGACCGTGTGATCACCACCCTCGACGAGGCCGAGGGAGGCCTGCCGCCCTTGCGCGACAAGATCGCCAAGAACCCGGCCCTCAGCGAGGCCATGGTGGCCGACCTCGCGCTGCGCCTCGCGCAGTCGAGCAAGCGGATCGAGCGGGTGATCAGCCTGCTCACCGAGGCGGGCATCGGCCGCGACTAGCGCCGCAGCCCCTGGCGTCTGGTGTAGAATTGGGGCATGGCCCTAACCCCATACCTCCCGGTCGACCGGCTCCTGGCCCTGCTGGCCGAGGGCGATCTGCCTGATCGCGCCAGCGGTGTGGCGCTGTTTGCCGATCTGGCGGGCTTCACCCCCATGGCCGAGAGCCTGGCCCAGCAGCTTGGGCCGCAGCTCGGCGCCGAAGAGCTGACGCGCCAGCTCAATCTGGTCTTTGGGGTCCTGGTGGAACAGGCCGACCGCTATGCCGGCAGCGTGGTCTCCTTCAGCGGCGACGCGGTCACCTGCTGGTTCGACGAGCTGCCCAACGGCCTAGACGCGCCGGCCGCCCCGGCCGCGCTGCGCGCCGCCGCATGCGCCCTGTGCATCCAGCAGGGGATCGGCGAGCTGGCCCCGGTGGCCCTGCCCGATGGCACGCACCTGATCCTCGGGCTCAAGATCGCCCTGGCCGGCGGCCCGATCCGGCGCTTCGCCATCGGCGACCCGGGCCTGGGCCGCATCGACGTGCTCGCCGGGGCCACCCTCGACCTGCTCAGCGCCGTCGAACAGCTGGCCCTCCGCGACGAGGTGCTGCTCGACGGGGCGACGGCGCGGGCCCTGGGCGCGGCCCTCAGCGTCGCCGATTGGCGCGCCGACCCGACGGGCGAGGTGGTGGCCGCCCGCATCAGCGCCCTGCATCACAGCGTCCACCCGACCCCCTGGCCGAGCCTCCCCCTACCCTCGCCCCAGGCTGATGCCACAGCCCGCAGCTGGCTCATCCCCGAGGTCGCCGCGCGGATCATGGCCGGCTCGGGGGCGGCCACGGGCCACCTGTTGGCCGACCTGCGGCGCGCGGTGGCCCTGTTCCTCAGCTTCGGGGGCATCGACTATGACCGCGACGAGGACGCCCCCGTGCTGCTGGACAGGTTTGTGCGGCGCGTGCAGGCGATCGGGGCGGCCTATGGCGGCGCCCTGCTCCAGCTGACCATGGGCGACAAGGGCAGCTATCTGTACCTCGCCTTCGGCGCCCCTGTCGCCCAGACCAACGCGGCCGCCAATGCCGTGGCCGCGGCCCAGGCGCTGTTGACTCTGGCGAGCGAGCTCGACTTCATCGATCGAATCAGCATCGGCATCGCCCAGGGTCAGATGTACTGCGGCGACTATGGCGGCCCCGGCCGGCGCACCTACGGCGTGCTCGGCGACGCCACCAATGTGGCCGCGCGCCTCATGAGCACGGCGGGGCCGGGGACAATCTGCTGCGACGAGGGCGTCTACAAAGCGGCGCGCCGCCGCTGGCAGTTCCGCGAGCTGAGCCCGGTCCAGCTCAAGGGCAAGGGCACGCCCCTGGCGGTGTTCGCGCCCGGCGGGCCGCGCCCCGCGCCATCGGCCCCACAGGTCGAGCTGCCCCTGGGCCGCGACGCGGAGCTGCGGCGCGGGGAGGCTCTGCTCGACGAGCTGCAGGCCGGGACGGGCGCCGTGCTGACGATTACGGGCGAGGCGGGCATGGGCAAATCCCTGCTCGCCGGCCTGCTCGCCCGGCGGGCCGTCGAGCGCGGGATCGTGACGCTCCAGGGCAGCGCCCTGAGTAACGAGCGACAGACGCCCTACCGCGCATGGCGCGACATCCTCGAGGGGCTGTGCGGCCTCGACGCCACGAGCCCCCCCGAGGCGCGCCGCCGGCAGGTGCTGGCGCTGCTTTCCGCCGCCTCGCCCGAGCTGGACCAGCGCGCGCCCCTGCTCAACGATGTGCTGCACCTGGAGCTGCCCGAGACTCCGCTCACGGCCTCGCTCGACGCGCGCCTGCGCCAGGACAGCCTGCAGGGCCTGGTGGTCATCCTGCTGACCGAGCGCCTGAGCCGAGGCCCGCTGCTGCTCTTGCTCGAGGACGCCCAGTGGCTCGACGGCCTCTCGTGGCTTCTGACCGTCGGAGTAGCCCGGGCCCTGCTCGGCCCCGGCGCGCCGCTGCTGCTGATCCTTGTGCAGCGGCCCGCCGGCGAGGGCGAGCCAATGGCCGCCCACCTGGCGGCCCTCCACGACCTGCCGCGGGCCGAGTCGATCGCGCTCGAGGGGCTCGAGGAGGCCGCGCTGACGGCCCTGGCCGCCCGGCGCCTGGGCCTGAGCCCGGCCATGCTGCCGCCCGCCGTCGCCGGCCTGGTGGTCGAGCGGGCGAGCGGCAACCCCTTCTTCGTCGAGGAGCTGATCGACAACCTGCGCGACAACGGCCTGGTGAGCGTCGCCCTCGACGCCGCGGGCCAGCCGCGCTGTAGCGTCAGCCGCGAGCTGGAGCTGGGGCGGTCCCCGCTGCCCGAGACGGTCGAGGGCCTGGTGCTGGCCCGCATCGACCGCCTGCCGGCCGAGCAGCAGCTCCTGCTCAAGGTGGCCGCGGTGATCGGACGCAGCTTCGGCGAGCCCCCCCTGCACGCCACGCTGCGGCGCTATACGCTGATCGAGCTGGGGGCCCTGCGAGCCTACCTCGCCAGCCTCACCCGGCGCGACCTGACCCTGGTCGAGGGCGACGAGCCCGAGCCGAGCTACGCCTTCAAGCATAGTATCACCCATAGGGTAGCCTACGAGACCCTGCTCTT
The DNA here is from genome assembly GCA_964555675.1 of uncultured Oscillochloris sp. Taxonomy (GTDB): domain Bacteria; phylum Chloroflexota; class Chloroflexia; order Chloroflexales; family Chloroflexaceae; genus CAIWXH01. The sequence continues at coordinate 14,257 of CAZKTU010000071.1, forward strand.
CGGCCAGCGGGCCGAGCTGCACCTGGCCGTGGCGAGCTGGTACGAGCAGATCTACGCCGGCAGGCTCGAGGCCTACTACCCGCTGCTGGCCCACCACTATGGGCTGGCGGGCGAGCAGGCCGGCGAGGCCCGCTACGCCTGGCTGGCCGGCGTCCAGGCTGCGGCCCTCTACGCGAACGAGGACGCCCTGACCTACCTCGGCCGGGCCCTCGAGCTGACCGCGAGGGACGACCTGGCCCACCGCTTTGAGCTGCTGCTGGAGCGCGAGCGGGTCCACGATATGCTGGCCAGACGCGAGGCTCAGGCCGCCGACGTACGGGCCATCGAGGCCCTGGCCGAGCGCAGCGACGACGACGGGCTACGGGTGACGGCGGCCTTGCGGCGGGCGGTCTTCGCCGAGCGGGTGAGCGATTACGGGGCAGGGGTGACGGCGGCGGCGCGGGCCGCCGCCCTGGCCGTGGCCAGAGCCGATGTCGCCGCCGAGGCCCACGCCCGCGAGCGCTGGGGCGCGCTACTCTGGAAGCAGGCCCGCTACGAAGAGGCCCGCGAGCAGCTCGAGGGGGCCCTGGCCATCGCCAAGGCCTGGGAGCTGCCGGCGGTCGAGGCCAGCGCGCTCTACTTCCTGGCCAGTGTGGCGATCAGTAGGGGGCAGGCCCGCGCCGCGGCCCCCCTGTACGAGGCCGCCCTGGCGATCTACCGCCGGCTGGGCAATAGGCGCAGCGAGGCGAACACCGTGACCGGCCTGAGCGTGGCCGCCTCGTTCACGGGAGACTATGTGCGCGCCCACGAGCTGAATGTGCAGGCCCTGGCGATCTACCGGGCCACGGGCGATCGCCAGGGCGAGGCCTTCGCCCTCAACAACCTGGCCGACGATCACATGGCCTTCGGCGACTACCTGGCGGCGCGCTCAGCGCTGGTGCAGGCCCTGGCGCTCTTTCGCGCCATGGGCAGCTGGGAGGGGGAGGGCTGGACCCTGAACAATATGGGCGAGGTGGCCATCCTGCTCGGCGAGTACGGGCAAGCCCTGGCCGATCACGGGCAGGCCCTGGCCATTGCGCGCGCCGTCGATCATGTCGAAGACGAGGCGCTCGCGCTGTATCACCTGGGGCTGGCCGCGCACCTGAATGGCGACGACAGGGCGGCCCTGGCCCATAGCGAGGAGGCGGTGCGCCTCGCGGACGCCATCGGCCAGGCCCGCAGCAGCGCCTACGCCCTGACGATCAGAGGCCACGCGCTGTATGGGCTGGGACGCCTGGACGAGGCCGCGGCCAGCTACGAGGCCGCCCGAGCCCTGCGCGCGGGCATGGACGAGCCGGCCCTGCTCTTCGAGAGCCTGGCGGGGCTGGCCCGCGTGGCCCTGGCCCGCGGGGCGACCGCCGAGGCCCTGGCCCACGTCGAGCCGATCCTGGCCCACCTGGCGACGGCCCCACTGACCGGAGCCGACGAGCCGGCCCGGGTCGAGCTGACCTGCTACGAGGCCCTGCTGGCCGCCGACGACCCGCGCGCCCCGGCGGCCCTGGCCGGCGCCACAGCCCGCCTCCAGGAGCGCGCGGCCCGCATCGGCGACGAAGGGGCGCGGCAGCGCTTCCTCAACGCTGTGGCGGCCCACAGAGCCCTGCTGGAGCACGCCCGAGGACGGGGCAACATATAGGGGGCGCAGCATGCATGCTGCGCCCCCCACACGGCCCCCCTCAGGCGATTAGTTCGTAGGCACCTTGCGCTCGTCGGGCTTCTCGGGGCTGATGATCGGCGCCGCCACCACAATCCGCCCGCCCAGCAGCGTGTCGGCGGTCTCCTCGGCGGCAGGCTCGGCCTCGGCGGCAGGCTCGGCCACAGCAACGACGTCCTCGATCTCGCCCTCGGTGAGAGCCTTGTTCTCGCTCATCGTAGCCTCCTCGTAGTGCTTACGCCCGTATCTGGGACCAGTATAGGGCCACACGAGGGCCGGTACTATCGAGAAAAGTACGTATCCTCGTACGTAGTGCTACGATGTGGGCGTGGGCGTGGGCGTGGCGGTGGGAGCCGGAGCCGTAGGCGCGGCGGTGGGCGTCGCGCTGGGCGTGGCGGCGGGCTGCTCGGGCGATGCGGCGGGGGCGGGCGCGCCGCCCACATCGCCGGCCAGATCGCTCAGGCGGTCGAGGAAGCGGGTGACGCGCTCGTTGCGCTGCTGCAGATCGGCGATCCGGGCGGCATTATCGGCCTGCACCGTAGCCACCACCGCGACCAGGACCTGGCCCTCGCGACCCTCGGCCTGAATGGTCGCGGCGAGGGCGACATTCTCGCCGAGCTCCTGGGCAAGGGAGGCCGCTGTGGCCGACTGGCCGGCCAGGTCGGCGGCCTGCTGCTCGACCCCGGCCAGGCGACCCTCGAGCTCGCCGAGGAGCTCGTTGGCCGACGAGAGCTCGCGGGCGCCCTCGGCCTCGCCGGTTCTGGCCAGGGCGACCGCCGTCTCGAGGGCGCCGACCTGGGCCTGGAGAGCGGAGACATCGGCGTTGGCCTGGCGGATCTGGTTGGGCGTCGCCAGCGTGAAGCCGAAGAGGAAGTAGGCGATGCCGGCGAGGACCGCGATCCCCAGAGCGGCGCTGAGGGCCAGGGTGAGCAGCCAGCCGAGCAGGCCGAGGATACGGCTGCCGCAGCCGCGGCGCGAGGCGGCGGGCGGGGTCAGGCGATTGGTGGCGGGCGATGGGCTGGGCGGCGGGGCGTAAGGCGGCTCGGAGGGCTGAGTCATGATCGCTCCGTGAGCATGGGCAGAGCTGCGAAGATCAAACGGTATGAACGACGGGCGCGCAAGGGATTGTACCGCATCTTTGCCGCGTCCCTTGACAGCTAGTATGGCCCGCGGCTACAATCCGCGTGGTTTCCCGCCTGGTGGCTGCGAGGGTCCATGAAAGTACCGTTGAGCTGGCTCAAAGAGTTTGTCGCCGTCGAGCTACCCCCCGCCGAGCTGGCCCGCCGGCTGACCTTCGGCGGCCTAGAGGTCGCGGACGTCCATATTGTCGGCCTCGAGGGCGCCGAGCTGCCCTGGGACCCCGATCTGATCCTCACCTGCAACATCCTCGAGGTGATGCCCCACCCCAACGCCGACAAGCTGGTGCTGGCCACGGTCGACTATGGCGCCGCCGCGCCGCACACCGTGGTCACGGGCGCGCCGAACCTCTTCCCCTACAGGGGCCAGGGCCGGCTGAGCCACCCGCTCAAGGGGGTCTTCGCCAAAGAGGGTGCCCGGCTCTACGACGGCCACGCTGAGGGCAAGGTGATCACCACCCTGAAGGGCCGCCCGGTGCGCGGGGTGATGAGCGACGCCATGCTCTGCTCTGAGAAGGAGCTGGGCATCAGCGAGGAGCACGAGGGGATCATCCTGCTCGAGGACGACGCGCCGGTGGGCGTGCCGCTGCGCGACTTCATGGGCGAGGTGGTCTTCGAGATTGAGATCACACCCAACTATGCCCGGGCCCTCTCGATCGTAGGCGTCGCCCGCGAAGTGGCCGCCCTGACGGGGGCGCCCCTGACCCTGCCGAGCCCGACGGTGCTCAGCGCGGGGCCGAGTATCGCGGGCCGCGCCGGAGTGACGATCGAGACCCCCGAGCTGTGCCCGCGCTTCACGCTGGGCCTGGCCGAGGGCCTCACGGTCGGCCCCTCGCCGGCCTGGATGCAGCGCCGCCTGACCAGCGCCGGCATGCGCCCGATCAGCAATGTGGTCGATATCTCGAACTACGTCATGCTCGAGTGGGGCCAGCCCACCCATGCCTTCGACTATACGAAGGTCAAGGACGGCCACCTGGTCGTGCGCCTGGCGCACCCCGGCGAGCGCCTGGTCACCCTCGACGGCAAAGAGCGCGACCTGACCCCCGGCCCCCAAAGCGGCCTCGAGCGCACACCCCTGCTGGTCTGCGACAGGGCCGAGCCGCTGGCGGTGGCCGGCGTGATGGGCGGGGCCTCGAGCGAGGTCAGCGATACGACCACGACGGTGTTGCTCGAGGCGGCGATCTGGGAGCCGACCCAGATTCGCAAGACGGCCCGCGGCATGAAGCTGCCCAGCGAGGCCTCGCGCCGCTTCGAGCGCGGGGTCGACTACGAGCTGCCGCTCGTGGCGCTGCGCCGCTGCCTCGAGCTGATGCGCCTGTACGCCGGGGCCACCATCGCCGAGGGCTTCGTCGACGAGTACCCGCGCCCGTGGCAGCCGGTGACGCTCGACCTCTCGCCCTCTGAGGTGGCCCGCATTGTGGGCGTACGCCTTGGCGCCCACGAGATCGCCGACCTGCTCGGCCGCCTCGGCTTCGGCTGCGAGGTGCGCGGCGGCTCGACCCTTGGCGACTTCGCGAGCTACGCCGACGAGCCGATCGTACACGTGACGGTGCCCACCTTCCGCCTCGACGTGAGCATCCTGGCCGATCTCTGCGAGGAGGTGGCGCGCGTCTACGGCTACGAGCACATCCCGCCCACGCGCCTGGCCGACGAGCTGCCCCCCGCCGTGCAGTCGCCCGTGCTGGCCCTCGAGCAGCGGGCCCGCGAGGTGCTGGTCGGCGCGGGCCTCGACGAGCTGATCACCCACTCGCTGATTGACATGGAGCTGGTCGCCGCTGTCGCCCCCGCCGAGGCCGTGGCCGATCACTATGTCAAGCTTTCCAACCCGAACACCCCCGAGAAGACCTACATGCGCCGCTCGCTGCTGCCCTCGCTGGGCGCGGCTCTGACCCTGAACCTGCGCGAGCGCGAGCGGGCCGTGCTCTTCGAGATCGGGCGAGTCTACCTGAAGGCCGAGGGCCAGTGGCTGCCCGACGAGCCCAGGCGCCTGGCGATCGCCATGGCCGGCCCGCAAGAGGCCGAGGCCTGGTCGGCGACGAGGCGCGAGCCCATGGACTTCTACGACCTCAAGGGCGTCGTCGAGACGCTGGTGGCGCGGCTCAACCTGAGCGACCGGGTGAGCTACGTCCCCCTGAGCGACGACGAGCGCTTCCACCCCGGGCGCTCGGCCGCGCTGCTGCTCGAGGTGGAGGATGATGCCGTCGCCCAGCCCCCGGCGCTGGGGGACGGCGTCACGCCGAAGAAGGGCCGCACCCGCAGCCTGAGCCGGCGGGTCGGCGTGCTCGGCGAGCTGCACCCGGCCGTGCGCGAGCGCCTGGCCCTCGGCGTGCCGCGGGCCCTCGCGGCCGAGATCGACCTCGACGCGCTGATCAAGGCGGCCCAGGCGCCGAGCTTCCGCTCGCTCTCGCGCTACCCGGCCACGGTGCAGGACCTCTCGATCGTCGCGCCCCTCGCGGTGCCCGAGGCCCAGGTGGCGAGCCTGATCCGCCGCGGCGCCGGCGAACTGCTCGAGGCGCTCACCCTCTTCGACGTGTATAGCGGGCCCCAGGTCGGCGAGGGCAAGCGCAGCCTGACCTACCACCTGACCTTCCGCGCCCCCGACCGCACCCTCACCGACGAGGTCCTGGCGAAGCTGCGCAAGAAGATTATTGGCGGTCTCGAGCGGGAGATCGGTGCGAGTATAAGAGCCTAGATCAAAAAGAGCTCGCGCTGGAAGCTGCTGATGAAGCGGCAGCCGTCGGCGGTGACGACTACGTCCTCTTCGAGGGCGAGGTGGCCGGCGGGCGTCGGCACGTCGAGCTCGAGGGTGTAGACGTGGCCCTCCTCGACGAGCTGCTCGGGGGCGTCGCCGTAGCGCGGCCAGCGCGGGCCGAGCAGCGGGCCGCCGTCGTGGCAGGCGCGCCCCAGGCCGTGGCCGAGGGCGTGGCGGTACTCGGGGTAGCCGGCCTCGACCAGCACGCGGCGGGCGGCGGCGTCGACCTCCCAGCCCTTGACACCGGGGCGCAGAGCGGCGGCGCCGGCGTCGATCGCGGCCACGACGGTGCGCCAGGCCCGCTCGATCTCGGGGGGCGCGCTCTGCTCGCCGGGGCGGCGGACATACCACATGCGCTGCAGGTCCGAGCAGTAGTCCTCCTGGCGCACGCCAAGGTCGATATGCACCAGGTGGCCCGGCTCGACCCTGATGTGGGGCTGGGGCGCCACATGGCCGAGGGGCGAGGCGGGCCCGGTGTTCAGGGTCGGGCAGTAGTCCCAGTCCCAGGCCGCGGGCAGGCCCAGGCGCTTGAACTCGCCGTGCACGAGCTCGGCCAGCTCGCTCTCGCTCGCCCCGACGCGGATCTGCGGGGTGAGCCACTCGATCACACGCTCGGTGGTGGCCACGGCGGCGGTGATGCGGGCCAGCTCGGTGGGCGACTTGCGGGCGCGCATACGCGAGAGCACACCCTCGGCCGAGGTCAGGCGCTCGACGAAGGGGGTGCCGGCCAGGGTCTCGCGCAGCAGCTCGTACATGCCGAGGGTCAGGCCGTCGACGCCGTGGTTGTGGCGGCTGTAGCTCAGGCCGATGCCGCGGGGGTTCAGGCGGGTCAGGGCCTCGAGCAGCGGGCCTTTGATATCCTCGTCGTAGCCGATCACCTCGGGGAAGACCCCGGTCAGCTGCACATTCTCGACATCGTAGCGACCCACGATGGCGATGCGCTCGCCGCCGCGCCCGAGCAAGAGGGCCGAGGTCCAGGTCAGGCTGGTGCCGAGCACGAAGTCGACACCCGGGTCGGGGCGCTCGCTCGTCTCGCGGACGAAGGTGAGCCAGCAGTCGAGGTCAAGCTCGCGCAGGAGCTCGGCCGCCTGGGCGGCCTTCTCGTTGTGGAGGGTCATGGGAGGACTCCTGATCAATCGGGGGGCGATAGGCCGATTATACCACCGGGGCCGCCCGCCGCGCGGCGCCCTTGACGTAGCTAGACCGATTGGTATAATCCAGAGGTGACCACCAACCCCTAGCTAAGGAGCGCACGTGGAAGAGCAATCGCTTGCGACCGCCGAGCCGGTGCAGCCGCCCATGCCGAAGTGGGCCTACGGCATTGTCAACCCGACCATGAAGTTCCTGCTGAGCTCGCCGCTCCACGGCGGCCTGAGCGGCATGCTGATGGTCCTGCATTTCGAGGGCCGCAAGAGCGGGGCGCGCTACAGCCTCCCGGTGGGCTACCTGGAGGAGGGCGGCAAGCTCTACACCTTCTCGCACAGCGCCTGGGGCAAGAACTTCGAGGGCGGCGCGCCCGTGGCTCTGCGCCTGCGCGGCGAGCGGGTGCTGGCGACGGCGCGGGTGGTGAACGACCCTGCCCTGACGGCGCGCCTGATCGAGCGCATGGCCAGCAAGAACGGCGAGCAGATGGCCGAGCGCATGGGCCTGCTGGGCCGCGGCCCCGACGGCGCGACCCGCCCGCAGATGCCGAAGGGCAGCCGGCTGATCGAATTCACGCTCGACTGAGCGTCAGCGCTCAGGGCGCCGCCGCGGGCAGCCCCGGCTCGTAGCGCACCGTCTGGCTGGTGGTGACGCTGAAGCCCTCGGGGGTGGCGACGCGCAGGCGCAGGGTATACTCGCCCGGCGCCAAACCGGCGGTCGACCAGACGCCGAGCAGCCCGTCGTTGACCGGGATGGCGTTCTGGCCGATCAGCTGCCACTGGGCGGGCTGAGGGCCGGGGCCGAACTCGAGGGTGAAGGGGCCGCGGGCCACGCCGCTGACGAAGACCTGGGTCGTGGTGATCTGGCCGCTCGCCCCGACGGCATTGAGCAGCGCGACGGCCTCGCTGGGGGCCGCGGGGGGCGGGCAGAGCTCGGTGGGCGGCTGGGGGGCGTTACGGGCGGCCCACTCGCGGAACTCGGCCGGGTAGAGCGGGAACTGCACCTCGCGCACCTCGGCGGCGGGCGTATACGAGGCTGCGAGGCAGCTACCATCGCCGCCGAGGCGCACGGTCTGGTAGCTGACGTCGACGTTGGCCGGGCCGCTGCCGGCCAGGAACAGCTCGGAGATCGGGCGCGGGCAGCCCGAGTTGGGGCCGGCCCGCCCGCCGGTATCGGCGCAGACGGGGATCTCCTCGACCCCGGCGGGGCGCGGGAAAGGCGTGGCCGGCCGCCCGAGGTGGTAGCGGATCATCAGCTCGCGCCAGATCTGGCCAGCCCCATTGGCGCCGGCGACCTCGGCCATGGGCGCCGAGTCGTTGTTGCCGACCCAGACCCCGATCGTCACGTCGGTGGTATAACCCATGGCCCACGAGTCGCGGAAGTCGTTGGAGGTGCCGGTCTTGGCGGCGACAACCAGCTCGGGCAGCTCGAGCACATTGCCGCGCCCGAACATGAAGTGGCGGGCCTCGTTGTCGCTGAGGATGCTGGTGATCAGGTGGGCCACCTGCTCGCTCTGGGGGCCGAAGACGGGGCGCCCGCGATCGGGCTGCCAGCGCTCGAGCACCTCGCCGCGGCTGTTGGTGACCTTGAGCACGGCCACCGGGGTCACATAGCGCCCGCTGCGCAGGGCATTGTAGGCGCCGGCGAGCTCGAGCAGGCGCACCTCGTTGCTGCCCAGGGCCATAGCCAGGCCAAAGCGGCTGGGGTCGTCGAAGGTGGTCACGCCGAGGCGGCTCATCTGCTCGACGAAGCTATCGACGCCGACATGCTCGAGGGCCTTGACGGCGGGGATGTTGAGCGAATTGGCCAGGGTCATGCGCAGGCGCAGGGGCCCGTGGAAGGCGTTATCGTAGTTCTTCGGCTCGTAGACGACCCCGTCGGGGTTGACCCAGCGGGTCGGCGTATCCCAGATCACGGTGGCGGGCGTCCAGCCGCGCTGCAGGGCCGCGGCGTAGACGAAGGGCTTGAGGGCCGAGCCGGGCTGCCTGGGGGCGAGGGTCACATTCACCTGGCCGTCGGGGGCGTTATAGTCGACGCTGCCGACCATAGCCATGATCTGGCCGTCGGGGGCGAGCATGATCACCCCGGCGTTGCTGGCGTTGCGGGAGGCCAGGCCGGCGACCTGCTCCTGGGCGATGCGCTGGGCCTCGGCCTGCCAGGCCAGGTCGATGCTGGTGACCACGCGCAGGCCGGCGCGGTAGAGCAGGTCGGGGCCGTAGGTGCGCTCGAGCAGATCGCGCACATAGAAGACGAAGTGGGGCGCGATCAGGTCCGAGCGGGGGGGCGTCAGCACGATCGGCTCGGCGTAGATCCGCTCGGCCTCGGCGGGGCTGAGGAAGCCGTGCTCGGCCATGAGGCCCAGGGTGATCTTCTGGCGGGCCTTGGCGGCGGCCATGTCGGCGAAGGGGTTGTAGGTGGTCGGCGACTGGGGCAGGCCGGCGATCAGGGTCGCCTCGGCGGGGGTGAGCTGGCCGACGGGCTTGGAGAAGTAGGCCTGGGCGGCCGCCTCGACCCCGTAGGCCTGGGCCCCGTAGTAGACCTCGTTGAGGTAGATATTGAGGATCTGGTCCTTGCCGTACTCGCGGCTGACCCTGTAGGCGAGGATGGCCTCGCGCAGCTTACGCTCGTAGCTCTGCTCGGCGCGCTCCTCGGGGTCGAGCAGGATGTTGCGCACGAGCTGCATGGTGATTGTGCTGGCCCCGCTGACGATCTCGCCGCTGCGATAGTTCTGCAGGGCGGCGCGGACGATGCCGCGCAGATCCACCCCGGGATTCTCGTAGAAGCCCGCGTCCTCGACGGCGACAGTGGCATCCTTGAGCACCTGGGGGATCTGCTCGAAGGGCACGGGGGTGCGCCGCCCGTCCTGGGGGCCGACCAGCTCGTAGAGCAAGGTCGTGCCGTCGCGGGCGTAGATGCGCGTCGTCTCGAAGCTGCGGTAGGCGCTGATGCGCTGGGGATCGGGCAGGTCGCTGCCGTAGCGATAGTAGAGCCACATCACGCCGGCCACCCCGATCAGGGCGACCAGCAGGGTCAGCTTCACGGCGGCGAGGGTCAGACGTAGGAGAAAGGCCAGCAGCGGATGACGGCGCCGGAAGCGCGAGCCGCGCCGCCTGGGCCTGAAGCGGGGCGGCGGAGGGTACGAGGTGGCGCGTGGTGTATCCATCGTTCTACGACCATTATAGTACAGCTCAGCTATCGTACAGGTCGAACAAGGGGCGGGGCCGATTTATTGGCTACTTCGCACGAACGTCGTAGCCCCGGCGCGCCGCATTGCTATGCTATACTACCTAAATACCAAAGGTACCGCCTTCAGATTCTACCCCATCGCAGGGGACCGCTGTAGCGTCGCAGGGCCCGGCAAGGGCCGAGCTTCGCGGCGCGCGCCCCGCTCCCCTTTGCCGACCGCCCCACGACCGGAGACTGGCCCAGGTTGGACTCACTCACCGAGCGCGTGACCCTGCTGCGAGGCGTGCGGTTCTTCGCCGGCGCGCCCGAGGCGGCCCTGCCGAGCGTGGCGGCGGCCCTCGAGCCGGTGCGTCTGCAGGCCGAGCAGCGCCTCTTCTGCAAAGGCGAGGCGGGCGATAGCCTTTATGTAATTGTGGCCGGGCGGGTCTGTGTCCACGACGGCGAGCTGGTCTTCAACGAGCTGGGGCCGGGCGACGTCGTGGGCGAAATGGCCGTGCTCGACTCCGAGCCGCGCAGCGCCTCGGTGACCGCCCTGGAGGCGACCGAACTGCTCTGCCTGCGGCAGGGCCCGCTCTACGAGCTGATCGCGAGCCACTCGAGCGTCGCCCGCGGCGTGATCGGGACCCTCAGCAGGCACCTGCGCAACCGGGTGAGCGACAAGGTGCAGGACTACGCCTACATCAGGCAGGTGCATATGATCGCCCGGGCGGCCGAGGCGCTCAACACCGGCGCCTACACCCCCGAGAGCATCGCCGAGGTGACCAAACGCGACGACGCCCTGGGGCAGCTGGCGCGCACCTTCCAGCAGATGGCGGACGAGGTGATCGCCCGCGAGCGCAGCCTGCGCCGCGAAGTGCAGGCGCTACGGATCGAGATCGACCGCAGCCGGCAGCAGCACCAGGTCTCCGAGATTACCACCAGCGACTACTTTCGCGGCCTGCAGCAGCGGGCCGAGGCCCTGAGGGCCACCTTCGGGCAGGACGAGGATGAGGGCGAACAGATCTCTGGAGCCTAGGGAGGATCGATGGCGCGCATTATCTCAGTACATTCATGGCGAGGCGGGACCGGCAAGTCGAACCTGACGGCAAACCTGGCCGCGCTGCTGGCAGCGTCGGGGCAGCGGGTCGCCGTGGTGGACACCGACATCCAGTCACCCGGCATCCATATCCTCTTCGGCCTCAAGGGCTCGGCGATCAAGCACTCGCTCAACGACTACCTGTGGGGCCGCGCCGGGATCGAGGAGGCGGCGATCGACCTCAGCGGCTCTCTGGGCGAGCCGGTGTCCGGCAAGCTCTTTCTGGTGCCCTCGAGCATCAACTCGAGCGAGATCGCCCGCGTGCTGCGCGAGGGCTGCGACGCCCGAGCCCTGACCGGCGGGCTGCGCAAGCTGGCCCGGACCCTGAACCTCGACGTGCTGCTGATCGACACCCACCCGGGCCTGAACGAGGAGACCCTGCTCTCGATCGCGCTCTCGCACGCTCTGGTGATCGTGCTGCGCCCCGACCAGCAGGACTACGAGGGCACCGGAGTGACGGTGGAGGTGGCCGGGGCCCTGAACGTGCCGCAGATGCTGCTGGTGGTGAATAAGGTGCCCGCCATCTTCGACACCGACGACGTGCGCGAGCGTGTGGCCCAGGCCTACGGCCGGCCGGTTGCGGCGGTCATCCCCCACGACGATCAGATGATGGCCCTGGCGAGCACCGGGATCTTCGCGCTGCGCTACCCCGAGCACCCGATCGCGAGCACCCTGCGCGAGATCGCCCGGTCGCTCGCCGTCGAGCCGGTGCGGGAGGTGGCCCGTGGCTAATCGGCGCGACGACCTTAGCTCGCTCCTCGGCGGGATGCAAGCGGCGGCCTCGCCCTTCCAGGCCTACCTGGAGGATCTGTACGACGAGCTGCGCGACATCGGCGAGGGCAAGGTGGCTAGCTACATCCCCGAGCTGGCCCGGGCCAACCCCGGCTGGTTCGGGATCTGCGCGGCCACCGTCGATGGGCGCGTCTTCGCCGTGGGCGACCACGGGCAGCCCTTCACGATCCAGTCGGTCTCGAAGCCCTTTATGTACGGCCTGGCCCTCGAGGACAACGGCCGCGAGGGCATGCTGGCCCGGGTCGGGGTCGAGCCCACGGGCGACGCCTTCAACGCGATCGTGCTCGACGAGGCCACCAACAGGCCCTACAACCCCATGGTCAACGCCGGGGCGATCGCCGTGGCCGGCCATATCAAGGGCGGCGACCCGACCGAGCGGCTGAACCGCGTGCTCGATATGTTCCAGCGCTACGCCGGGCGCCAGATCCTCATGGACGCCTCGGTCTTCACCTCCGAGCGCACTACCGGGCACCGCAACCGGGCCATGGCCCACCTGATGCGCAACTTCGACATGATCGGCGAGCGCATCGACGAGACTCTCGACCTCTACTTCCAGCAGTGCTCGATGCTGGTCACTTGCCGCGACCTGGCTTTGATGGGCGCCACTCTGGCTAACGGCGGCGTGAACCCGCTGACGGGGGCCCAGGCCCTCGACCGGCAGTACGTGGCCGACGTGCTCAGCGTGATGTATACCTGCGGCATGTACGACTACTCGGGCGAGTGGGCCTATAAGGTCGGCCTGCCGGCCAAGAGCGGCGTGGGCGGCGGGATCGTCGCCGTGGTGCCGGGCCGCCTCGGCATCGGGGTCTTCTCGCCGCTGCTCGACGCCCGCGGCAATAGCGTGCGCGGCGTCAAGGCCTGCATGGCCCTGGCCGAGCGCTACGGCCTGCACACCTTCGCCCGCCGCGACACCCCCGACCCGCTGATGGCGGCCCTCGACGGCAAGGTGGATATTT
>CAZKTU010000072.1:0-2409 GCA_964555675.1 uncultured Oscillochloris sp.
ATGAAGATCGTCTCCGTCCAGGCCATGCGCCTGACCCGCCCGCCCCACCAGACCACCACGCCGCCCCGCCGCGACTCCTGGTGGAAGCACGCCGAGGTGGCCAACCCCATGTCGCGCTATCCGCGGGTCAAGGCCCACCGCGACCTCTGGCTGCCGAAGTGGGAGCAGGTCTGGTGCAAGGTCACGCTCGAGGACGGCAGCTGGGGCCTGGGGCAGACCAGCCACGGCCGGGCGGTGGCCGCCGTGATCGACGAGCACCTCGGCCCGCTGCTGGTGGGCGAAGACGTCATGGCCGGCGAGCGCCTGGCCGACATGCTCTTCCGCCTCACCAAGCCCTACGGCTCCACCGGCCTGGCCTCGTACGCCGTCAGCGCGATCGACCTGGCGCTGTGGGACGCGCGGGGCAAGCTACTAAGCCAGCCGGTGTACGCGCTGCTCGGAGGGCTCCAGAAAGAGCGCATCCCCTGCTACTGTACCGGCAACGACATCGACTGGTACCAGGAGCTCGGCTTCCGCGCCTTCAAGCTGGCCTGCCCCTACGGGCCCGCCGACGGCCTCGAGGGGCTGCGGCGCAACGAGGAGTTTGTGGCCCAGGCCCGCGAGCAGATCGGCGACGACTGCGAGCTGATGCTCGACTGCTGGATGGCCTTCGACGTCGAGTACACGGTGCGCCTGGCCGAGCGGCTGCGCCCGTATCGCCTGGCCTGGATCGAGGAGTGCCTGATCCCCGAAGATTTCGACGGCCACCTGGCCCTGCGCGCGCGGCTTCCGTGGCAGACCCTCTCGACGGGCGAGCACTGGTACACCCACGTGCCCTTCCAGTGGGCCGCGGCCCACCGGGCGGTCGACATTCTGCAGCCCGACATCGAGTGGGTCGGCGGGATGAGCACCTGCCAGAAGATCGCCGCCGCCGCCGACGCCGCGGGCCTGCGGGTGATCCTGCACGCCGGCGGCAACTCCGCCTTCGGGCAGCACTTCAGCGCCGCCGCGGCCGCCTCGCCCTGGCTCGAGTGCTTCGTCGGCACGCCGCCCGGCGTCCCCCTGGCCGAGGGCTGGCGCCTGCCCGGCCAGGCCATCCCCGTGGACGGCTGGCTGACCCCCAGCGACGCGCCCGGCTTCGGGCTAGAGATCCCCGAGAGCTGGCTCGCGCCGTTCTGAACCACAAAGGAACTCCATGCTCGCGTTGCTCAGCACCTTGTTGGTCGGGCTTGTCGCCCTCGAGCATCTCTACATCCTGTACCTGGAGATGTTCGCCTGGACCACGCCCCGCGTACGGCGGATCTTCGGCACGACCGCGGCCTTCGCAGAGGAGACGCGCGTGCTTGCCGCGAACCAGGGTCTCTATAACGGCTTCCTGGCCGCGGGTCTGATCTGGAGCCTCGTGCACCCGGACCCGGCTTTCGCCATCCAGCTCCAGATCTTCTTCCTGCTCTGCGTGCTCGTCGCGGCGGTCTACGGCGGGCTGACTGCCGGCCGCCGCATCCTGCTGGTGCAGGGCGGGCCGGCGCTGCTGGCGCTCCTCGCGGTCATCGGGCGGCTGCTGAGTTAACTGCTCGTAAGCCCGAAACCCTCCGTGGCCCTCCCTGAAACCCTTGAGGTCACCATGGCGCCGCGCCAGAGCACAGAAGTGAACCCCCAGCCGGCGGAAGCCGAGCTGTTGACGATCGGCCAGCTGGCCAGGCGCGTCGGTCTGCGCCCCTCGGCGCTGCGCTTCTACGAGGCCGAGGGTCTGCTCGCCCCGAGCGCCCACTCCGAGGCCGGCTACAGGCTCTACAGCCCCGCGGCCGAGGAGACCCTGCGCTTCCTCCAGCGTGCCCAGCGTCTGGGCTTCGCCCTGGCCGATATCCGCGCCCTGCTGGCCGGCCGCGCGAGCGGAGTGGTCGAGGAGGGCGCCCTGGCCAGCCTGGCCCGCGAGCGCCTGATCGCCCTCGAGCGCCAGATCACCCCGCAGCTGGTGCAGCGCCATGAGCTAGGCCTCTTCCTGCGCGACCTCCGGGCCGCGCCCGTGGGGACGAGGGCCTCCTCGCTCGACCGGCTGATCGATCAGGTCTGCGCCGATCCCCAGGCCCTCTCGGCCGACGGGGCCCTCGAGCAGCTCCTCGCCGAGACCGACTGTGTGCTGACGAGCGACGAGGGCCGCGCCATCCTCGCGCTGCTGCGCGGCCGCCACGTCCACCTCTGGCAGGAGGGCGAGGCCTATCATATCCTGGTCGTCAGCGACGATCCCACCCTCGGCGAGGCCCTGGCCCGGCTCGCCCGGCTGGAGGCCGGCTGTCACGCCGCCGCCAACGGCCGCGACGCGCCCGAGCTGCGTCACGCCGACGAGGGCTTCCTGTTCGTCGCCCGCGGCGACCACGCCTTCCTCTTCGCCCGCCTCTTTCTGGCCCTCGAGCAAGAGCGGCCCGCCGC
>CAZKTU010000072.1:2509-18115 GCA_964555675.1 uncultured Oscillochloris sp.
ACGCCTTCCTCTTCGCCCGCCTCTTTCTGGCCCTCGAGCAAGAGCGGCCCGCCGCGTAGGGCGCGCGTCCGGCTATCTATGCCGCCTGGCCGCCGGCATAGATAGCCGGACGCGCATGTCCTGAGATCGGCCGGCTCTTGGACGGCCGGGGAGCGTGGGGGTAGGCTGTCCTTGTGATGGATATCACAAGAAATGAGGCAGCTATGAGCAGCATCTCTCGTCGGCTCGACCATCTGGACGCCAACCTGACGCGCTGGATGGCTCATCACAGTATCGCCCTGTTGCGTATCGGTCTGGGGATTGTCTACCTCTGGTTTGGCGTCCTGAAGTTCTTTCCGGGGCTGAGCCCGGCCCAGGAGCTCGCCACCGGCACGATCAGCGCCCTCACGCTCGGCCTGGTCCAGCCGGGGCTCAGCCTGCCCCTGCTGGCGATCTGGGAGTGCCTGATCGGCATCGGGCTGGTGACCGGGCGCTGGACGCGCGTGACGCTGCTGCTGCTCTGGACACAGATGCTGGGCACGGTCACGCCGCTGCTGCTCTTCCCCGGCGAGGCCTTCAGCCGGGTGCCGCTCGCGCCGACCCTCGAGGGCCAGTACATCATCAAGAATATCGTGCTGGTCTGCGCGGGCCTGGTGATCGGCGCGACCGCCCGGGGCGGCCGGCTCGTCTCCGAGCCCGTCGAGGGGCGCGCGTAGGGCGGCCCTTGACTCTCAACCCGGCTCGAAGGTGTACAGTACAATCAGCTTCGTACCGAGGGAAGGTATCTCCGGCAAGAATGAGGCCCTATGACCACGACGACCCCCGAGCTCACCTTCATGATCAGCGGCATGGACTGCGCCGGCTGCGCCCGCACCGTCGAGAGCGGTGTGGCCCAGCTGCCGGGCGTGCAGTTTTGCGAGCTGAGCTTCACCAGCGAGCGGCTGCGCGTGCGCGGCGAGGTCGCGCGCGAGGCGATCGTGCAGCGCGTGCGCGACCTGGGCTACGACGTGGCCGAGCCCGCGCAGGGCCGGGCCGCCCCCGCGGCCCCCGCCCCTGCGCCCGGCTTCCTCGGCTACATGTGGGGTCGCCTAGAGACCAGAATGGCCCTGCTCGGCGCGCTCCTCGTGCTGCCCGGGATTGTGCTGCACGAGATCCTCGGCTGGGACGCCGTGTGGATCGACGCCATGGCCCTGCTGGCTATGGCCCTGACCATCGGGCCGGTCGCCCGCAGCGCCTGGCGCGGCCTGACGCTCAGCCGCGAGCTGAATATCAACGCCCTGATGACCATCGCGGCCGTCGGCGCGGTCGTGATCGGGGCCTATGTCGAAGCGGGCCTGGTGATGGTGCTCTTCGCCCTCGGCGAGGCCCTGGAGGGCTACACCGCGAGCCGCGCCCGCCACGCCATCAGCAGCCTGATGGAGGTGGTGCCGCAGACGGCGATACGGCTCAGCAGCACGTGCTGCGGCTCGGGGTGCGAGGAGCGCGTGGCGGTGGGCGAGCTGCAGCTGGGCGATATCATCGTCGCGCGGCCTGGCGAGCGCATCCCGATGGACGGCACGGTGCGGGCCGGCAGCTCGGCGGTGAGCCAGGCCCCGATCACGGGTGAGAGCCGGCTGATCGAGAAGGAGCCCGGCGACGAGGTTTTTGCGGGCAGTATCAACGGCGAGGGCAGCCTGGAGATCAACGTCACCCACCTGGCGGCCGACACCACCATCGCCCGCATGGTGCGCCTGGTCGAGGAGGCCCAGGAGCGCCGCGCGCCGGTGCAGCGCTTCGTCGACCGGTTCGCCAAATACTACACACCCGCCGTCGTGCTGCTGGCCCTGCTGGTCGCCGCCGTGCCGCCGCTGCTCTTCGGTCTGCCCTTCTGGAACCCCGCGTCCGGCGAGTTCGGCTGGCTCTACCGCGGCCTGGCCCTGCTGGTGGTGGCCTGCCCCTGCGCCCTGGTGATCAGCACCCCGGTGAGCCTGGTGAGCGCGATGAGCGCCGCGGCGCGGGGCGGCGTGCTGATCAAGGGCGGGTCTGCTCTCGAGGCTCTGAGCAAGGTACGGGCGGTGGCGATCGACAAGACCGGCACCCTCACCGCCGGGCGCCCCGCCGTGGTCGCCGTGCGCGCGGTCGATTGCCCCGAGCCGGGCGCGGCCCTGGGCCACTGCGCGGCCTGCGACGACCTGCTGGCCCTGGCCGGCGCGGTTGAGCGCCGCTCGGAGCACCCTCTGGCCCACGCGATCATCGCCGCCTCGGCCGAGCGCGGGCTCGACGCGCGACTGCCCGCGGCCGAGGGGGTCACGGCCCTGGTGGGTCGGGGGGTCAGCGGCCTGGTCGGCGGGCGCGAGGTGCTGGTGGGCAGCCACCGCCACTTCGACGGCGCGATCATCCACGACCCGGCCCACTGCGCGGCGGCGCGGCAGGACGCCCTGGCAGGCCATACTCCGGTCATGGTGAGCGTGGAGGGCGGCTACCGCGGCACGATCACGCTGGCCGACACGGTGCGCGCGAGCAGCCGCGAGGCCGTGGCCCAGTTGCGGGCGATGGGGCTGCGGGCCGTCGTGATGCTCACCGGCGACCAGCAGGCCACCGCCGAACGCATCGGCGCCGAGGTCGGCGTGACCGAGGTGCGCGCCGAGCTGCTGCCCGCGCAGAAGGTCGCCGCGGTCGAGGCGCTGCAGCGCCAGTACGGCCCCGTGGCCATGGTGGGCGACGGGATCAACGATACGCCGGCCCTGGCGACGGCCAGTGTCGGCGTTGCGATTGGCGGCGCCCACGGCGGGACGAACCAGGCCATGGAGACGGCTGACGTGACCCTGATGAGCGACGACCTGCGCCAGCTGCCCTTTGCGCTCGGGCTGAGCCGGGCGGCCATGGCCACGGTCGCGGCGAATGTCGCCCTGAGCATCGGCATCAAGCTCGTCTTCCTCGCCCTGGTCTTCGTCGGGCTGGGCACGATGTGGATGGCGGTGCTGGCCGACGTGGGCACCTCGCTGCTGGTCACGCTCAACGGGATGCGCCTGCTGAGCTATCGCGGACGACCCTCGCCCCTGGGCGACGAGGAGTAATGTTGTGACCAACCTGTTCGTCGGCCGCCCGACTCCGCCGCCCGCCTGGGCCCTCGGCCAGCGCCACCTGATCCGGGTCATGGACGAGGCCCTGCCCCGCTTCCAGGAGCGTTATACCCGCCCCGACGGCAGCCTGATCTGGCGCGACGAGTGGCCGGGTATGGACGGCTCGGACGACGGCTACGAGACCTTCCAGAACTGGTCGCTCTTTAGCGCCCTCGGCGGCAGCCCCGAGGCCCACACTCGGGCCCGCCTGCTCTGGGAGGCGATCACGCGCCAGTTCACCGCCTATGGGCAGGTCTGGCGCGAGTTCGACGCCTACTACGACTGGATGCACCACGGCGAGAGCTCGACCAGCTTCTACCCCTTCGGCCTCACCGATCCGGCCGACGCCCTGCACCGCGCCCGCGCCCGCCGCTTCGCCCAGATGTACACCGGCCGCGACCCGCGCGCGCCCAACTGGGACCCCGAGCGGCGTATGATCCGCTCGCCGATCACCGGCAGCCGCGGCCCGCGCTTCGTGAACTCCTGGGAGGACTGGTCGACCCACCGGGCCATCCTCGCCAACTACCCGCCCCCCTTCGACGATATCCCCGGCGTGAGCGGACCCACCGCCGACTGGAACGACGACGCGACCTACGGCAAGATCCTCGCGCTGCTCAACGAGCGCCAGATGCGCGGCGACGTCCCGCTCAACCTGACCGCCACCGGCCTGGTGACCCACGCCTACCTCTGGACGGGCGACGAGCACTTCCGGAGCTGGGTGCTCGACTACCTGGAGGCCTGGGCCGAGCGTATCGCCGCGAATGGCGGCCTCTGCCCCGACAATGTCGGGCCGAGCGGCGCCATCGGCGAGCTGATGGGCGGCAAGTGGTGGGGCGGCTACTACGGCTGGCGCTGGCCCCACGGCCTCATGACCATCATCCAGCCCCTCACCATCGCCGCGATGAACGCCGTGCTGCTCACGGGCGACCTGGGCTACCTGGACATCCCGCGCGGCCAGCTCGACCGGCTGATCGAGCTCGGTCGGGTGGAGGACGGGCGCTTGCTCGTGCCGCACCGCCACACCGACGCCGGCTGGACCGCCTACAGGCCCCTCTCGCCCGAGCACCCGCTGCAGATCTGGTACCTCTCACAGGCCGAGCAGGATCACCGCCGGCTCGCGCAATTCCCCGAGCGCGCGACCCGCTGGCCCGAGGTGCTGCCCGGCCGCGGCAAGGGCGACGATATCCACTTCGCCCCCTGGTACTGCTACCTGCAGGGCGAGCTGCCGGACTACCCGCAGCGCATCCTGGAGGCCCAGTGGGCCGAGGTGGCCCGGCGCCTCGCTCTGGTGCGCGCCGACGACGGCGACCCCGAGGAGTGGGACGTGCACCACTGGCAGGACCGCAACCCGGTCCACACCGAGGGGCTGCTGCAGCTGACGTGTGGCGGGCCGCAGATCATCTACCACGGCGGCCTGCTCCATCTGCGGCTGCGCTACTACGACGCCGAGGCCCGCCGGCCGGGCCTGCCGCCCGACGTTGGCGCGCTGGTGAGCGAGATCGGGCCCGAGCATGTGCGGGTCACCCTGTGTAACACCAGCCCGCTCGACGAGCGGCGGCTGCTCATCCAGGCCGGCGCCTTCGGCGAGCACCGCTTCACCGAGGTGGAGGCCGAGGGCGAGCGCCGCCAGGTCGACGGGGGCACCCTGCGCGTCACCCTGGCCCCCGGCAGCTCGGCCGAGCTGCGGCTGGGCATGCGCCGCTTCGCCCAGCGGCCGACCTATAGCCGCCCGGAGTGGTAAACTCTGGCCGTAATCGTCGCCCCGCCCGGCAGCGGCGCGGGCCCTCAGGAGAGCTCTGATGCCACCAGTCCCTGTCGTCGACGCCCATGTGCACCTGTGGGACCCGCAGCAGCTGCGCATCCCCTGGTTAGACACGAGCGACCTGCTGAATCGCCCTTACGGCCTGGCCGAGTACCGGGCCCACACGGTCGGCCTCGAGGTGGCGGCCATGGTCTATGTGCAGGTGGAGGCCGCGCGGGCCTACAGCCTCACCGAGGCCTCGCTGGTGGCCGCCATGGCCGTCGCCGAGCCGCGGCTCAAGGCCATCGTCGCCTATGCGCCGCTGGAGGACGGTCTGCGCGCGCGGAGCTACCTGGCGGACCTGGTGCGGATCAGCCCGCTGATCAAGGGGGTGCGCCGGATCACCCAGGGCGAGGCCGACCCGAGCTTCTGCCTGCGCCCGGACTTCGTCGCGGGCGTGCGGCTGCTGGCCGAGTACGGGCTCAGCTGCGACCTCTGCATCGCCCCTCACCAGCTCGGGCCTGCGATCGAGCTGGTCCGCAGCTGCCCGGAGGTCAGTTTTATGCTCGACCACCTGGCCAGCCCGCCCCTCGGGACCGAGGCGATGGAGGCGTGGCGGGTGCAGATGGCCGAACTGGCCGGGCTGCCGAATGTGTGCTGCAAAGTCAGCGGGGTGGTGACGGTCGCCAACCACGAGGCCTGGCAGATCAGCGATATCGCGCCGGCGATCGAGCACGCGCTGCGGGTCTTCGGCGAAGACCGGGTCGCCTATGGCAGCGACTGGCCCGTCGTGCTGCGGGCGGCTTCCTATCAGCGCTGGGCCGAGGCCCTCGCGGCCGTGACCGACCAGCTGAGCCAGGAGGCCCAGCTCAAGCTCTGGGCGGCGAACGGGGCGCGCTTCTACAGGTTCGAAGCCCCATAGGGCGAGCACAGAGTCCACTGGCGAAGATCAGCTCAGCCCGTGCCAGCTCAGCAGGCCATCGCTGAGGGGCTGGAGCAGGTCCTGGCCGCGCAGCCCGGCGCGCCACGCGGCTGGGATCGCCGCCGCGCCGTCCCTGATGCCGGCGATGCCGCCGGCCACGCAGGCGGTGGTGTCGGTGTCGTGGCCCAGGGCGATCGCCGCACGGACGACCTGGGCATAGGAATCGGCACCCAGGGCCAGGCGCGCGCTGTGCAGGGTATCAACCACGTAGCCGCTCCCGCGGCCCGTCGGCGGGTCATCGGGCCGCACCGTGCCCTCCAGCTCGGCGCGCTCGGCCGAGCCGGCGGCGTAGAGCTCGCGTAGACGCGCCACGGCCTGGCCCCAGGGATCAGCGCGCTCGTCGAGGGCCATGCGGGCCCAGAGGCAGTAGAGGGCGCAGCACACCTGCGAGCGCAGGTGGCCGTGGGTGACCAGCGACTGGCGCTGCGCGTCGGCGACGAGGGCCGCGTCGTCGCCGCGGTGCCAGAGGGCGAGGGGGAGAACGCGCATGAGGGCGCCGTTGCCGTTGGCGCGCTCGTGAGCGGGCCCCGCCTGGCTCGGCGCCGCTCCGGCTTGCAGGGCGGCGAGGGCCTCGCGGGTCTGGATGCCGACGTCGAATACGAGTCCGTCGACGGCCAGAAAGCCGCGCTCGTACCAGGCGACGAGCCCGCGCGCGAGGTCGTCGAGATCAAGCCGGCCGCAGCGCAGCAGCGAATCGAGCAGCACAAGGGCCTGGGCGCCGTCGTCGGACCAGGTGCCGGGCGGTACGCCCGCGTGGGCTCGCCTGAAGCTCGGCGGCGGGGTGTAGTCGATGGCGGCGGCGGGCGGCAGATCCTCGGGCGGGTGAAACTCGTAGGGGACGCCGAGAGCATCGCCGACCAGCAGGCCCAGCAGGCCGCCCATGAGTCGATCGCGTCGAGTGTTCATAACTCTCCTTCGAATACGACGGCCGCCCACGCGGCCTGCGGGAGCCCGCGCGGGCGGGCTTTGACGGTGGATGCTCTGCTCGCACAGCAGCGGGCCTACGCGAGCTCAAGCGCAATCATCTGGTGGCCCTCAAGGCGCGGGAGCGTGAAGCTCACCCGCCCACCGGCGCTGCTGAAGGGCAGCGCGTCGCCCGCGGGGGCCGTCACCACGCGCAGCACCGGCCGGGGCACACGCACCGAGAGCGCCAGGTTGTGCAGCGGGATGGCCTCCTCGATCACGTCGAAGTCTGCGCCGCGCCGCTCGGGGATGTAGTGCAACAGGTGCAGCACCAGGCGGCCTTCGGCCTGCTGTTCGTTCAGCGTCGCGAAGACGCTGCTCGGGCCGTTATGGCGCAGCAGGGGGTCGGGCAGCAGCATGGCCAGGGCGTTGAGCAAGAGCTGTTTGCACCAGCGCGGCGCGTTCTGGGCGTACTGGCTGAAGATCGGGTGCGCGAAGTAGATCGCCCGGCCGCGCCGCACGATCGCCGGGCCGCGCACCTGGCCAGAGGCGGGCGTCTGGCGGTGCGAGGAGAAGTGGCGGTAGCTGCGGTCGAAGTGCGCGGCGACGGTCTCGGCCAGCACCTCGACGCCGCCGAGGGCCCGCACCTCGAGCCCGCGCATGTACATCGCGTGCTCGGCGGGCGCGAGCCCGGCGCTGATCGAGCCGCCCGGTCGCAGATACTCGGCGTAGTCGCCGTTGGGGAAGTGGCGCCCGCGCACCAGCTCGCCCTGGCCGTCGCGCGGCCCCTCGCCGGCCAACTCGATGCCCAGCTCGGGCAAGGCGAAGCCCGCGCCGTCGGGGGTCAGCCCGGCCTCGAAGGAGGCGATCAGGGCGCCGCCGCCGGCGAGGTAGGCGCCCAGCTTCGCCGCCAGGGCCGCGTCGACGGGGATGCGGTCGGGCAGCACCAGCAGCCGGTAGGCGTCGAAGTCGGCCTGGCTATCGACGATGTCGAACTGCTGGGCGGCCTCGTCGAGCATACGCTCCACACCCATGGTCGCCTGGGGCAAGCGCGGGCCGTCAGGGCCGCCGAACTCCTCGGGCGAGAGCACGGCGATGTCGCAGAGCGGGCGCGCGTCGCGGCACCAGGGCTCCTTCTGGGCGACGCTGCCGTACACCGCGCCGATCAGGTCGTACACCGGCTCGTCGAGGGCCCCGGAGGGCGGCAGCTGGTCGCCGACGCTGCACTTCGCGCCGAGGGCCAGCATGCGGAAGCACTCATACTCCAGAGCGGCCTGGTTCTTGAACGAGTGAAAGTCGCCCCACGAGGTGTGGAACTTGCCGGTCATGCCCAGGCACTCGAGGCCGAGCGTGCGCGCGTAGCGCTGGGCGATCGGGAAGTGCAGGTAGCCCCAGCCGCCGCTCGGCAGGCTCTCCAGCTCCCAGTGGCTGAACGCGCCGGCCGTGGCGCGGTCGCGCGTGCCGACGTGGCCGGCGTTGTAGAAGATCGTACAGTCGCTGTTGATCGTGCGCACCATGGCCGTCATCTCTTGCTTGAAGGCGTCGATCAGCAGCTCGCCGTAGGCCTGGCGCTCGGCGAGGCTGGAGGGGTCCATGCCGCGCGCCTCCATGGCCTCGCGGCAGTGGCGGCAGGCGCACGGCAGGGGATGCACGATATCGAAGAACAGCCCGTCGGTCGGGAACGTCTCAAGCACCTCGCGGGTGTGGGCCTTGAGGAAGTCGCTGTAGGGCGAGCCCACGCAGAGGCGGCGGTAGAAGCCGGCCTCGAAGGTGGCATTGCCGAAGGGCCGCCCCTGCTCGTCGCGGGCCAGCCACTCGGGGTGATGCTCGGCGCTGAAGTGGTCCCACTGCACGGTGATATAGATCGGCACGCGGATATTGTGGGCGTGGCAGACCTCGATCTGGCGGCGCAGCAGGTCGGCGCTCAGCTGCGGGTGGCGCCGCTCGGGGTTGAGGGCGCTGTCGTAGTAGAGCCAGCCGTGGTGGCAGCGGGCGAAGCAGGTGATCGAGTCGACGTGGGCGCGCTGCAGGGCGCTGACGAACACCTCGGGGTCGAAGGCGGCCCCGACGCCGGGGATCTGCTCGCTGGTGTGGAAGTCGAGGTGGACCTGGCGGAAGCGCAGCGTGGACTCGGGCATGGCGTCAGTCTCCTGTTGCGAGTGTCTGCGCAAACGATACCACACTGAGCTGTGGTGCCACAATTGGACGTTGACGTGACCTCACCGGCGGCTCCCCCCTTGACTCGGCTGGTATGGTTGAGTGATAGTACAAAAGTTCTATCTCGGCATCGGATGCGGTGGCACTCGAGATGCTGCGTCCAAGGGACTTTCGAGTCCTGCTAGCCCAAGGAGCCTGCATGGTGATCGATCATTCCGCCGCCGCGCTGCGCGACCGGCTGGATGGCATCTACCGCGACGAGTCCCGACGCATCCTGGCGACCCTGATCCGCCTGCTCGGCGACTTCGACCTCGCCGAAGAGGCCCTGCACGAGGCCTTCCGCGCCGCCCTCGAGCAGTGGCCCCGCGACGGCGTGCCCAACAATCCGCGGACGTGGCTGGTCTCGGCCGGCCGCTTCAAGGCGATCGACACGCTGCGCCGGCGGGCCCGCTTCGACGCCTCGCTGGCCGCCCTGGCAGAGCAGCTCGGCGCCGAGCCGTTCCAGCCCACGGGCCCCGACCCCGACGCGATCGGGGATGACCGGCTGCGCCTGATCTTCACATGCTGCCACCCCGCCCTGGCCTCCGAGGCCCGCGTGGCCCTCACCCTGCGCGAGGTCTGCGGCCTGACCACCGAGGAGATCGCCAGAGCTTACCTCGTCCCGCCCCCCACACTCGCCCAGCGCATCGTGCGCGCCAAGGCCCGCATCCGGGCCACGCGCATCCCCTACCAGGTGCCTCCGCGCAGCGAGCTGCCCGAGCGGCTGGACACGGCGCTCCAGGTGATCTACCTGGTCTTCAACGAGGGCTACGCGCCCGCCGCCGGCGACGCCCTGACCCGGCCCGACCTCTCGGGCGAGGCCATCCGCCTGGGGCGCCTGCTGCGCGAGCTGCTCCCCGAGCCTGAGGTGCTGGGGCTCCTGGCGCTGATGCTGCTGCACGAGGCGCGACGCCCCGCCCGCACCTCGCCGGCCGGCGACCTGATTCTGCTTGAGGACCAGGACCGCAGGCTGTGGAATCGGGAGCAGATCGCCGAGGGCATAGGGCTGTTGGAGCAGGCCCTGCGCGCGGCTCCGCCCGGGCTCTACACGCTTCAGGCGGCGATTGCGGCGGTACACGCCGAGGCGCCCAGCGCGGCCGCCACAGACTGGGCCCAGATCGTGGCGCTCTACGGTCTGCTCGTGCAGCTGGCGCCGTCGCCGGTGGTCGAGCTCAATCGGGCCGTGGCCGTGGCAATGGGCGATGGCCCTGAGGCGGGGCTGGCCGCCGTCGACGCTATCCTGGCCCGCGGCGAGCTGGGCGACTACCACCTGGTCCACGCCGTGCGGGCCGATCTGTGCCGGCGCATGGGCCGCATGGCCGAGGCCCGGGCGGCTTACGAGCGGGCCCTCAGCCTGACCCGCCAGGAGCCCGAGCGCCGCTTCCTGACTGGGCGGCTCGCCCAGCTCGATGCGCAGGGGCGCGCGGCGGATGTCGAACGAGCGCTGGGCTGACTGTCGATCAGGCCCCGCGCTGAACGACTATGGGCTGAGTGGAGACAAGCGCCCAGGAAGGACCCATGCAGTATCTCTTGCTCGCCTACAGGGATGAACAGCAGTGGGAGGCCCTCTCGGGTGGCGAGCGCGAGCGTATCGTGCGCGCCTGCCACGAGAGCGACGAGGCCCTCGCCGCGAGCGGACAGCTGCTCGCCGCCGCAGTGCTCGAGGGCGCCTGCCCCGCCACGGTGCGGGTCCATGGGGGCGCTGTGGCCGTCGACGTCGGCGCCGTGGCGGCTGCGCAGGAGCAGCTGAGCGCCGTCTTGATCATCAGCGCGTGGGACTTGACCGAGGCGATCAGGGTGGCCGCGACCATGCCCCAGGCCCGCGCCGGCCCGATCGAGGTCCGGCCGCTCGTCGCGCAAAACGTGCCATAATAGCGGCACGCCCGCTCCGGCTCCGGTTTGTGAGCGCTGAGGCCCTCAGCGCGCCAAGAAAGGATATTTGTGCATATCTCCCCCCCGGCCCGGGCAGGGCGGCGGGAGTGGCTCGGCCTTGCCGTGCTCATGCTCCCCACATTGCTGATCGTCATGGACCTCACCGTGCTGCACCTGGCCGTGCCGCACCTGAGCGCCGACCTGGAGCCCAGCAGCGCTCAGCTCCTCTGGATCGTCGACATCTACGGCTTTCTGATCGCCGGCTCGCTGATCACCATGGGCACCCTGGGCGACCGCATCGGCCGGCGCCGGCTGCTCCTGATCGGCGCCGCCGCCTTCGGCTTCGCCTCGGTGCTGGCGGCCTTCTCGCCCACAGCCGAGCTGCTGATCGCCAGCCGGGCCCTGCTGGGTGTGGCCGGCGCCACCCTCATGCCCTCGACGCTGGCCCTGATCAGCACCATGTTCCTGGACCCGCGCCAGCGCAGCGTCGCCATCGGCATCTGGATCTCGGGCTTCTCGGCGGGCAGCGCGATCGGCCCCCTGGTCGGCGGGGCGCTGCTGGAGTACTTCTGGTGGGGCTCGGTCTTCCTGCTCGGCGTGCCGGTGATGCTCCTGCTGCTCGTCCTCGGCCCGCTCCTGCTGCCCGAGGCCAGCGATCCCCACGCCGGGAGGCTCGACCTGACGAGCGCGGCGCTCTCGCTGGCCGCCGTGCTGCTGGTGATCTACGGCGTCAAGCACCTTGCGCAGACGGGGCTCGACGCAATTGCGGTCGTGACGACCCTGGCGGGCCTGACCCTCGGCGTCGTGTTCGCCCGGCGGCAGCAGCGCCTCGCCGACCCGCTGATCGACCTGCGGCTCTTCCGCGTCCCCGCCTTCAGCGCCTCGCTGGTCATGTATACCCTGGGGGTCTTCGTCTCGTTCGGGGCGTTCCTGTTCATCGCCCAGTACCTGCAGCTTGTGCTCGGCCTCTCGCCGGTGCAGGCCGGGCTCTGGTCGGTTCCGGGGGCCCTGGCCTCGATTATCGGCTCCAACCTGGCGCCCGTGCTCGTGCGCCACATGCGCCCGGCCTACGTGGTGGCGAGCGGGCTGGGCCTGGCGGCCCTCGGCTTCGCGCTGATGATCCCGATCGGCACGACCTCGCTCGGCCTGGTCGTGGCGGGGTGGAGCATCATCTCGCTCGGCTTCGGGCTGACCTTCACCATCAGCACCGACCTGGTGGTGGGGAGCGCGCCGCCCGAGCGGGCCGGCGCCGCATCGGCGATCACCGAGACGGGCGCCGAGCTGGGCGGGGCCCTCGGGATCGCCGTGCTCGGCACCCTGGGCATGGCGGTCTATCGCGGCCGGGTGGCCGCCACCCTGCCCCCTGACGTACCGCCCGCCGCCGCCACAGCCTCGCAGGATACTCTCGGTATCGCCGTGGCCCAGGCCGCGGAGCTGCCGGGGGAGGTCGGGGCCGCGCTGCTGGAGGTGGCCCGGGCGGCCTTCACCGACGGGCTGCAACTGCTCGCCCTGATCGCCGCCGTGGTGATGGCGGGGCTCGTCGTCCTGGCCCTGGTCATGCTGCGCGACGCCACCCTCGGCGGCGGGCATGGGGAGCATGGGGCCCCCGCGGGTGGAGCCCATGGCGAGGGGCGGGTGGCGGAAGCGGTGCCGCACACGATCGCCAGCACATCGTCGGAGTCGGGAGTGTAGGCGAGGGGTCGACCCAGCTGCCCGGCTCACCGACGGCCGCAGAGCGGCGCGGCTGGGGCGTGCGCTCGTCCCGTCACTTCGTCGTCCAGCCGCCGTCGATCACCAGGACTCCCATGAGCACAGCGAAGACGCAGCCGGCTCTTGCCCCCTGGCGCCAGCGCCTCCATACGATCATCTTTGAGTCGGACACGCCCGCCGGAAAGGCCTTCGACATCATGCTGCTGGTGAGCATCGTCGCCAGCGTGTGTGTCGTGATGCTCGACAGCGTGGGCTCGGTCCACACGCGCTATGGGCCCCAGCTCGCCGCCCTTGAGTGGTTCTTCACCATCCTGTTCACGATCGAGTATCTGCTCCGGCTGATCAGCATGCGCCGGCCCCTGGCCTATGTCGGCACCTTCTTCGGCATCGTCGATCTGCTGGCGATCCTGCCCACCTACCTGAGCCTGCTGGTGCCGGGCACGCAGTACTTGCTCGTGGTCCGCGTGCTGCGGCTCCTGCGCATTTTCCGCATCCTCAAGCTGGTCGAGTACCTCCACGAGAGCCGCACCCTGGGGCAGGCGCTGCTCGCCTCCCGGCGCAAGATCAGCGTCTTTCTGCTGACGGTCGTCACGGTCGTGATCATCGTCGGCGCGGTCATGTATGTCGTCGAGGGCCCGGCGAGCGGCTTCACCAGCATCCCCACCGGCATCTACTGGGCCGTGGTCACTCTGACGACGGTCGGCTACGGCGATATCGCGCCGGCGACCCCGCTCGGGAAGGGGCTGGCGGTCATCGTGATGCTGCTCGGCTACGGGATCATCGCGGTGCCCACCGGGATTGTCACCATGGAGCTCTCGCGGGCCGGCGCGAAGCCAGTAACTGGGCAGGCTTGCCCGCAGTGCGGAGCCGAGGGGCACGACGCCGACGCGACCTATTGCAAGTACTGTGGTAATCTCCTCTAGCAGGGCATGGACTGTCCTCGCCGGCATCGTGGTGAGCCATGAGCGAAAGGCGCCCCGTGAAGCAGAAGTATCCGCCGATCAGCCCGAAGCTTCCGTGCATGCTGCACGGGGCCGACTACAACCCCGACCAGTGGCAGCAGTATCCGGCGGTGCTGGCCGAGGATCTGCGCCTGATGCAGCTGGCAAACTGCAATGTCATGGCGCTGGGCATCTTCGCCTGGTCCGCCCTGGAGCCCGAGGAGGGCCAGTTTCGCTTCGCCTGGCTCGACGAGGTGCTCGCGGGCTTTGCGGAGCACGGGATCTACGCCCTGCTCGCGACGCCGAGCGGGGCCCGCCCGGCCTGGATGGCGGCCAGCTACCCGGAGGTGCTGCGCGTCGGGCCGAACCGGGTGCGCAACCTGCACGGGCAGCGCCACAACCATTGCCCGAGCTCGCCCGTCTACCGCGAGAAGACGGCGCTGATCAACCGGCAGCTCGCCGAGCGCTACGCGCGCCATCCCGCCGTCATCGGCTGGCACGTCTCCAACGAGTATGGCGGCGAGTGCCACTGCGACCTTTGCCAGGAGGCCTTTCGCGGCTGGCTCAGGCGCAAGTATGGCACGCTCGAGGCCCTCAACCACGCCTGGTGGGCGACGTTCTGGAGCCATACCTACAGCGACTGGTCGCAGATCGAGTCGCCCGCGCCCCACGGCGAGCAGTTCGTGCACGGGATGAACCTCGACTGGAAGCGCTTCGTGACCGACCAGACCGTTGACTTCTGTACCCACGAGATCGCCCCCCTCCGCGCCGTGGACCCCACCCTGCCGGTCACCACGAACCTGATGGGGACCTACCCGGGGCTGAACTACTGGAAGCTCGCCGAGGTGATCGATGTGGTCTCGTGGGACTCATACCCGACCTGGCACGATCCCGCCGGCGACGTCGAGCAAGGGGCGCGGATCGGCTTTATCCACGACCTCAACCGCTCGTTGAAGGGCGGCAAGCCCTTCATGCTGATGGAGAGCACCCCGAGCGCCACCAACTGGCAGCCGGTGAGCAAGCTCAAGCGGAACGGCATGCATCTGCTGGCCTCGCTGCAGGCGGTGGCCCACGGCTCCGATACGGTTCAGTACTTCCAGTGGCGCAAGAGCCGGGGCTCGAGCGAGAAGTTTCACGGCGCGGTCGTAGACCACGTCGGCCACGAGCATACGCGGGTCTTCGCCGAGGTCGCCGCAGTGGGCGCGGCCCTCGCGCAGCTGAGCGACGTGGTCGGTATGAGCGTGCAGCCGGCCGTCGCGATCATCTATGACTGGGAAAACCGCTGGGCCCTGCACGACGCCCAGGGGCCGCGTAACGCCGGCTTGCACTTCGACGAGGACGTCAGGCGCCTGTACCGCCCGCTCTGGGAGCAGGGGATTTCAGTTGACGTAATCAACATGGAGCAGGACTTCGCCCGCTACAGGTTGTTGATTGCGCCGATGCTGTATATGCTCAAGCCCGGCGTCGGCGAGCGGATCGAGCAGTTCGTCGCGAACGGCGGAACCTTCGTCGCCACCTACTGGTCGGGGATCGTGGACGAGAACGACCTCTGCTTCCTGGGCGGCTTTCCCGGGCCCCTGCGCCGCACCCTGGGCATCTGGTCCGAGGAGATCGACGCGCTCCACGACGGCCAGCTCAATCGGATCAGCATGCTCGCAGGGAACGCCCTGGGCCTGACGGCAACCTACACCTGTCACGAACTATGCGACCTGATCCACCTCGAGGGCGCCGAGGCCCTGGCCGTCTACGCGGACGACTTCTACGCGGGGCGCCCCGCCCTGACGCTCAACCGCCTCGGCGCGGGCAAGGCCTACTATGTGGCCTCGCGCAACCAGGAGCCGTTCTTCACCGATTTCATCGGCCGCATCGCCGAGGAGGTCGGCCTGCCCCGTGTGATCGACGCGCCCTTGCCGGCGGGGGTGACGGCGCAGCTACGCACCGACGGGGAGCATGACGTCGTGTTCCTGCTGAACTTCAACCCGGACGAGCGCTCGGTGAGCCTCGACGCCTCAACCTATCAAGACATGCTGCAGGAAACCGTCGTGCACGGCCCTGTAATCGTCCCAGGCTACGGCGTGCGCATCCTGCGGCGCAGCCGACCAACTGTATAGGCGGCAGCCCGGCTCTGGTCCTTGGTCCTTGGTCCTGAACTGGCAATCTCGTGGGTAGTTTGGCAGGGCT
>CAZKTU010000072.1:18215-26583 GCA_964555675.1 uncultured Oscillochloris sp.
TGGTCCTTGGTCCTTGGTCCTGAACTGGCAATCTCGTGGGTAGTTTGGCAGGGCTACCGGCTGCTCAGAGCCCCCGCACAGGCCGGCCGCGGGCCACGACGAGAGCGACGTCGAAGAGGGCGTGGATGTGCTCGAGGGGATTGCCGCGCACCGCGAGTAGATCGGCGGCGCGGCCCGGCGCGAGGGCGCCGAGATCGTCGCGGCGAAGGGCCTCGGCCGCGTACACGGTGGCGGTCTGCATGGCCTGGTGGGGCGTGAGGCCGACCTGCTCGACGAGGGTGGTGAGGTTGTAGGCGAAGTCCTCGAACGGGGTCAGGGTGACGCCCGCATCGCTGCCGGAGATCAGGCGCGCGCCCGCGGCGTGGAGGCGGCGCAGGTTCGCCAGGCGCTGGCCTCCCGTGCGCTCTTTGCCCAGGCGCAGCGGGTGGTCGGGCGGCAGAGTGGGCGCGGCGCGCTCGCCGATGGCGATCGTCGGGCAGACGAAGCAGCCCGCCGCGACCACGGCGCGGGCGACCTCCTCGTCGTAGACCAGGCCGGCGGGAGTGAGGAACGAGCAGTGCTCGATCGTCCGGACGCGAGCCGCGGCGGCGTAGGCGACGCTCTCGGTGCCATGGCAGTGGGCGGCCACGTCGAGGCCGAGGCGTGTCGCCTCCTCGACAATGGCGTGGATCTGGGCGCTGGTATACTGGGGCGCCACCGGGTTCGTGCGCGGGGTCAGGCCGCCCCCGCTGGCCATCACCTTGATATAGTCGGCGCCGGCCTTGACCTGCGAGCGCACGGCGTGGCGCAGCTCGTCCTCGCTGTCGGCCTCGAGCCCGAAAAACCAGCAGTGGCCGCCCGTGGTGGTGATCGCGCCGCCCGCCGCGATGATGCGCGGCGCCACGATCAGGCCGCGCTCGGCGGCCTCGCGCAGGGCAAAGACGAGCTCGTTCTGGCCGCCGCACTCGCGCACGGTGGTCACGCCGGCGAAGAGGGCCCGCCGGCCGTTCTCGACGGCGCGGAGCAGCCTGAGCTCATCGCTGTCGCTGAGGAAGTCCTCGAGCACGCGGTCCGAGGCCGAGAAGGTCAGGTGGACGTGCATGTCGATCAGGCCCGGCATGAGTGTGACGTCGCCGAGGTCGACTACTGTGCCGCCCCCGGGCGCATCGGCGGGGTCACCGACGGCGCTGATCGTCCCGTCGGTGATCGTCACGGCCCCAGGGGCGATCACGGCCTCGTCCAGGGCCGTATAGACCCGGGCGGCGGTGTAGGTCGTCGTGGTCATCGCTACCTTCTCTGTAGCCGCTTCTCGCAGCATCGGCGCTCGTGGGCCTATTCTAGCATGGGGGCGGTGCGGCCCCGATCAACGCCCGGCCCCTACTGGCTCGCCTCGGCCGTATCGGCGCGCGGCGGTTCGCGCAGCGCTTGCCCCTGAGCCAGCAGCAGGGCGAGCTGCACGCACCAGCCGATCGCCGTCCAGGCCGCCACGGTCAGGGCCACGTCGCCGACCAGCTCGGCGATGCTGCCCACCAGCAGCCCGGCGAGCTGAGAGACGCCGCCGATCAGCAGCAGGTAGACGGCCATCACTCGCCCGCGCAGCGCGTTGGGCACCAGTAGTTGGAGCAGAGTGTTCGAGAGGGTGAGGCTGGTGATCCCGCACCAGCCGACCATGGCGATCAGCAGCATCGAGAGCGGCAGGCTGGTCGAGCGCGTAAAGGTGGCTAGCACCGGCGCATAGAGCAGCAGGGCCACGGTGCGCAGCCGCAGGCGGGGCGCGCGGTCGCCCATGGCGGCGATCATCAGCGCGGCCACGAGGGCGCCGGCCGCGTTGCTGGAGGCCAGGGCGCCGAAGGTCCTGGCGTCGCCGCCGAGCACGTCGCTGGCGAACGACGGCAGCAGTGGGATGTAGGCCAGGCAGAAGGTACACAGCACGGCGAGCTGGGCGAGCACCAGGCGCACCCGCGGCTCGCGGACGATGTAGCCCAGGCCCTCGCGCAGTTGCCCGGTGCGGGGTGGGCCGGTGTAGGGCACGGCCGGCGGCAGCCGCATGAGCAGCAGGGCGACGATAACCGCGCCGTAGCTCAGGCCATTGTAGAGGAAGGATGGCCCCTCGCCGAAGCTGGCGGTCACGATCCCGGCCACGGCCGGCCCGACCACGCGCGCCCCGTTCATCATCATCGAGTCCAGCCCGATCGCGTTCAGCAGATCATCGCGGCCGACCAGCTCGATCGTGAAGGCCTGGCGGGCCGGCCCCTCGAAGGTCGAGGCGATGCCGAGCAGGGCCGCCAGCGCCAGCACCATCCAGACCTGCACCGTCCCCGTGAGGGTCAGGGCGGCCAGGGTCAGGGCCGAAGTCATGGCCGCGCCCTGCGTGATCAGCAGGAGCCTCCGCTTGGGGACGCGGTCGGCCAGGGCCCCGGCCGAGAGCGAGAGCAGCAGCACCGGCAGGGACTGGGCCGCGGCCACCATGCCCAGCCAGAAGGTCGAGGCGGTCAGCCGGTTGACCAGCCAGCCCTGGGCGGTGGACTGCATCCAGACCCCGGCGATCGAGATCAGCTGGGCGAAGAAGAGCAGGCGGTAGTTGCGGTGGCGCAGCGCCCGCAGCATTGCGGGCAGACGGGGCGGTCGCATGGCGGAGCTCCTGGGGCGCGCATCAGCGCGAGCCTCAATAGTACCATGCGCACGGCGTGTGTGGGCGGGGGTGGGACCGCGCAGCTACTCCGCTCGCTGAACAAAGATCATCTGTTGCTGGTTCTGGATCGTCATGCCGGCCGCGCTCAGGCGCTCCTTGATCTGCTCGAGCAGATCGCAGCGCGTGCGCCAGTAGTCGCTGTTCTTCACCCACGGGCGCACGCCCAGACTCACGGTATTGTCGCCGAGGGCCAGCACCTCGACCACGGGTGCCGGCGTCTGCAGCACAAGGGGATGGGCGCTCATCAGGCTCAGCAGGAGCTCGCGGGCCGCCCCGATACTATCGTCGTAGCTGATGCGGATCTCCAGGTCGATGCGACGCGTCTCGTGGGCCGAGTAGTTCCTGATGTTGCTCTTGAGCATCGCCGAGTTCGGCACCGTCACCTGGATGTTGTCGATGGTGCGCAACACCGTGCTGAACACCTGCACCTCCTCGACCGACCCACTGACCCCGCCTGCCTCCACGAAGTCGTCCTTGCCGTAGGGGCGAAAGAGCAGGATCATCAACCCCGAGGCGAGGTTCGCCACGGTGTCCTGGATGGCCAGGCCGATCGCCACGCCGGCGGCGGCCAGCAGCGCCGTGAGGCCGGTCGTGTGGATGCCGGCCTGGTTCAGGGCGGCGATCAGCACCGCGGCCATAGCCCCGAAAAAGATCAGGGTCTGCGCGAAGCGGACGACCATCGGGTCGAAGTGGGCCCGTTCCATCGAGCGCGTCGCGTAGCGGGTCAGCATGCGCGCCAGCCAGCGCCCAAGCAGAAAGGTGAGCAGCGCTGACGCGAAGCCGATGAAGATGGTCAGCAGGTTGCGCTGATCCCAGTCGATCAGCAGGGGTAGCGACTCCATCGGATTCCACGCTCCAATCCTCAGAAATGTATCGAGGGCCAGTCTGCCCGGCTAGGCTTGCGGGGCGGGGTTACGGGGAGAGCGAAGCCCTCCCCGTAACCCCATGACCAAACAGCTCGGCTGTCTGTTAGCGTCCAGTTACCGCGTCGATTTCGGTGACGGTCTTGTCCAGGTCGGGTGCGAGCTGCAGATTCAGCCCCTGCTCGATCGCGTAGGCCAGGGCGATCAGCTTGGCGTCCGAGAAGCGCGGGCCGGCGATCACCACGCCGGTCGGCTCGCCCGTATCGGCTTTGCGCCCGGTCGGCACATTGATCGCGGCGACCCCCGTCGGGCCGATGCCGGTATAGAAGGCCCCGTACATAAAGACGTCGACGTTATTCGCCTTGAGCGCCGCGACCCACTCGTCGCCAGCCTGCTCAGCCGCGCGCAGCGCGGCCGCGTACTGCTCGGCCGTGATCGTCGTCGCGACCGCGGTCTCGACATGGCGCTGCCCGTACGGAGCGCGGGCGGCCTTGTCCTCGTTGACCACCGTCGCCGCCTCGGCGAGCGAGCTGATCGGCGCGGGCGCGCCGACACTGCTGAAGAGGCTGCTGACGC
This sequence comes from uncultured Oscillochloris sp., assembly GCA_964555675.1. Taxonomy (GTDB): domain Bacteria; phylum Chloroflexota; class Chloroflexia; order Chloroflexales; family Chloroflexaceae; genus CAIWXH01. Next base: position 22,326 of record CAZKTU010000072.1, read on the forward strand.
CCTCGCGGAAGCCGTAGTCCATGTAGGCGACGTGAACATCGGCGACAATCACCGGCAGCTTGCTCTCCAGGATGAAGACCACCTCGATCCCCTGGCTCTTGAGCAGCTCAAGGATCTGCGCGTTCGGGAGCAAGAATTCGGGCGGCAGCGCTCCCAGCAGCTTGGTCAGCTCCTCGGGGGGGGCTGCCGCCAGTTCCTCTGCCGGGAGGCCGAGGCCCCGGTCGGGAATGATCACGCCGACCCGCAGCTTGCGCGCCTCGTCGAGCGAGAGGTACTGCGTGAAGTCCGTATCAGCTAGTGCGGCGACGTCGGCGCTCGCCGGCGCGTTGGGGTCGACGGCGGCGAGCGCGCTCAGCAGCACCGCCACGTCGGTGACCGAGCGGCCCATCGGCCCGGCGGTGTCGAGGCTCGGCTCGAGCGGGATGATGTAGTCGCCGCTGACCAGGCCCCGGCTCGGGCGCATGCCGACCACGCCATTGGCCCGCGCCGGCTGCACCAGCGAGCCCGCCGTCTCAGAGCCGACGCTCACGGTAGTCAGCCCAGCGGCCACCGAGGCGGCCGAACCCGAGCTCGAGCCCAGGGTGTCGTAGGCGCCGTGGGGGTTGCGGGTCTGCCCGCCCAGCGAGGTGAAGCCGCTGGGCATGCAGGGGTCGGTGTAGTTAGCCCACTCCGAGAGGTTGTTCTTGCCCAGGATGATCGCGCCGGCCTCGCGCAGCTGCTGCACCAGGAAGGCGTCGCGATCGGCCTGCCAGTCCTTCAGGGCGTAGTTGCCGGCGGTGGTGTGCATGCCGTCGCCGGTGGCGATATTGTCCTTCAGCATCACCGGGATGCCGTGGAGCGGGCCGCGGACCGTGCCGGCCGCCCGCTCGGCGTCAAGCTCCTGGGCGATCGTCAGGGCCTGGGGGCTCAGCTCCATCACCGAGTTCAGGCGGCCCTCGTCGTAGCGCTGGATGCGCTCGATATAGTAGAGCACCAGCTGCTCGGAAGTGAGCTGGCCGTCAGCCATCAGGGCCTGGAGCTCGGGGATACGCTTGCCGTCGATCGCGGCGCCGATCGTCGCGGCCAGCTCGGGGCTGAAGTTGAGCAGCGCCGTGCTATAGGGCGCATAGTCGAGCGGGCGCTTGACGCTGGTCGCCGGGTCGGGCCTGGGGTAGGTCTTGGCCGGGCACGCAGCCATGGCTGGCCCAATGAACGCCTTCGCCGTCTGATAGAGCTCGACAAGTGTGGCGCCATCGGCTTCGGACGCGCCTGCGCCTGCGGGGGCGGTTGCTGCTGGCATCGCTGATGGATCTTCGGTTGGCGCCGCGGCGGGCGCGGCGGTCGGGGCTTCGGCGGCGGGCGCGGCGGTCGGGGCTTCGGCGGCAGGTCCGGCGGTCGGGGCCGTGGCCGAAGGGCCGCAGCCCGCCAGCAGCAGGGCCGTGAGGAGTGTGAGGGCGGCGATTCTTACCATGTCGGTTCCTATGCAGTGCCGCAGATGAATCTGAGGCGAGGTTAGCGCACGCCGAAATCCACGTCGAGGAAGCGTTCGAGGCCGTTGAAGCGCCAGATCCAGCGCAGCAGGAAGAGCCAGGCCAGGGTCGCGACGCCGAATTACGCCTGACCTGCGAAAGCAAGGATGATGAAGGCCACTGCGCAGAAGGCCACCAGCCAGAGCAGGGCCGGGATCAGCACCAGGGCCAGGGCCTTGCGGGAGGGCAAGTTCATCCCGGACTGCACACTCAGGTAGGTTAGGTAGAGGCCGTAGCAGGTCACGAAGATCGCCACTGGCGCGGTCAGGCACGAGAAGAAGCCGATCGAGAGGGCGTTGACCACGGCCGAGACGACCGAGATTGGCACCCAGAAGAGCGCCAGGTCGTAGGCCAGCTCGCCGATCCGCCCGCTGCCGCCCAGGACTCGCCCGATCAAGAAGACGACTCCGAGGTAGGTCAGGAAGCCGATCATGGTCAGCATGATGTTGGAGAGGACGGGGATGCCGGGGTTGGCGGGGGTTAACAGCTCTTCGAACGCCAGATCCACGCCGGTCCGGGCCTCGAAGTTGGCCAGTTCGGCGAAGAGCACGGCGTACTGGCGCTCGAGGAAGGGTGCCTGGACGAGGTACGCCACCCACCCGAGGGCGGCGGTGATGGCGGCGCCCAGGGCGACGTAGAGCAGCGCCCAGCCCAGGGCGTTACGCTCGTGCTCCTCGAAGTTGGCAACGGCGGGCCGCACGATCACCGCCCAGCTGCCGCGCAGCATAGTATTGAGCATCGTCTACCTCGTCATCCTGGACCGAAAGTCCGTGACCAGCTTGACCGTCAGGGCGACCGTGGTCTCGCGGTGGCTACGCCCATCGGGAAGGAAGGCCTCGGGGTCGAAGTAGCCCTTCGGGCCGTTGTGCAGCATGGGGCCCATGTCGATGCGCCGCAGCTTGCCGCTGGCCAGGGCTTTGTTCCAGCGCGACGAGCGGGCGATCGGCCAGCGGCGCGGGAAGAGATAGTCGCCCACTGCCTGGATCGGGTCGAGTTTGCTGTCGAGGTGGATGACCTCGTCGGCGGCGTCGATGCCGGGGCTGTCGGCCATCACCCCGCCCACCGAGATCACCTGGAGCGGGCCCTCAATCGCCGGCTTGAGGTACTGCGACGAGGCCAGCACGACCTGGCCGCCGCCGCTATAGCCGATCAGGGTCACCGGCAGGCCCGAGCCGGGTTTGTAGCCGGCCTCGATCAAGTGCTGGAAGATGGTGTTGGCGGTGCCGTAGTTGAAGACCGGGCCATAGCGCTTGTCGGCCGAGACGGCCACCTGCAGCATATTGCGCCCGTTGATCGAGATATCGCCGAGCACGGCCTGTTTCCCCGGGCTGGCTTTGGCCTGCTTCATCCAGTGCCAGAAGCGTCCCATGCGGTCTTCCTCGGTCAGGCCCACGTTGGTCACCGAGAAGGCGAAGATATCGTCGATAATGCGGGTGCCGGGCAGGGCGCTCTCCAGCGCATTCACGTAGCCCAGCTCGATCGCCTGGAGGAAGGTGGCCGAGATGTCGCCGATCCCCGAGAGATAGACGATGTAGTGGTTGACGGGCACGCTTTTATCGACCGGCGGCGCGACGATCACCGGCGGGGCCAGGGCCTCGGCGGCCTCGCCGGCGGCCGCGCCGCCCGTGCGCCCCGTCCAGCCGGCCCACCAGCTGAGGGCGCCCAGGGGCGCCAGCACGCCGGCGATCAGGATGCTGAAGATCAGCATCGCCAGCAGGAACAGCAGCTCGAGCCCGAAGGTGCTGAAGAAGGAGCCTACACCCTCGAGAAAATAGAAGAAGACGCTCATTGCTCGCCCCGCTCTTCCAGCTGGCGCCGGTGCTGCTGCAGGCCCAGGGGCACCGTGGGCACGACATCGCGGAGCTGGTAGTTCACCTCGCGCCCGGTGATCAGGCGCAGCACCCGGCGGCTGATCAGGGTCAACGGCCCGGCGGTGAACCAGCGCAGCAGCTGGAAGAGCAGCCAGCCGCCGATGGTCGCGAGGGCCGCCTGCGTGAAGGGCACCCCATACCCGAAGCTGATCGCGACCGTCGTCACCAGCAGGCTCAGCCCCTGCAGCAGCAGCAGCAGGGCCGGGCCGAGATAGGGGATAAAGGCGAGAAAGGCGAAGAGCAGCGGGATGTAGCCGAGGGCTACCGCTACGATGATCACCCTAGGAGTCGCACTGATCCCGGGAACGATCGCTTCGAGCACAGCGGCGACCGTGAGCGTCCAGACGATTCCGCCGACCATATAGGTCATTGAGGTGAGCAGCAGGACGATCAGGAAGGGCCGGCGCCCGACCTTGTTCAGGAAGAGCGTGACGGCGCGCGTGCCGAAAGTCTCGGACAGCCCGGCCAGAAAGAAGATCGCGTAGATCACCGGCAGGCTCAGGTATGCGTCCGCGACGTCGAGCACATTCCCCTGAAAGCCGGTGATGCTCTGTGTGATCGTCCAGAGGGCCAGGAGGGCTTGAAAGAGTGGGCGTAGATCGAAAGGCATGGCCGCTGCGACTCCTCATGGGAGGGTCTGGGAGGGCCTGTCCCTCCCAGCTTACGGACGAAGATCCTGTTTAGCCACTAGTACTTGTATGCTTCCTTCAGGAGCGGGAATTCTGCCGGGATCGACTTGCTGTAGAGCCAGGTGTCCCACACGGCGCTCAGGTCGCGGCCGGCGATGCGCTCGGCGGTGGCGATAAAATCCTCGGTGACCACCGGCCGGTCTCGATACTCCTCGTAGAAGGTGCGCAGGATCGTGAAGAAGGCCTCGTC
>CAZKTU010000073.1:0-26192 GCA_964555675.1 uncultured Oscillochloris sp.
ACTAGTACTGCTCGGCCTCAATCGCTCTAGGTTTACCACGAAGGGCACGAAGATCACGAAGATACGAGAGCAGCTGTGCTGGGGCGAGCCCTTGCGAGCCTCTCGCTGGGCGCAGGCGTACAACACAGGCGTCAAACGTGCTCAAACCCTTCGCGCGCTTCGTGGGCTTCGTGGTAAAAAATGGAACCCTCGTTAAAATACTAGCCCACCCGCGCGATCAGGTCTTCCATCCGCCCCACGAAGCGACGCACGAACTCCTCGCCGTCGAAGCGCTCGACCAGGCGCACATTCGGGGCATGGCCGGTCACGCCGAGGAAGTCGCCGACCGTCTTGCCCATGGTCAGCTCGCTGGCGGTCTCGACCGCGACATAGAGCGGGCGCGTCTCGGCCAGCTCGGGCCACCAGACCAGGGCCAGGGCGGCCGGGTCGTTGATCGAGCAGCCCGCCCAGCCGAAGTGCTGCATGTGGAACTCGATATAGAAGCGGGTCGCCTCGGCGATGAAGGCCGGGATGGGGCCGCCGCGAAGCAGCAGCCGGTCGACCTCGGCCTTGGCCAGGCGCACCTCTTTGGTGATATCCCAGGGCATGAGCGTGATCGGCATGCCGCTCGCGAAGACGATCTGGGCCGCGTGCGGGTCAGCGTAGATATTGAACTCGCCCAGGGGCGTGGTATTGCCGTCGGCCCGTAGCGCGCCGCCCATAATGATGCACTCGCCCACAGCCTCGACCAGGCGCGGCTCTTTACGCAGGGCCAGGGCCACATTGGTCAGGGGCCCGACCGCCACCAGGCTCACCTCGCCGGGGGCGGCCATCAGCTCGCGGATGAGCAGGTCGACGGCGTGCTCGGCCACGGGGGCGGCGGGGCCGGGCGGCAGCCTGGCGTAGCCCAGGCCGCGCCCGCCGTGGGTCTCGAGGGCCGTGAAGAGCGGGCGCAAGAGCGGGCGGTCACAGCCGACGGCCACGGGCAGGTCAGGCGCGCCGGCGAGGTTCAGCACAGCCAGGGCGTTGGTCACGGCATCGGGAAGCGGGCAGTTGCCGTGGACGACCGACAGGGCCGCGAGCTCGATCTCGGGCGAGGCCAGGGCCAGCAGGATGGCGAGGGCGTCGTCGATGCCGGGGTCGGTATCGAGCACCACTCGTCGCGGTCGGGCGCTTGTCATCGTCAATCTCCGGAACTATTCGCGCGGGGCGGGCGTACTATAGCATAGGAGCGCCCGGCGCTCGTAAATTGACGCGCCCGCGGCGTAGTGCCATAATGACCAGCGAGGGCTTCCGAGCCAAACTGAGACCGGGGGCTGATGCGCGCTTACCTTGACATCGAGACAACCTTCAGCGGCAGCATCAGCGTGATCGGGATCTACCGGCCCGACCGCGGGACGATCCAGCTGGTCGGCGCGGGCGTCAGCGACCTGCGCCTCTACGAAAGCCTCGACGGCGTCACAACCCTGATCACCTTCAACGGCAGCGGTTTCGACCTGCCGGTCATTCGCAAGCGGCTCCTCGCCGACCTGAAGGCCGAGTACGACCATCGCGACCTGCTCTATGTCTGCCGCAAACGCGGTCTGCGCGGCGGCCTCAAGGTCGTCGAGCAGATCCTGGGCATCGGGCGCGAGACTCAGGGCGTCTCGGGCTGGGATGCCCCGCGCCTCTGGCATCGCTATGAAACCTTTGACGACCGATCCGCCCTGGCCACACTCCTCGCATATAACTATGAAGATGTGGTCAACCTGGCCCTCCTTGAGGGCATCCTCGACGGCGAAACGGCCCACACGCCGACCGGCGGGACCCGTGTAGTGATGGAATAGCTTCCCGCGATGCAGAAGAAAGTCCTCGACGGACGCTACGAGCTCGAGCGCAAGGTAGGCGAAGGCGGCATGGCCCGCATCTACGTCGGCCGCGACCTGCGCCTCAATCGCCGCGTCGCGATCAAGATCCCCCATAGCCACTTCCTCGGCGAGCCCGACTTCCTCGAGCGCTTTCGCCACGAGGCCCAGGCCGCCGCGATGCTCGCCCACCCCAATATTGTCGACGTCTACGACGTTGGCCAGGACGGCGACATCCATTACATCGTGATGGAGTTCGTCGAAGGCACCGACCTCAAGACGATCATCAACCGCGAGGCGCCCCTGCCGATCGCGCGGGCCGTCGATCTCGCCGAGCAGGTCGCCCGCGGTTTGCAGGCCGCCCACAGGGCGGGCATGGTCCACCGCGACGTCAAGCCCCAGAATGTGATCGTCACGCCCGACGGCCAGGCCCGGGTCAGCGACTTCGGGGTCGCCAAAAGCCACCTCTCGACCGCTCTGACCGAGACCGGGGTCTCGTTCGGCACGGTCGACTACCTCTCGCCCGAGCAGGCCCAGGGCCGCCCGGCCACCGCCCAGTCCGACGTCTACGCCCTGGGCGTGGTGCTCTTCGAGATGCTGACGGGCAAGCTGCCCTTCACGGGCGACAGCGCCGTGGCTGTGGCGATGAAGCACGTCGCCGAGCCCCCGCCCGCGCCGCGCCGGCTCAACCCCGCCATCCCCCCCGGCCTCGAGGCGCTGCTGCTGCGGGCCCTCTCGAAAGATCCGGCCCAGCGCCCGCGCAGCGCCCAGGAGTTCGCCCAGCTCCTCGCCGCCTACGACCAGGTCGCCCAACAGGAGACCGTGGTCAACCAGGCCATCCCCCGCCCCCCCGCCGCGCCGGTCGCCCCGGCCCCACAGCCCCGGGCCGCTGCCGGGACGGGCGCGACGGGCCGCGTGCCGATCCCGCCGCCACGCAGCGCCCCGACCCGCGCCCCGCGCCAGGACGGCCTGGGCTGCGGCGTCTTCTTCGTCGGCCTGCTCGTGATGACCGGGGCCCTCGGCCTGGTCTACCTGCTGGTCACCGGGGCCTTCGGGACGCTCTTCGCGGGCTCGGGCGGGGGCGGCGCCATCGGGGGGCGCCCCACAGCCACTCTCGCGCCCGGCGAGCCCACCGCGACCCTGGCCCTGAGGGTGCCGGTGCCCGACCTGGCCGGCCTCACGGCCGAGGCCGCCGAGATCGCCCTGCAACAGATCCAGCTGGTGCCCGTCCGCGAGGAGGCTAACGACCCGCTCGTGGCCATTGGCCAGGTGGTCAGCCAGTCCGTCGCGCCGGGCACCCTGCTCGACCCCAGCCAGCCCGTCACCTATACCGTCAGCCTGGGCCCGCTGCTGGTCGAGGTGCCCGACGTCGCCCGCGTGCCCGCCGAGCTGGCCCGCCAGCGCCTGCAGGCCCAGGGCTTCCAGGTAGATATCGTCGAGGAGTCGAGCCAGAGCGTTGATGCCGGCTTCGTCATGCGCCAGTCGCCCAGCGCCGAGCTGCTGGTGCCTCAGGGCCAGCTAGTGATCCTGGTGGTCAGCCGCGGCGACGTGGTGCGCTTCCCCGAGGTGATCGGCCTGCAGCGCGAGGAGGCCGAGCGCCTGATCGCCCAGACCCCCGGCCTCGAGCTGATCTTCGTCGACGAGCAGGGGCGCGATCGCCTGGCCGACTACGACAGCTACAGAGTCGGCGAGGTGGTGAGCGCCCTGGTCGAGGGCGGGAGCGGCCTGACCAACGGCGAGTTCCTGGCCCGCGGCAGCCGCATCATCCTCGGCGTCAAGCGGGCCGAGTAAGGGCCTAAAGCGAGAGGGCGCAGCGTGTGCTGCGCCCTCATCACAAATCAAAAGTTCTGGCGGGCTCGGGAGGGCTTGGCCCTCCCAGAATCAACTACTCACTACCATCAGTGTTGTGAAAGACTAAGCGCTCTGCGCCTCGTCGGTGCGCTTGAGCAGCAGCTCGGCCTCGTCGAGGAGCTGGCGGCGCTCGCTGATCACGAAGGTCTGGTCGGCGACGCGGCGCCACTCTTCGCTCGCCTCATAGGCCCACTGGCCGGCCTCGGTGCTGATCCAGCGGGGGGCCTTGAAGCGCCGTACATCGATCGTCGTGCTCATGGCGGAAACCTTCCTTGTGAATTCTGGGCTAAACGTATTGGCGGCAGGTATCACGGGTATCTGGCTGTAGCTTACCTGCCCTTGATAACGAACCCCTGTCGTTCGGCACCCCCGGCGGTGACAAAAGGCTTATCGAACGAGCAAGGGCGCATCCTCGACCAGACGGCCCTCGACCATGCGCAGCACCCGATCGGCCACGCCGACCACCTCGGGGCTGTGGGTGACCATGACCATGGTCTTGCCGGCCTGCCGCGTGAGCCGGTCGAGTAGGTCGAGCACCTGCCGCCCCGTCTCGGCGTCGAGGTTGCCCGTCGGCTCGTCGGCCAGGATGAGGGCGGGGTCGTGAACCAGGGCCCTGGCGATCGCCACGCGCTGCTGCTCGCCGCCGCTCAGCCGGTCGGGGTAGCTCGCGCCCCGGTCGCCGAGGCCGACGGCCTCGAGCATCGCCTGCGCCACCGTGCGCCCCGCGGCCCCCGCGCGGCCATTCAGCTCGAGGGGCAGCAGCACATTCTCGAGGACGGTCAGGGTCGGCACCAGGTTGAAGAACTGAAAGATAAAGCCTACGTTGCGCCGGCGAAAGAGGGTTCGATCGCGCTCGCTCAGGCGGGCGAGCGAGTGGCCGCCGACCCAGACCTCGCCGCCGCTGGGCTGGTCGATGCCGCTCAGCAGGTTGAGCAAGGTGCTCTTGCCGCTGCCGCTCTTGCCCACCAGAACCACGAGCTCGCCGCCACTCACCTCGATGCTCAGCTCGTGGAGTACCACGCGGGTCTGGCCGCCCTCGGTGTAGGCCTTGCTGACACGGTCGAGACGAATGAGGGGTTCGGCCCCGGCTGTCGCCATTTGCCCACCTTTTGCAATGCTTACTCACATTATACCGGAAGTGCAAGAGCCGGGCCGGGAGAACGGGCCACAAAAACGAAGCGGCGGCCCAATGGGCCGCCGCGCTCGTCGGTTCCAAGAAGCTCGCTGCCCCGCAGGCCTGGTGGCAAGCGTAGGGGGAGAGTGGGGACTCACGGGGGTGATGAGGAATAAGTGCGGAGAGAGTTCCGAGGTTTATCCGCTCACCGTGGTCATTGGGGCTGCGTCTTCTGTTGAACTAAGCATACGCTATCGCGAATGGCGTCTCAATAGTCCCTTACTCCCCCGTCCTGATGACCCATTCGCCGCGCTGGTACTGGCATGAGGGAGGACCATGCTACAATACGGGCCTGACGGTTTCTAATTGGTACCAGGGCCAGCTATGCCCCCGAAACGTGGACCGACCCTCTTCGACGCCCAGCGCGCCCAGGCCCTGCAGAGCCAGGCCCCTCTGGCGGCGCGTATGCGGCCGCGCACCCTGGACGAATACCTGGGCCAGGAGGAGATCGTAGGCGAGGGCAGGCTGCTGCGCCGGGCGATCGCCTCAGACCAGCTCTTCTCGATCATTCTGTGGGGGCCGCCGGGCAGCGGCAAGACCACCCTGGCCCAGATTATCGCCGGGGCCACCAACGCCCACTTCGAGCCGCTCAGCGCGGTGAGCGCGGGCGTGGCCGACCTGCGGCGGGTCGTCCAGGAGGCCCAGGATCGCCTGGGCATGTTCCAGCAGCGCACGGTGGTCTTCATCGACGAGATCCACCGCTTCAATAAGGGCCAGCAGGACGCGGTGTTGCCCTATGTCGAGGACGGCACGATCATCCTGATTGGCGCCACGACTGAGAACCCCTCGTTCGAGGTCAACGGGGCCCTGCTCTCGCGGGCGCGGGTCTTCACCCTGCAGGCCCTGGGCGACGAGGAGATCGGCCGCCTGGTCGACCGGGCTATCGCCGACGGCGAGCGCGGCCTGGGCGCCCTCAACGTCATGCTGGCGGCCGACGCGCGCGGCTACCTGGTGAACATGGCCAATGGCGACGCCCGCACGGCCCTCAACGCCCTCGAGGCCGCCGCCGTCTCGAAGGCCCCGAGCCTGGGCGACAAACGCCTGATCACCCTCGACGACATCCGCGACGCCCTGCAGAGCCGGGCCACCCGCTACGACAAGAACGGCGAGCTGCACTACGACGCGATCTCGGCCCTGCACAAAAGCGTGCGCGACGGCGACCCCGACGGGGCGCTCTACTGGCTCGGCCGGATGCTCGACGGCGGCGAGGATGCCATGTATATCGCCCGGCGCGTGGTGCGCATGGCCGTCGAGGATATCGGCCTGGCAGACCCAGGCGCCCTGCCCCAGACCATGGCCGCCCAGCAGGCCGTACACTTCCTTGGACAGCCCGAGGGCGAGCTGGCCCTGGCTCAGGCGGTTGTATATTTATGTCAAGCGCCAAAGAGTAACGCGGTCTACAGGGCCTATGGGGCGGCCATGAAAGACGTGGCCGAGACCCGTAACGACCCGGTGCCGCTGCACCTGCGCAACGCGCCGACGAAGCTGATGAAGGGCATGGGCTACGGCAAGGGCTACCAGTACGCCCACGACCTCCCCGAGGGCCGCAGCGACCAGGCCCACCTGCCGCCGAACCTGGAAGGCCGCATCTACTACGAGCCGAGCGAGCGCGGCTTCGAGAGTCTCGTGCGCGAGCGCCTGGCCTGGCGCGAGGAGCGCCGCGCGGCCGCCGAGAGCGAGCGAGCCGAGGCGCAGGGGAGCGGGCGGGCGGGGGAGCGCCGCGCCGAGCCCGCAGCGGGCCGCTTTGCCGAGCTCGCGCCCGGCGAAGAGCCCCAGGACCTCGCCTTTGGCGAAGAGTCGCAGGAACAGCCGGAAGTGACGGCGCCCCGGCGCCCGCAGGGCAAGCCGCGCAAAGGCTAGTCTGGGCAAAGTGAGCGGCTCAGGCGTGTATAATAGGTCTACAGGCCTTTTTGTAGGGGTACGACATGGCGACTGAGGCGCAGGTCGTGATCGTCGGCGCGGGCGTGGTCGGGGCGAGCGTGGCCTATCACCTGGCCATGCGCGGCTGTCGAGACATCTTACTCCTCGAGAAGGAGGAGGCCGAGATCAGCGGCAGCACGGCCCGCTCGGCGGCCGGGGTGCGCCACCAGTTCTCGAGCGCCACCAACATCCTGCTCTCGCGCTACAGCATCGAGCAGCTACGCCGCTTCGACGCCGAGGTCGGGGGCCACGCCGAACTGCACCAGGTCGGCTATCTCTTCCTGGTCAACGACGAGGCCACCTGGGAGCAGTACCAGCGCAACGTGGCCCTCCAGCGCGAGCTAGGGGTGCGCGTCGAGCTGCTCACCCCCGAGGAGGCGGCGCGCTTCGTGCCGCGCATGCGCACCGACGATCTGGTGGGCGCCACCTTCGGCCCCGACGACGGCTATTGCGACCCTTATGGCATCGCCATGGGCTACCTGCGGGCGGCCCAGGGCCTCGGCGCGCGCCTGCAGCGGGCCACCGCCGTCACCGGCTTTGCGCTTGGGGGCGGGCGGGTCACGGGGGTGCAGACGAGCCAGGGCCCGATCGCCTGCGAGACGGTGGTCAACGCCGCTGGGCCCTGGGCCGGCGCCGTAGCCGCCTTCGCCGGCCTCGACGTCCCGGTGCGGCCCTACCGCCGCAACATCTACATGACCACGCCCTTCCCCCAGATCCCCGGCCCTATGCCCCTGACCATCGACGTGGGCAGCGGCTTCTATATGCGCCACGAGGGCGCGAGCATCCTGATGGGCAAGTCGAACCCCGACGAGCCGAGCAGCTTCAACCAGACGGTCGACTGGGAGTGGCTGGACCATGTGCTCGAGGTGGGCCTGCACCGCTTCCCCATCCTCGAGGCGGCGGGCCTCGCCGATAGCCAGTGCTGGGCCGGCCTGTACGAGATCACGCCCGACCATAACCCGATCCTCGGGCGCCACCCCGACCTGCCCGGCTACGTCGACGCCAGCGGCTTCAGCGGCCACGGGATCATGCACGCCCCCGCCACAGGCCTGCTGATCGCCGAAGAGATCCTCGACGGCCGGGCCCACACGATCAATATCGATGAACTGCGGGTCAGCCGCTTCACAAACGGGGCCGCCCGCAGCGAACAGAATATTATTTAATACAGATGATCACCCGCCCGCTCGAAGATCTCTTCGTGGACAGGCTGAAACAACTGGAGCGCTTCCGCAAGAGCCTCGAGGGGGCGAGCGGCCGCCGGATCATCCTCGTGACCGCCGGGCCCGGCATGGGCAAGTCGTGGCTGCTGCGCCGCTTCGCGGCAGAGGCCGAGGCCCGCGGCGGCGCCCACGCCCTGATCGACTTCAGCGACGGCCAGGCCTACGATGTGCTGACCCTGGTGCGTCGCTTCCGCGACCAGCTCGGCGCAGACCGCTTCAATCGGCTGACGGCGGCGATCAACGAGGCCACGACCCCGCGCCTGGTGCTCGGCGAGCAGGGCGGCGTGCAACAGGGGCCGGTCGCCAACTTCGCCGACGCCCAGCTCGGCGATGTGCGCCTCGGCGATGTGGCCGGCGGCAGCATCATCAAGGATAACCTCTTCGTCGTCCAGACCGACAACCCCCTGCTGCTCCAGGCGATCGAGGACCGGGTGACCCAGGCCTTCTTCGAGTCGCTCCAGGCCCTGGCGGCCGCCGAGACGATCCTGTTCCTCTTCGACAGCTACGAGCGCACCTCGCAAGAGGGCGAGCGCTGGGTCTCGAACGCCGCCGACCGCTGGATCCAGCGCGAGCTGCTGCTGCGCATCCGCGAGGGCCGCCTGCCCGGGGTGGTGGTGGTCCTGGCCGGGCGACGCCTTCCGCCCTTTGATGCGGAGTGGGCCAGAGTGGTCGGGCCGCTGCCCCTCGAGCTCTTCACCGTCGAGGACGTGGCCGAGTACCTGCGCCAGAATCGACGCCTGACCAGCCTCACCGACGCCGAGGTCCAGACGCTCTTCAACGCGGTCCAGGGGAACCCGCAGCTGCTCGGCATTATCGGCGACAACCTCGAGCGCTCGGCCACGGCCGACGCGCCGGACGACGACTGGTAAGGCGAGGCGGTTAGGATACAGACAGCGGCGCAGCTCCAGGTAGCGCCGACGACGACGCCGCGGCACCAGCCGGGGGCTGACACGTGGGGCTGCCCTACAGCCGGGGGCAGACATGTATCATGCTTTGGAGGGCCAACGATGCGCGCTGTGTATACCGTGACTATCTTCGTAAGCGCGGCCCTGCTCTTTCTGATCCAGCCGATGTTCGCGCGCATGATCCTGCCCTTCCTCGGCGGGTCGCCCGCGGTGTGGAACACGGCCATGGTCTTCTACCAGACCATGTTGCTGGCCGGCTACGCCTATGCCCACCTGACGATCAGCCGGCTGGGCGCGCGCCGGCAGGCCGCCGTCCACGTGGCCGTGATGCTGCTGCCCCTGCTGGCCCTGCCCATCGCCGTGCCCGGGGGTTGGGCGCCGCCGACGGACAGCAGCCCTGTGCCATGGCTGCTGGCCCTGCTCTTCGTGGCGGTCGGGCTGCCCTACTTCGTGGTCTCGGCCAGCAGCCCGCTGCTCCAGGCCTGGTTCGCCGCGGGCGGCAGTAAGGCCGGCAACCCCTATGCGCTCTACGCCGCCAGCAACCTGGGCAGCATGCTCGGCCTGCTGGGCTACCCCGCCCTGGTCGAGCCGCGGCTGCGCCTGGCCGAGCAGAGCCTGCTCTGGTCGGGCGGCTACCTGCTGCTGCTGGCCCTGACCGCCGGCTGCGCCGCCCTGCTCTGGCGGGCGCCAAGGGAGGCCGCCACCATCGGTTCGCCCGCCGCGACGCCCGAGCCGCCCCCCGCCTGGCGTCGCCGCCTGCGCTGGATCCTGCTGGCGATGGCACCCTCGAGCCTGCTGCTGAGCGTCACCAGCTACATCAGCGCCGACATCGCGGCCATCCCCCTACTCTGGGTCTGGCCCCTGGCGATCTACCTGCTGACCTTCACCCTGGTCTTCGCCAACCGGCCGCCGCTGCCCCACTGGATCATGGTGCGGGCCCTGCCGATCGTGCTGCTGCCGCTGCTGATCACCATCCTGGCCGGGGCCACCCAGCCGCTGGAGTTGCTGATCCCCCTGCACCTGATCACCTTCTTCGTGGCGGCCATGGTCTGCCACGGCGAGCTGGCCGCCGATAGGCCCGGCCCCGCCCGCCTGACCGAGTTCTACCTGCTGCTCTCGCTCGGCGGGGCCCTGGGCGGCATGGCCAACGCCTTGCTCGCGCCCCAGATCTTCAACGCGGTGCTCGAGTACCCTCTGACCCTGGCCCTCTGCGGCTTCCTGCTTCCCGCCGGCCTCGTCGTCGCCCGCGCCCGCGACAAGGCCGGGTCGGACGAAGAGCGGACGGCGGTGCCCGAAGCCAGCGCGGCCTCGCCCGCGGCCCTGGGCATCAGCGCCACGGCCCGCAACCGGCGGCCTTCAGCCGCCAGCCTGGACCTGCTGCTGCCGGCCGGCCTGGGCCTGCTGACGGTGGCCCTGATCATGGCGGGGCAGGCGCTGAGTCTGCGCGGCCCGGCGGGGATCGCCATCATGCTGGGCCTGCCGGCCCTGATCTGCTTCAGCTTCTCGCGCCGCCCCCTGCGCTTCGGGCTGGGCCTGGCCGCCCTCCTGGCCGCCAGCGCGCTCTATACGCGCGGCAACGAGCAGGTGCTCTACGCCGAGCGCACTTTCTTCGGGGTACACCGGGTCTTCCTCGACGGCGGCAGCCAGACCCACGTGCTGGCCCACGGCAACACCAAGCACGGCGCCCAGAGCCTCGAGCCCGAGCGCAGGCACGAGCCCCTGACCTACTACACACGCAGCGGCCCCCTCGGCCAGATCTTCGCCGAGCGCGGGGGGCAGCCCGGGCTGCGCGTGGGCGCTGTGGGCCTAGGGGTGGCGACGATCGCCTGCTACGCCCAGCCCGGCCAGAGCTGGACCTTCTACGAGATCGACCCGGCCGTGGCCCGCATCGCGCGCGATCCCGCGCTCTTCACCTTCCTGCGCGACTGCCTGCCCGACGCGCCAATCGTCCTGGGCGACGCGCGCCTGTCGCTCGCGACGACCGAAGGCCAGTACGACCTGCTGATCCTCGACGCCTATTCCTCCGACGCCATCCCCATCCACCTGATCACGCGCGAGGCCCTGGGCCTCTACCTCGAACGGCTCGCGCCCGACGGCGTGCTGACCTTCCACATCTCCAACCAGCACCTCGACCTCGAGCCCGTACTGGCCGACCTGGCCGCCGACGCGGGCCTGACGGCCCTGGTGCGCAACGACCAGGTGCTGACCCAGGCCGAGTGGGAGGCGGGCAAGGCGCCCTCGGTCTGGGTGCTGCTGGCCCGCCCCAGCGCCGACCTGGGCGCCCTGGCCGCCGACCCGCGCTGGCAGCCGGCCCGCAGGGTGGCCGGCGCGCGCCTCTGGACCGACGACTTCTCGAGCCTGCTGAGCGTCTTGCGGTAGGGCGAGGGGGTGGAGCGTGCTATGATGATGAGAGAGCAATTCTGCGGGTAGGCGAAATAGGGGACGATGGACCAGGAGCTCACAGCGACCGTCAGCGCGATCGCCAGTAGGCTGGCCCAGGCGAGCAAGAGCAAGGGCGGCGACGAACTGGTGGCCCTCACGATCGACCAGATGCTGCGCGGCGTCTCGGAGCGCCAGGCCGAGGTGCTGCGGCGCTGCGCCATCCCGCGCTGGATCGACGTGAGCGTGCTGCGGGTGCTGCGCGAGAGCGAGGAGGGCAACGAGCGGGTGCTCGAGCGCCTGCGGGCCTACAGCTTCGTGCGCGACCTGGGCGACGGCCGGCTGGCCTACCACGACGAAGTGCGCAAGGCCCTGAGCGACGAGTGGCAGGCCGAGCGCCCCGAGGAGGCGCGCACGATCCACCGGCGCCTCTACAGCTACTTCAGCACGCGCACCACGCCGCCCGGCTCGGTGAGCCGCGCCATGCCGCTGATGCCGGACAGCAACTCGCTCAGCGTGGTCCCCCTGACCACTCAGACCGACCTGCTGCGCCGCGAGGCCCTCTACCACCTGCTGCATGTCGACAAGGACCGCGGCCTCGAGCAGCTGCGCCGCTCGTTCGAGGCCCTCGAAGAGGCCCACCGCCTGGCCGAGGCCGAGCTGCTCATCCAGACCGCCAGCGAGACGCCCCTCGGCCCGCGCGAGCGGCGCTGGGTGCAGTATCTGCGGGCCCGCGTCCTGCGGGCGGCCCTGCGCCTCGAAGACGCGGCGGTGCAGCTCGACGCCCTGCGGGAGCGCGGCGACCTCGAGCCCGAGCTGGCCGCCGAGGTCAGCCGCACCCTGGGCGAGGTCTACAGCGAGACGGGCCAGTGGGCCCGGGCCACCGAGCTCTACCGCCAGAGCCTGGCCTACTTCGCGCGGGCGAATAATAGCCCTGCGCTGGCCGCGACGATGCTGCTGCTGGGCGAGGCCTACCAGGGCCTTGGCATCAGCACAGGCAGCTGGTACGCCCCCGGCAGGCCCGCCAACCCGCTGATGGCCGCCCTCTACGCGGCCTGGATCTGGCTGCTCGGCCTGCCCTTCCAGATCGCCATCCTGATCACCGGCGGCCGCAACAGGCTGCTGCCGCGCCCCGAGCACTGCGCCCGCTATCAGAACTGGCTGCTGATCAGGCTCTATAACACGGCCCGCACCTGGTACGGCGACGCCCGCGAGGCCTTCAGGCGCCTCGACGATGCGCCCGGCATCCTGCGGGCCGAGCAGCGCCTGGCCGACATCCTGCTGCTCTACGGCTACCACGACGAGGCCCGCGCCGCGATCGAGGGCCTGCTGGCTCGCCCCGAGGCCCGCGACCCCTACAGACGGGCCTGGCTCCAGCGCTCGCTCGCGGAGTGCCTGCTGGCCGCCGGGGCCACAGGCGAGGCCCGGGCCCTGCTCGCCGAGGCGCGGACGGTCTTCAAGGAGCTGGGCGACGTCAGGCGCGAGGCCTCGGTGCTGACCCTGCAGGGACGCGCTGCCGCCCAGGCCGGCGACAGCGAGGGCGCCCTGCGGGGCTACGAGGGCGGCCTGGCCCGCTTCAGGGTCCTGCGCTACGCGGCCGCGCGCGAGCGCATCCTGCACGAGCTGCGGGTCTGGCGCCGCAAGCCCGAGCTCGACGCGGCGACCCGCGAGCGCATCTCGGCCCTGGTGGCCGCCGAGCCCGAGAAGCGCTACGTGGGGCGCTTCATCCGCAGCTACCAGGGCCTGCTGCAGATCGCGACGGTCAGCGCCCTGCCCCTGGCCTTGCTGCTGATGGCCATCGTGGCGCCCACGGTCATCCTCAGCCAGACCGACGAGGGCATCCTCAGTCAGGCGATCTTCTTCAACCCATGGCGCGTCCTCGGGGTGGCGGCGACCCTCACCCCGATCTACATGGCCGTCTACGCGGCCATCGCGATGGCGGTGATCTACTGGCTGCCGATCACGCGCATCGAGCGCGAGCAGCCCGATGTGATCACCACCGGCCCCGGCTCGATCGCCCGCTACGACAGCAAGGGCAACCTCGCCCTCGAGCTGGTGTGGGCAAATGTGCGGCGCTGGCTGACCCTCGACCGCTGCCTGTGGGAGCGCCCCCTGAGCCTCTACTCGCGCACCTATCTGGAGGATGCGGCCGGCCGCGACCTGGCGATCGACGGGATCACCGGCTGGTATACCGAGCTCCAGGCCGACATTGGGCGCCACCTGGCCGCCGCGGGCGACACCGCGAGGCGGAGCGACCTGGGCTACAGCCTGCTACGGAGCGGGGCGGGGCTCAGCGCTGTCATCGGGGGCGTGCTGCTGCTGGCGGTCACCTCGTCGAACAACGGCTGGCTCAACCTGGGCGGGCTCTTCGCGCCCCCCCTGGCCGCCGCGATCTGGTTGGTGGCCCTCAGCGGGGTCCTGATGCTCGTCCCCCTGGCCTACTGGCTGGCCCACAGGCCCCTCAGGCTCCAGCGGACCCTGCTGCTCAACGAGCGCTGGCCGATCTTCCTGGCGGCGGTGGGCGGCCTGGCGGTGGCGGCCTACCTGATCTTCCGTGGGCGGCTGATCCCGGTCGAGGCCCTCAACTATGGGACCTTCGTGTGGGGCGTCTATGTGCTGGCCGAGGCCCTGACGGCGATCGCGGCGCCGGGCCGGCGGGCGCTGCGCCTGGCCGCCGTGCCGATCGCGACCCTGCTGGCCCTCGCTCTGGTGGCGCAGCCGGCCCTGGCCCACTACAAGTGGCTCGAGAGCTACATCGCGCGTAAGCAGGTCGAGGCAGGGGTGATGAGCTCGGCCTCGAGCTGCTCGGCCGCCGAGCAGGCGCGAGCCATGGGCGGCGACGCCTACTCGACCTGGGCCATCCAGGGCGACTGCGCCGCGGCGGCAGGCGACTGGGAGGCCGCGGCCCGCTACTATCTGGCCGCCGCCGAGGCCGCCGCCCCCGGCTCGGACCAGCGGGCCCTGGCCCTCTACAACCTCTGGATCGTGTCCGGCAACACGGGCGATGATCAACTACGCGCGGGGGCGTTTACGGCCCTGACTCAGACCTGCACGAGTTCGCCGCGCCCGCCGGTGTGCGAGCGCCTGCCCTTTCAGTAGGCTTTCGCTGCACGCCGCCGGGGCCGTACACGGCCCGGCAATGGGGTGCGAAGGCCGCCTGCGCGGCCCGCCGGTTTATCGGCCGGGCGTGAAGGGACGGCGCGCAGCAGGTTGCCGAATAGGGCACGAACGAGTATAGTAGTGCGGTTCGCTGCCTGACGCTCCGCAGCCTGGAGGATATACCAATGACCCTTGAGGAAGCCATCGTCGAGATCAGCCGGCGTGTCAGCGCCGCCTGCCCCGAAGCCATCCTGCGTATCACCCGCGCCTCCGAGGAGGAGGCCAGCATTCGCGCATACGCCCCCGCAGGGGCCGAGACGGCGATCAAAGAGGCCAGTCAGGACTACACGATGCAGCTCCTCACCTCCGAGGGCCTCGATGTGCAGGTCCTGGTCTATGATATCGCCACCTCGCTGCCGCCCGAAGACGAGGGATGAAGCAGCCAGGCTGAGAGAGGCAGCAGTTCGGCGCGTCGCGCGGGCTGCCTCTCTCAGCCCGCTTCGTGCAGCCTGGCGATGTGCCACTCGAGGGCGAGCAGGTAGCCGCGCCAGCCGAGCCCGGCGATCTGCCCGGTGACTACGGGCGCCACCACCGAGGTGTGCCGAAAGGGCTCGCGCTTGTAGACGTTCGAGAGATGCACCTCGACGATCGGGGCGCTTAGGGCCGCCAGGGCGTCGCGCAGCGAGAGCCCGTAGTGGGTCAGCGCCCCCGGGTTGATGATCACCCCCGCCGCCGTCCAACCCTCCCCTTGCAGGAAGTCGACCAGCACACCCTCGTGGTTCGACTGCAGGCTCATCAGGCGCAGGCCGGCCTCGGCCGCCCGCGCCGCCAGAGCCTCGTCGATCTCGGCCAGGGTCGTGCTCCCGTAGATCGCGGGTTCGCGCCGGCCGAGCATGTTCAGGTTGGGGCCGTGCAAGACGACGATCGTCTCCATCTCCGCTCCTCAGCGCTGGATCTGTGGCAAGTAGGTCTTCAGCCGGGCCGGCGGCAGCGGCGGCTCGGCCTCGCCCAGAGCCGTAAGCACCAGGTCGACGCTCGCGCGTACCGTGCCGTCGCTGCTCGAGCGGGCCTCGATCTTCAGGTTCCTCACCGTGCCCGAGTCGACGCCCGCGCCGACCCTGATCTTCACCGAGACCCTGGCCGGGTCGCCGGTGTTCACGCCGACGACACTCTGGCCGAGGATCACATCCCAGTTGGCGTCCTCGCCGGTCACCACCAGGCTGAAGAAGTCGTAGGCGCTGCCGCTGTTGAAGACGGTCAGGCTGTCGAGGCTGGTGGTCACCCCGGGCTGCACCCCGCGCACCTGCGATGACGAGAGCGTAAGGCCCACCACCAGGGGCACGTCGACGGTGTCGAGCGAGGTATCGAAGACCGTCTCGTCACCGACCAGTTCGGCCCGCACGCCAATGAAGTTACGCGCGCCGGCCTCGGCGCTCGGCTTGACCGAGACGCGCACCTGCACCGGCAGGCTGGCCCCCGGCGCCAGGCTGACCAGATCGGGCGAGACCTCGACCTGCCAGCCGAGGCTGTTGTCCGCCGAGAGCTGGAAGCTCCCCTGCTCGGAGCCCAGGTTGGTCAGGGTGTGGGTCAGGACGACGGTCGTGTTGGGGCGGCCGTCGCCGGCGGCGTTCTCGGGGCTGAGCAGCACGCCGAAGGCCGGGCCGATCCCCGTCACCGCGGTGGAGGTGTCCAGGGGCGCGCCCGAGCCGTCGCCGACGAATAGTCGCACCGTGGTGGTGTTGGTGACACCCGGGGCGGCGGCGAGGGGCGCGGTCACACTCACGGTCAGGGTGGCGGTCAGCCCGGGCTGCACCACCAGGGTCGGCACATCGCTTGCCGCCGAGCTCCAGCCAGCGGCGCTGTCGGCGGTATCGACGGTGTACGAGACGGGCGTGGTGCCGGTGTTGAGCACGGTAAAGACGTGGGCGACGGTGCCGCCGGCGTCGACATTGCGCCGCCCGCCCGCCGACAGGTCGCCGCCGACGATGCTGTCGAGGGTAGCGGTGTCGGTGACACTCTTGCTCGGCCCGCCGCCCTGGCCCGTCGCGGTCAGGGTGATCGTGGTGCTCGCGCCGCCGATGATGGTGGGGCCGGGCTGGGCGCTCACCACGACGGTGCGGGGCGTATTCACGGGCAGGGCGCTCACCACGGTCGGCGAGACGCTCACCGTCCAGCCGCTGTCGCTCGAGAGGGCCGTGAGGTCGAAGCTGTCGGGGGCGTTGCCGGTGTTGGTCAGGGTGTGGGTGAAGGTCACCACCTGGCCCGGGCCGACGGTAGCGGCGAGCCCGTCGGGCGCCAACTCGAGGCTGCGCACGACCGCGACGTTGACCGTATTCACGGCTGTAGCAGTCACATCGGGCACGGTCGGCGGGTTATTGAAGGCCGTGGCCGAGATGCCCAGGTCGACCGGGCCACCCGGCGCGCCCTCGGGCACGATCGCCTCGACGACGAAGGTGCAGGTCGCGCCCGCGGCCAGGGTGTCCGTGCCGCTCGGGCAGGTTGTGGTGATGACGCTGCTGCTCCAGCCGGCCGGCGTGCCGGTGACCGGGCCGATGGCGACGCGGGCGGCGGCATTGCCAGTGTTGGTCAGGGTATTGGTGAAGGTGACCGCTGTGCCGCCGGCGACCGGGCTGACCGGGTCGAGGGAGGGTAGGCCGGGGGCGATCGCCAGGGCCCCGCCGCCGGTGACGTTGACGGTCACATTACGGGTCTGGGGCGCAGGCGGGCTGGCGCCGCCCGTGGCCGAGGCGGTGATCACCGAGGTGTAGGCGCCCTCGAGGGTGCCCGAGGGGACGCTGTAGGTCACGGTGACGGCGGCGGTCGCCCCGGCGGGCAGGTTAGCCAGCGAGGGCGCGCTGGTCACCGCCGCGGTGAGGGGCGGGGCGACGACGGGCAGGGGCGGGGCGGCGACCACGCTGAAGCTATCGGCGGCGTTGCCGGTGTTGGTCAGGGTATAGCTGAAGCTGAGGCTCGAACCGGCGGGGGTCGAGGCCGTCTCGGCGGCGTTGGGCGTGAAGCTGAAGCTGCGCGAGACCGGGGTGACGATGAAGTCGCTCTGGGTCACCACGGCGGGCGGCGAGGCGCCCTGCACACTCACCTGGAAGGTCAGGGTGACGGGGACAGTCGGCGGGGCCCCCGTGGGCGTGTTGACCACGATCGCGAGGGGGCTGGTGGCGCCTGGCCCGATCTGCACACTCTGCGGGGTCACCGAGGCGATATTCCAGCCGCTCGGCACGCTCCCCACAAAGGTGGGCGTGCTGACCAGGAAGGTGCCTATGAGGTCGCCGGTGTTGGTGATGGTGTGGTTGAAGGTCACGGTCGCGCCGGTACGCTGCTCGGTGAGCGGGCCGGAAACCGCCGGCTGGGCCGGGTTGACCGTGGCGACCTGGGGCGTGGTGGTATCGCGGACCACGTTCGAGCCCTGGACTCCGGCGAAGACCTGCACGTCGGTGAGGTCGGCGGGCGAGCCGGCCAAGGTGCCCTCGGGCACGCGCACGCTCACCGCGAAGTCGGCCGAGCCATTGGCCGGCACGGTCACCAGGGCGGGGGCCGAGGCCCAGTCGCGGCTCGAGGTGAAGACCACGGTGTAGGTCAGGGCGACCGGGGCGCTGTGGCTAATGGTGTGGGTATAGACGGTGGTGGCGCCGGGGGCGACGTTGCGGCTCGGATTGGCCGCCGCGCTGAGGCTGAAGACGAGCGGCTGGCAGGGGCCAGGGTTGCCGCTGTCGAGCAGGGCGCTAAAGGGCGAGGTGTTGCCCGAGGCGTCGGTGACGGTCGCCGTCAGGTAGCGCTGGCAGACCGTCAGGGGGACGCTGAAGGCGCCGCTGCCGTTGGTGGTGCCCGCAGTGAGGTAGACCGGGCCCTCGCCGGCCTCCGAGGACTGGCTAGTCGTGAAGACCTCGACCGTACAGTTGTTACAGCTGCTCGCGCCAGTCAGGTTGCCCGCGGAGACGGCAAGGCCGGTGGGCGCCGCGCGGTTGCCGTTGCCGCCGTTGAAGAGGAAGATGCCACCGCGGTCGACCGCGCTGAAGATGCGGTCGCCGGCGTTATACTGGGTCGTATTGCGCGAGAGGCGCACCCCGGTCGAGGTATCGACCACGATGCCGTAGGTGCCGCTCTCGCCGTTGCGCACCACCCGGTTGTCCTCGACCACATTGTTGCTGGCGGCGGTAGTGCCCGAGCCAATCCTGATGCCGCCGTAGACGGTCGCGGTATTCTCTTCGGCGGCATTGTAGGCCACCAGGTTCGCGCTGATCGTATTGCCCGAGCCGCGGAAGAGCCTGATGCCCTCGGCGAGGTTGCGCGGGGCGACGATCTGGTTGGCCAGAGGGTAGCTGGCGAAGAAGATCTCGCCGCTGGCGGGCGCGCCGATCCGATTGCCGCTGATCGTCGTGCCGGTGACCTCGCTGCCGGCAGTCGAGCTGCCGAGGGTGATGCCCTGATTGAGGCCGCCGATCACATTGTTGCGGATCAGATTGTTGGCGGTCGTGCGCAGGCGAATGCCCTCTTTGTTGCGGGCTTCGGGGCCGCTCACGTCCGAGGCCGTATTGAGCGCGCTGACGCCGTCGACGGCCACGCCGATATAGTTGCCCTCGATCGTATGGCCGCCGCTGACACAGGCCGCGCCACTACAGTTGGTGGCGCCCGCGGCGAGGGGGTTGATCAAAATGCCGCCGGCCACGCCGCCGGTCGCGCCGCCGCTGAAGGCGATGATGTTGCGGTCGGCCGGGGTCGGACCGCCGACCGTTACGCCGTTGCCGTTCTCGAGGAAGATATTGGCCGAGCCGTTGGCAGTCGTGGCGAGGGTCGAGCTGGTGCCGGTGGGGTTGGTGCCGAAGAAGTTGCCCTTGATCACCTGGTTGCCGGTGCGCACCCAGAGGCCATAGGTGACATTGGCGCTGACCACATTGCCGGGGCCGACGGTCACCCTGCCGGCCGAAGCCAGGGTGCCGATGCGCCCGATGTAGATGCCGGCGCCCGCCGAGACCTCGGTGCTCCAGCCATTGGGCTGGCGCGTCCCGCTGCCGTCGAGGCCGACGTAGTTGTTGGCCACGGTCACGTCGCCCCAGGCGAAGCCGGTGTCGGCCATCTCGATCCCGCGGAAACCGTTGCCGGCGATGATATTGCGCGCGGCGGCGTCAGCCCCGCCGATGGTTGTGCTGTTCGGGCCGTAGACGCCCGCGTCGCCGACGCGCACGCCGATGCGGTTGGCCAGGCGCACGCCGGCGCGGCTCACCCCGATGTAGTTGCCGGTGATCGTGGTGCCGGCGGGGATCTGGTCGCTCGTCGCCACCGCGATCTGGCTGGTCAGGTTGATGCCGGCGGCGATCGCGCCGACCCGGCTCGAGTTGAAGCCGCCGATCACATTGTTGCTGATCAGAGTGTTGCGGCTGCCGTTGCTGACGCCAATGCCCGAGTCGGCGCCCTCGGCGTCGAGGCCGGCGGGCAGAGCCTCGCCGGTCGTGGCGGTGCCGATGTAGTTGCCGACGATGCTGTTGCCGTCGACGAGGCCGCCCAGGGTGGTAGTGTTGACGAGACGGATGCCGCCGGCGCGGTTGCCGCTGATCACATTGCGGTCGGCGGCGCTGTCGGCGCCAATGATATTGTTGCTGGCCCCGTTGCTGATGAAGACGCCGTAGCGCCGGTTCGAGAGGGCCGCGCTGCCGGCGGGGCTGATGCCGATCCAGTTGCCGTAGAGCCGGTTGTTGTCGCCGCGGGCGGGGAGCGCGCCCAGGGCGGCCCCATTGATCACGATGCCCATGCCCGCCGAGTCGTCGTTCAGCGAGTTGGCGAAGTTGTAGATCACCAGGCCGCGGATGACATTGTTGCTCGAGCGGATGATCAGGCCGTTGGCGTCGCCGGCGGACGAGCCGTTGATCGCGACGGCGTGGCTCGTGCCCGCATCAATCGTCGTAGCGTCGTCGGTCAGCTGGGGCAGCTCGGACTGGGGCGCAATCTCGCCCGTGACGCTGAAGGTGATCGTATTCGCGCCGGCCGTCTCGTTCGCCAGGCGAATCGCCTCGCGTAGCGAGCAGCCGTCGCCGCCACAGGCGCCGGCGATGTTATTGTCGACGTCGGTCAGATTGCTGACCACGAAACTCTGGGCCTGGGTGGGCCGGGCCGCGGGCAGCGCCGCGAGAAGCAGCGCCACCAGCACGGCCAGGCGAAAGCGACGAATGATGCGCGCCACAGCAGCTACCTCCCCCCGGGCCGGGGCTCCTTACCGGCGAACGAACGGCATCCAGATCCTGGGCGCCTTCAGGCCGCGGGTGACGTTGATATAGTCCACGACGGTCGCCGAGCCGATCGTCTCATTGGTCGTCTGGTTGCGCAACGAGAGGTTGACCACCTCGCGGTTGCCCGGCAGGGCGCGCCGGTCGACCGTCACGACGGCGGCGAACTGGGCCTGCTGGAAGCGGTTTTCGCCGACGACGGTCTGGGTGTCGAGGCTGAAACAGCCGTTGGCGTCGACCACGAAGCCGTCGGTGCGCGACTCGAAGCGCACCGTGCTGCCCAGGTTGGTCGACCAGATGAAGCAGAAGCGCGTCGGCGCGTTGCTCAGGTTCTGGACGAAGTGAGTGAAGACCACCGCCTCGCCCGCGGCCCCGTCCTGCTCCTGGTCGCCGTCGGTGATCGCCGCGTCGGGGTCGAGGTCGACCTGGGTCGTATCGGTGAAGGTGGTTGTGACCGGGCCGAAGCCGCCCGTCGGCGAGAGGGGCACGGTGGCCGTGACGAAGGTCTTCGCCTCGACCGGGTTGCCCTGGGGATCGGTCACCTGGGCGCCCTGGGGCACGGTCACGTCGACGCGCACGCGGGTCTCGCCGCCCGGGGTGAGCGTGAACGAGCGGGTGTTGACGGTGGTCACCCACAGGCCGGTCTGGCCGACCGGGTCGAGGGTGGTGTCCGTAAGGTCGACCGTCACCGTGACATTGCCGTCGTTGCGCACGACGTGGGTGTGGGGCACCGTCTCGGTCGGCCGGGCCTTGCCCAGGCTGACGGTCGGGGTGACCACGAGGACGGGCCGCGGCAGCACGGTGGTCTCGAGGCGCACCGACTGCGAGAGGGTGCTGCCCTCTTTGACCACCGTAACCGTGGTCACGTCGGTGGTGCCGGCCCTGACATTGGCGTCCGAGCCCCTGGGCAGGGTGAGCGTGACGGTGATCAGCCGGGCGCCGCCCGCCTCGAGGGGCGTCGGCGTGGTGAAGATCGTATTGGTGACCGGGCTGGTCACGATGCCCCAGCGGGCCAGGGTGCCCGTGGTGCGCAGGCTGAGGCCGGTGGCGTCGAGCGAGCCGGTGTTGGAGAGGCGCAGGGTGTAGGTGACGATGTCGCCGGGGGCCGCGCTGAGGTTCCCGGTCAGGTTCGTCAGGCTCAGGCCCGAGCTGACCGGGAAGACGGCGTACTCGGAGCTATTGCCGAAGCCGTCGGTGGCCACAAGCAGCAACTGCGAGCCGGGCGCGCCGACGCCGCCGACCAGCTGGCGAGTGAAGCGGCCGCTGGCGTCGACCCCGAAGGTAATTGCCGGCGCACTCGAGGTATCGCCGACCAGGCGCGTGCCCACCGTCGTCCAGCCCTGGCCGTCGGCCGCGCCCTCGTTGGGGCGGAAGATCTGGAGGGTACAGGTGACGCAGGCCGAGACGGGGCTGAGGCCCTGCTCGGTGAGGTTGGTGCTGGTGATCACATAGCCGCTGATAATGCCCTGGTCGGTGACGCGCACCCGCAGCGGGTCGCTGAAGGTGGTCACGTCGATCGGCGGCGGATCGATATCGTGGTTGGGGTTAGTGAGGCTGCCGGGATCGACCGCGGGCGGGCGCTGGGCGACCGTCAGCCGGCTGGTGCCGGCCAGGGTGATGCCGGCGGCATTCTCGGTGAGCCGATTGTCGATCATGCGCACACGCCGCGAGTCGCCGGCCACGAGGATGCCCGCCCCACGGTTGAAGCGCAGGGTATTGGTGAGGATCTGCACATTCGTGATCGGACCGGTGACCGAGATGCCCGGACCGAAAGGCCGCGGCAGGGTCGGGACCGTCTGGCCGAGGGTCTCCTTCACGCCGCCGATGGTAGCGCCGGTGATCGTCACGGCCGGCGAGGCCTCGATCAGAATGCCCGCGGGGCTGCTGTCGGCCGTGCCGGCGCCGCCGAAGACGCCGCCGCTCACGACAGTGTTCTGGGCGCCACCGGTGATGCGCAGGGCCTGCAGGGCATTGGCGGCCGGGGCCGTAAAGCCGCCGCCGGGGGCGCTCTGGATCATGCCGATATTCGAGTTATTGATCGTCGTGCTGAAGGTATTGGTGCCGCTGACGACCAGGCCGGCCGCGGCGTTGGCCGCGATGAACGAGTCGATCACGAGCGTATTGCGCGAGTCGAAGATCTCGACCCCATTGCCGCCGTTGGGAAGGGTGGCGGTGCGCACGGTGCTAAGGCCGACGAAGTTCGTGCGCAGCGTGGTGGTCAGGGCGCCGCTGAGGCGCAGACCAAACTGGCCGTTGCCCGAGATGGTATTGCTGGTCAGGGTGCTGCGGGTGGTCGTCGAGACCCCGACGGTCTCGAGCAGCAGGCCGCCGGCGGTATTGCCCGTGATCGAATTGCTGATCACACTGCTCGCGGTCGCGCCGCGCAGCACCACGCCCGCCTGCGGGTGACCGGCGACCGTGTTCGAGAGGACCGTCGTATTGCCCGCGTCGAGCAGCTCGACCCCAACGCCGAGGTTGGGCAGCGTGCCGGTGCGCGCCAGATCGGCGCCGATATAGTTCGACTGGATCGTCGTGGTCAGAGCGCGGCTCACCCGCACGCCGAAGAGGCTATTGCCCGAGATCGTGCTAGTGGTGACGGTGGCCGAGCGGGCGTCCTCGATCAGCACGCCGCCGCCGCTGTTGGGCAGATCGTCTGAGGGCGCGCCGGCGCCGGCGATGGGCACGATGCCGATCAGGGCCCCGGCGACGCGGGTGCTGCTGTTGGCCTCGCCCAACACACTGATGCCCGGCCCGCCGTTGCCGGCGATGCGCAGATCGTTGCCCGTACCTTCGATGCGGGTATTGGTCACCCCATTGGCGACCAGGATGCCGCCGAGGGCATTGGGGATGGCCGTGCTGCCGCCGGTGCTGGTGCCGACATAGGTGGCCGCATTGATCCTGTTGCCGTTGGGGGTGCTGCCATTGGTGCGCAGGTGGATGCCGTAGCCGCCGTTGCCGCTGATCACCAGGGGGGCCTGGGCGACGCCGCCGATGAGGTTGTTGCTCGTGCCGTTCTCGAGCTGAATACCGTCGCCGGCGTTGCCGAAGTCGGTGTTCAGCTTATCGATACCGACATAGTTGGCCTGGATCGTCGTGCTGGTGGTGCCGGTGTCGCGCAGCAGGATGCCGGCCTGCCCGTTGGCGCTGATCACATTGGCCAGGCCGATCTCGGCGCCGCCGATCACATTGTTGGCGCTCGTCCCGCTGACGCTGATGATCTGGATGCCGTACGAGGTGTTTGGGCGGGACACGATCGTGGTCGAGGGCGCCTGTCGGGCCAGGCCGATGAAGTTATTCTGAACAAAGTTGCCCGACGAGTTGCGGATGATCACGCCATTCTGGTTGTTGCCGCTGATATAGTTGGCGACCGACTCGCCGCCGGGGCCGCCGATCACATTGCCGGTGCCGCCGCCGTCGATGCGGATGCCGCTAAAATTCTGGCCGCCGGTCGGGGTAGCCCCGCTGGAATCGATCCCGATCCAGGAGGTGACGATATCATTGCGGTCGCCGGTGATATAGATCGCAGAGCCAAAAAACGGCTCGATGCCGTTGTTCGTGAAGCCGTAGAGGCTCAGGCCGCTGACCTTGCCGTCGTCGCCGGCGAGCTGTAGGCCGACGGCCTTGCCGTTGCCGTTGATCTCGATCAGCGGAATGCCGAAGTTGGTATTGGCGACCACCTCGACATTATTGGCCGTGATCTGGGGCAACTCGGGCTTGGCAGAGTCGAGGGTGAAGACCGTGGCGGCACTTGCGCCGACGGTGAAGTACTGGAAGCTGATCACCTTGGTGTCTGCGGCCGGAGTGTGATTGTTAGCGGCGGTGATGGCCTGGCGCAAACTACAATCGTCGTTGTCGAGGCTGTTCGTACAGCCCCCCGCGGCGTCGTTATCGACCGTCGTGTCGACAAAGAACGTCACAGTTGCTGCGGCTGCCTGGCGCGGCGTCATCGCAAACGAGGCCGCCACAAGTGCGATCGCCGACAGCAGGAGAAGGAGTTGCCTGCGCGGAGCCATCACGAACTCCTTACGCCGCAGTCAGCGCGGCGGCTATAGAATCGGGCGAAACAGACATGAGGTGTGAAAGGATCGTGGCACTAGTACGCGCCGCTATTCTAGCACTTTCTGTAAAGAGATGAAAGGGGGGTTGAGGTAGGAATTGGGTCCCTAATTTCGGCTCAGGGGCGGGAAAGAGCGCCGATCGAGCGCAGGTAGTTGAGGCTGGCCGCGTACTGCTGGTCCTCGTAGAGGGCGATCTGCTCGGCGGGGGCGCCGCGCTCCCAGGGGGTACGCCAGTCATCGTCGCGCGAGCGGGCGGGGGCGGCGAACTCGCGCAGGACGGGGAGGACATCGCGGATGTCGCGGGGGGGGTAGCCGCCCCACCATGCATCGGTGAGCAGCCTGACGTGGCGGGCGCTATGGCTGACCAGCTCGATCTGGCAGGGGGCGCCGGGGGCGAGGGCCGCGAGCAGCACCAGCAGACGGCGCAGGTTGAGGTCGCCCTCGCCGAGGGCGCAGCGCACCAGGCGCCAGCCCTCGTGGCTGGGGTAGGCCACATAGTCCGAGAGGTGGACATTGCGCACGTGGGGGGCCAGGCGGTGCAGCACGGCAAAGGGATCTTCGGCCACAACCAGAGCGTTGACCGGGTCGAAGGTGACGCCCATAGACGGGCCGCCCACCTCGGCGACGACGCGCAGCAGATCGTCGGCGGTGAGGTCCTGGTGATTCTCGAGGGCCATGGTCACGCCGTGGCGCTCGGCCAGCGGGCGCGCGGCCTTCAGGGTGGCGATCGCCTGGTCGAGGTAGGCCGCCCAGTCGGGGGTGAAGGCCACGCGGGCGCCCTCGAGGACCGGGCTGGCCAGGACGCGCAGGACACGCGCGCCGAGGGTGGCGGCGGCGGGGATGGCGGCCTCAAGGGTAGCCTCGTCGAGGGTATCGACGTCGACGACAGGGGTGAGCCCGCAGACCGTCAGGCGCTCGCGCAGGGCCGAGAGGCGCGGCGGGGCCAGGTCGGGCAAGAGGTTCAGGGGAAGCTCGATGCTCTGCAGCCCGGCGCGGACGGCGAGGGCGATGATCGCTTCGACCCCCATAGGGTTGGGCACGGCGCGGGGGGTGCCGCGGCCCACCAGGCCGCATCGAAAGCTGAAGCTGAGGGCGGAGAGGCCGATCAGCACGGGGCGCTCCTCAAGTCACTCACGGGATAACCCATATTTTACCACAGCTTGGCGGATCGCCAGGTAGCAAGTTAGTCTATGGCGCTACGCCGGGCATTGTAGCACGGCGGCGGGCGGCCCTTGCCAGGGGCGGCGAGTGATGGTAGAATAGCCCCCAGTGCGCCGAGCAGGCGCGTTTTGCTGCGCCAGAGAGGAAAAAGGTTATGGCAGCCAAAAAGGGCAATCGCATCATCATTAAGCTCAAGAGCAGCGAGAGCGGCCACTCGTACACGACGATGAAGAATCGCCGCAACGACCCGAGCCGCATCGAGCTGCGCAAGTACGACCCGATCGTCCGCAAGCACGTCACCTACCGCGAGACTAAGTAGGGTAGGCTTCGTAACCAAGTTACGAAGTTTGCCGCTGCCCGCGGCGGGGG
>CAZKTU010000074.1:0-22175 GCA_964555675.1 uncultured Oscillochloris sp.
CCGGCCTCGGTCTCGATGCCGTCGTTGCCGTTGTCGTCGCCGGCCTCGGTCTCGATGCCGTCGTTGCCGTTGTCGTCGCCGGCCTCGACCTCGATCTCAACCTCGGCGCGCTCGCGCTCGGCGCGGCTGTTCTCGACGCGCTCGACCCTGGCCCGCTCGGCCCGCTCGGCCATCGAGGCGGCGCCCACCGAGAGGGGCGCGCCCACCAGCACGGCGGCGAGCAGGCCGCCGATGGCCGCGGCGAACGGGCGATTCTTCATGCGGGCGAGCAGGCGGCGGATGCGGCGGGGCGTCTTCGGGCTGTTGGTCGAGGTGCTCTGGGTGCTCATTGGTGAGGGCTCCTTTGTCTGGCTGTTAGTGTGTGCTGTTGAGCGTCGGGCCGGCGGCTCGTGTGCCGCGTGTTTGTCGATTGCACTACTCAAACGGAGCGAGTACGGGTGAAGTTACCTACACCTTGGTCTCAAAAATGCGCCGATCACCCCTGACTTTCGTAGATTGTCGCGCTCGACGGGGCCATCCCGACGGCCCTCTGGATGAACAAGCCGTCATTTCCATCTCACGAGCGCCCCATGGCGGGTGCTATAGTCGCATCCTGAAGTCGCGCAGCCCGCGCCCGCCGTTCAGGCCAGTGCGATGGTGACAGCCGTATCGCCCAGGCTTGTCTGGCCGCTAGTGTTGAGCTATGCCATGGAACTTTCGCGCATTGTCCGTCTGCTGTTGCGCTGGAGCTGGCTGATCGCCCTGCTGGCGCTCGCCGGCGGCAGCGCCGGCTACCTCTCCAGCCTGCGCCAGGCGCCCGCGTACGAGGCGACGACCACGCTGCTCGTCACCACCGGCCGACCCTCGCGCGATGGCGTGACCAGCCAGATGCTGGCCACCCGCCAGCAGCTGGCGATCACCTACAAAGAGCTGCTGACCAGGCGCCCGGTGCTCGAGGCCGTCGCCGCCCAGCTCGGCCTCGACCCGCTGCTGGTCGCCGATATGATTGAGGTGGACGTGGTGCGCGATACGGCCCTCCTCAAGCTCAGCGCCACGGCGGCCGACCCGGTGCTGGCGGCCGACCTGGCGAACGTCGTGGTCGAGGCGTTTATCGCCCAGGAGCAGGATCTGCTGGCCAACCCCTATGTCGCCGACCGCTCGGGCCTGAGTGTGGTCGAGCCCGCCGTCCCGCCCGCCAGTCCGCGGGGTGCGGGCCCCCTGCGCAACGGGCTGATCGGGGCCGTCGTCGGCGCGATGCTGGCCCTGGGCGGGGTCTGCCTGATCGGCTACCTCGATACGGCGGTGCGCAGCGCCCACGATCTGGCCGCCCTCACCGGGTTACCGGTCCTGGCCGAGATCGCGAAGCTCAAGGGCGGCGCGCCCCCCGCGATGCTGGTCACGGTACATCGGCCGGACAGCGCCCCCGCCGAGGCCTACAGAATGATCCGGGCCCGCGTCGAGTTCGCGGCGGCCCAACGCCCTCTGCGCTCGCTCGTGATCACCAGCGCCCGACCCGGCGAGGGCAAGAGCGTCACGGCCGCCAACCTGGCCCTGGCCCTGGCCCAGACCGGCCTGCGCGTGATCCTGATCGACGCCAACCTGCGGCGCCCCACGCTGCACGCGCTGTTCAAGCGCCCGAACTCCAGGGGTCTGAGCACAGCCCTGCAGCAGCTCGGCAATAGCCGCGTCGCCGACAATCTGCTGCCGACGGGCGAGGAGCGCCTGAGCCTGCTGCCAAGTGGCCCGGCGCCGGCCAACCCGGCCAGTCTGCTCGCGCCCCAGCGCATCACCCTGCTGGCCGACGAGCTCGCGGCTCACGCGGATCTGCTGATCTTCGACAGCCCCCAGTGCCTCGACACGGTCGACGCGAGCCTGCTGCTGCGCGCCTGCGACGCCGCCCTGCTGGTCGTGCAGGCCAACGCGACCAGGGCCGAGGCGCTGCAGCAGGCCTACCAGCTCCTCCAGGCCTCGCAGACTCAGCTGCTAGGGGCCGTGCTCAACCACGGCGGCTCGCGCCCCGGACGCGGCCGCGGCTTTGCGCCCGGCGCGCAGCGGGTCGCCGGCCCCGACAGGCCCGATGATGAGCCGACCCTCGAGGGTCGACCACTGCCCGGCCAGGCCCGCGAGGTCGGCGGCTCGAAGTGAGCCAGGCTTTGCCGAACAGTTTTCGCCGCCAGTGGTGGAGGGGGCAAGCTATGCTCAGACAGGCCATCGTGTCATCCAGCGCGCTCAGGGCGGCTCTGCTTGGGCTGCTGCTGGTCGGCCTCGCCGGCTGCGGGATCGCCCCCGCGGCGGCGCCCACGCGCGCGCCGGTGGCCGCCGCGCCGAGCCAGAGCGGTTCGGGCGTCGGCCAGCAGGCGCGTCCGCGCCTCCTCGTCGACGCGCGGGTGGTGCCGGCGCTCTCCGTAGGGCTCGACTTCGGCCTGCGGGGGGTCAGCGTGGCCGAGGTGCTGGTCGCGGAGGGCGACCTGGTGACGAAGGGCGCGCCCCTGGCCCGGCTGGACGCCGGCGACCTCCAGCTCAGGATCGATGCGGCGAGGGCGACCATGGCCCGCGCCCAGGCCGAGTACGACCGGCTGGCCGCGGGGCCCGGGCAGGCCGAGCTCGACTACGCCCGCGCCGAGGTCGACGCGGCCAGGGCCCGTCTGCTCCAGGCCCAGGGCAGCGTCGTCCCCGCCGAGCTCGACGCGGCCAGAGCCCGCCTGAGCGAGGCCCGGGCTATGCGGGCCCTGCTCGAGGCGGGGCCGCTGCCGGCCGATCGTCAGGCGGCCCTGAGCGAGCGCGACCAGGCTCGGGCCCGCCTCGCCGAGCTCGCGGTTAGCCTCTCGGCGGCCAAGGAGCAGGAGCGCCGGCTGATGGAGGAGGCGGCCAACCAGGTGCGGGTCGCCCAGCAGCTCTACAGCGATTCGTACTGGGCCCACCAGCACGCCGCGAGCGACGCGACGAAGCAGGCCCTGGCGGGCGAGCTCGAGCGCCGGCGCCTCGCGGTGGCCAGCGCCGAGCTGGCCCTTGAGCGCGCCCGCCTGAGCTACGAGGTGGCGCTGCAGGGCGAGCGCAGCGGCCTGGCCGACGCCGAGGCCGAGCTCGCGGCCGCCCAGGCGCGCCTCGACGAGCTGCTCGGCCGGCCTGACGGGGCCGAGTTGGAGCGAGCGCGGGCGGTCGAGGCCGAGGCAGCGGCGCAGCTCGCCCGGCTCGAGGGCAGCGCCCGCGTCGGCGCGATCGACGAGGCCGCGGCCGGGGTGAGGGCCGCCGAGGCTCGCCTGGCCCAGCTCGAGGAGGGGGCGCGCCCGGCGGAACTGGCGGCGGCAGCGGCGGGAGTCGAGCAGGCCGCGGTCCAGCTGCGCCAGGCCGAGCGCGAGCTGGCGAAGGCCACCCTGCTGGCCCCGATGGACGGCGTGGTCGCCGAGATCAACGTCGCGCCCGGCGAGATCCCCGACGTGGACCAGCCGGCCATGCTGCTGGCCGACAACAGCGCCTGGCAGCTCGAGGCCGCCGAGCTCACCGACCTGAATATCGTGCAGGTGGCGCCCGGCGCCCCGGCGATGATCAGCTTCGATGCCCTGCCCGACCTCGAGCTCACCGGCCAGGTCAGCCGGATCAGCCCGCTGGGCGAGAACGAGCGGGGCGAGACGCTCTACACGATCTATATCGATCCCGACAGCTGGGACGCGCGGCTGCGCTGGAACATGCTCGCCCAGGTGCGCATCGGGCCGTAGGACGGAACAGGGTAGTTCACGGTGACGCAGCTTCAAGTTAGCAGCATTGAGAGCGGAGCGTAGAACGCGATGGCCTCGAAGGAACTGCTCACCGACGCCCCTCCCGACGCGGCCGGCGCAAGGCGAGGCCTGCTCTTCAATATCGCCAGGGTCTTCCCCGGCAACCTCGTTTACACGGCTACCCAGTGGGGTCTGCTGATTGTCCTGACCAAGTTCTTCTCGCCGGCCGAGTTCGGCGTCTACGCTCTGGCCCTGGCCATCTCGACGCCGCTCTTCACCGCCAGCTCGCTGCAGCTGCGCTATGTCTATATTGCCGCGGAGCGCGAACAGGTGGGCTTCGAGAACTATTTGTTTCTGAGGCTCGCGAGCGATCTGGCGGCCCTCGTGGCCCTGCTGGCGCTGTACGCGCTCGATCTGTACAGCGCGGCGCTGCTGCCTATGGTGCTGCTGCTCGGGGCGAACCAGTTCATCCTGAATCTGAAGGACGCCCATCAGGGCGTGCTCCAGCGGCAGGAGCGGATGGACCTCTTCGCCTCGTCGCGCGTGATCCAGGGCCTGGTCACACTCGGGGCGGCGGCGGCCGCGGCGCTGCTCAGCGGGAACATGCTGCTGGTGGTCGCGACGATGCTGGCGGCGCGCCTTGGGGCGCTGCTGCTCTACGATCTGCCCCAGGCGCGGCGGGCCCTGGCCGCGGCCCGCGTGAGCTATATCGACCGGGCCGGCTTCTCCCTCGCCAGGGTGGGCGGGCTCTTCAGAACCGCCCTGCCCCTCGGCGTCGTGGCGATCTTTCTGAGCCTGAACACCAATGTGCCGAGGTATTTCCTCGCCCAGAGCGGCACGGAGGTGGTGGGCTACTTTGCGGCCGTCGCGAGCCTCAAAGTGATCATGGACATCTTCATCTCGTCGCTGGGCGAGTCGGCCAGTCGCAGGCTGGCGCTCGCTTTCACGACCAGCCGGGCCCAGTATGTGCGGCTGCTGCTCGGCCTGATCGCGGTCGGAGTGGCCTTCGGGGCGGCCGGCCTGGCCTTCGCCCTGCTCTTCGGCGAGCTGTTCCTGGCGCTCTTCTTCCGCCCCGAGTATCGCGTGTTCGCCCCCGTGTTCGTCTGGCTCATGGGCCTGCGGGTGATCTCGAACGCGAGCTCGTTTCTGGGCTATGGCCTGACCGCCGCGCGCCAGTACGGGGTGCAGGTCTGGATCGTCGGGCTCGGGCTGCTGTCGCTGCTGGTGGCCTCGTGGCTGCTCATCCCGCGCTGGGCCGGCCTCGGCGCCGCGTGGGCCATGTTCATCTCCGAGCTGATCACCCTGGCCGCGATGAGCTTCGTTATGGTCAGGACGCTGCGCACAGAGCCCGTCGCGGAGTAGCCGCGACCCTTGAGACCAGGAGCCGATGATGCCCAGGAAGGTTCGCGTGCTTCACGTAGTGAGCCGGATGCAGCGCGGCGGTATCGAGACCTGGCTGATGCACGTGCTGCGGACGATCGACCGCGCGCGCTTCCAGTTCGACTTTCTGGTGAATACCACCGAGCCCTGCGACTATGACGCCGAGCTGCGCGCGCTGGGCGCCCGGATCCTGCCCTGCGCCCCGCCGCGCAAGGCCATCGCCCACCTGAGGGACATGTGGCGCGTTCTGCGCCACGAGGGCCCGTACGATGTCGTCCACGCCCACGGCTCCGCGGCCGTCGGCGTCACCCTCAGGCTGGCCGCCGCGGCCGGCGTGCCCGTGCGGATCGCCCACAGCCATAACGCGCCCACGAACGAGCGGCGACGCGCCAGAAGCTACCTCTACAGGGTCGTGGCCCGAGCCTGGATGCGCCGGTACATGACCCATGGCCTCGGCGTCTCGGCCATGGCCTCCGACTATCTGTTCGGGCCCGCCTGGCGGGACGACGGGCGCTGTCAGCTGGTCGAGTTGGGCCTCGACTGGGCGCCCTTCCGCGAGCCGCTCGACGTGGCGGCCCTGCGCCGCGAGCTCAATCTGCCGGCCGAGGCCCTGGTGGTCGGCCATGTCGGGCGCTTCGACGCGCAGAAGAACCACGCCTTCTTTTTACAGGTCGCCGCGAAGCTGGTGGAGCGGGAGGCCAGGGCCCATTTCCTGCTGGTGGGCGACGGTCAGCTCAGGCCCGCGATCGAGGCCCAGGCCCGCGACCTGGGGCTGCGCGAGCGCATCGTCTTCGCCGGCTCGCGCCCCGACGTGCAGCGGGCGCTGCAGGCGATGGACGTCTTCCTCTTTCCGAGCCACTATGAGGGGCTGGCCCTCTCGTTCCTGGAGGCCCAGGCCGTGGGCCTGCCCTGCGTGATCAGCGCGGCCATCCCGCCCGAGCCGCGCCTCGTCGGGCCCCTGGTGCGGCCTCTCGGGCTGGAGCAGCCGCCGGAGGTCTGGGCTGATACCGTGCTCGCGGCGTCCGGCACCCGGCGGGGCGAGCAGCACGCGCGCGCCTGGCAGATCGTCGCCGGCAGCCGCTACTCGATTGAGAGCAGTCTGGGGAAGCTGCTGCCGATCTACGCCGGCGCAACGTCTGCCGAGGATCGGCTCGTTCGAGGGGGCCATGCTTCCACTCCACGCTGAGCTCGAGCTGAACCGGCGGCGCTGGCTGCTGCCGCGGCGCGACCGGCTGGC
This sequence comes from uncultured Oscillochloris sp., assembly GCA_964555675.1. Taxonomy (GTDB): domain Bacteria; phylum Chloroflexota; class Chloroflexia; order Chloroflexales; family Chloroflexaceae; genus CAIWXH01. The sequence continues at coordinate 6,313 of CAZKTU010000074.1, forward strand.
GCTGTTGCTGGCCCACCTCGCCACCTGCGCCGTCCTGCTCGCCTTCCTGCTCAGCAACGAGCGGCTGTGGCACTGGTTCGTAGTCCCGGTCCTGGGCTGCGGCCTGTTGATCGGCCACGACCTCGTGCGCTGGCTGCGCGGCAGCTACGACATCTTCGACCCCAAGGGGCTGGTCGGGGCCTACGGCTGGTACTTCTTCTTCCTGGCGCCGCTGCTCTTCGTCCACTGGAATCTGGCCATTCCGCGCTTCGAGTATATGCCCGACTGGCGGCCCTGGGTGGGCCAGATGGCCACGCTCAACCTGGCGGGGCTGTGCCTGTACCAGCTGTTCCAGCGGCTCGGGTACGCCACGCCCACGCCCAGCAGGCCGGTCGTGTGGATCGCGCGGCCGAGGAGCAGCGAGCGCCTGATCCTGCTGGCGGCCCTGCTCAGCCTGCTCGCCCAGCTCTACTACTTCGTGATCATGGGCGGGGTCGCCGGCATCGTCGCGACCCATACCTACAAGCTCGAGCGGGCGGTGGGGGCGGGTACGTTCAGGACCCTGGGGGGCGCCTTCACGGTTATCGCCCTGATCTACCTGCTCGTCAGGCGTCGGCGCCGGGGCGCCGGGCCGGCCTCCCTCGCCGCCGTGCTGGCCATGCTGGCGGCCCTGACCGCCGTACTGTTCGTCTTCAGCGGCCTGACGGGCAGCAGGAGCTCGACCCTGACCATGGTGTTCTGGATGGCCGGGATTGTCCACTACTCCTTGCGCCCCTTCAGGCGCTCGGAGCTGCTCGTGGGCCTGCTTGTCATCCTCGCCTTCCTCTATCTCTACCAGTACTACGCGGTGCTCGGCTCCGACTCGGTCGACCGGCTGGCCGAGGGCGAGAGCATCGGCGAGCTCGAGGAGGAGACCGGCCTGACCAGCCAGGTGCTCTTCATCGAGGATCTGAGCCGGGCCAGCACACAGAGCTACCAGCTCTACAGGCTGACGGTCGAGCAAGACTACGTGCTCAGGCAGGGCCGCACCTATCTCGGCTCGTTCGCCAACTACATCCCCACCTGGATCTGGCCGGCCAAGCCGCCCGACCCCGAGAAGCGCATCGCCGGCACCGAGCTGCTGTACGGCCCGGGCGTCTACAGGCCCGGCGACGATCGCGCGAACTCGTCGCGGGTCTACGGGCTGCTCGGCGAGGCCCTCTTGAACTTCAGCCCGATCCTGGCGCCCCTGCCCTTCGCGCTCTGGGGGTTTCTCATGGGCCTGTATCGGCGGAGGCTGCAGAGCTGGTCGCGCGACGATACCCGGCTCTTGCTCGCGCCGTACCTCACGCTGCTCTTCACCTTCGCCCTGACCAGCGACCTCGACGACCTGGTCGCGAACGTCCTGTTCCGCATGTCGCCGGTGATTATCGTGGTTCTGCTCATCTCGTTGAGAGACCGCCCGCTGTATCGGCCAGGAGCACTGCATGACGCCGGCGACCCTCGCCCCGCCCACTAGGGGCCCACTGCTCTTCTTCGACTTCGTGACCCACTACGGCGGCAGCAACAAGGTCACGGTCATGCTCACCCGCGAGCTGCGCAAGACGACCGAGGTGGTAGTGGTCGACGCGTTCGGCGCGTGCCCCGACTACCTCGCCGACCTGCGGCAGGCGGGCATCGCGACGCAGGTGCTCTTCCCCGCCTGGGCGGGGCGCAAGACCATCGGGGGCGGGCGGGGCCTGCGGCGCGCCCGGCGCCTGCTGCTGGCCGCCCCTGATATGCTGCGGGTGGTGCTCAGGCTGCGCGCGGTTCTGCGCGAGCTGCGGCCGCGGGCGATGTGGGTGAACTCGCAGAAGGCCCTCTTCCCGGCCTGGCTGGCCGCCCCGCCGAGCCTGCCCCTGGCCATGTTCGTACACAACGAGCTGCGGGCGATCCGGCCGTACTGCGCCCTGGCCTGGCGCCGCGCGAACGCCGCCATCGGGGTCTCCGACGACAGCCTGCGCTACCTGCGCTCGACGCCCTACGCCCACCGCACTTTCCACGTCATCCATAACGGCATCGACTTCGAGCGGGTGCTCAGTCAGGCCGCGGGGCCGCCCGAGCCGCTGCCGGTCAGCGCGCCCGGCCGGCTCAGGGTCGTCGTCCCGGCGCGCATCAGCCCCGAGAAGGGCCACACGGTGGCTCTCCGCGCCCTCGCGCGCCTGCGCGAGCTGGGGGGGCGGGCCGAGCTGCTGGTCTGCGGCGATGTGCTGCCCGGGGCCACCCAGGACTACTTCGCGGGCCTGCAGCGCATGGTGGCCGAGCTGGGTCTGGGCGAGGCTGTGCACTTCCTGGGGTGGCGCAAGGATATGCTCGCGGTGCTGCGGGTGGCCGACGTCGTGCTCCTGCCTTCGCTGAGCGGCGAAGGCCTGCCGATCTCGCTGATGGAGGCCATGGCCCTGGCCCGGCCCGTCGTCGCCGCGCGGGTGGGCGGGGTGCCCGAGCTGGTCCGCGACGAGCAGGACGGCCTGCTGGTCGAGCGGGGCGACGCCGAGGCTATGGCGCAGGCGCTGCTGCGCATGGGCGACGCCGGGCTGCGCGAGCGGCTGGGGGCGAGCGGGCGGTGGCGCGTGCGCGAGAGCTTCTCGCTGCAGCGCCAGGCGACCGAGTTCGTCGGGTTCATGGATCAGCTTGCGGCCTCGCCCGTGCCGCTGCGGGGCGCCCCCCTCGGCCGCGGCGAGGGCGCAGAGGGCGAGGCAATCTAGCTCGTGGAGGCGACTATGCGGGCGCTCATCCCACTCGCGTCCCATTTCGTGATCGTACCTGACGGTTCACTCTGGACGGGCAACGCCTCGCTGGGCTACAGCCTCTGGACGCGCTACCTCGACGTCTACGGCGAGATCTTCCTGTGTGTGCGGGCGCGCGAGGCCGCGGCGCCGCCCGAGGGCTGGAACCGCATCTCGGGCCCGGGGGTCGTGCCCGTGCCGCTCCCCTATTTTCGCGGGCCCGAGGCCTTCGCCCGCCACTACCTGCGCATCCGCCGCATCATCGGCCAGACCCTGAGGGAGGTCGAGGCGGTGCACCTGCGCCTGCCCGACCCGATCGGCTCGGTGGTCTGGTCGCTGCTGCGGCCGGGCCAGCCCTACGGCGTCGAGGTCGTGGCCGACCCCTACGACTCTCTGGCGCCGGGGGCGAACCGCCACCCGCTGCGCCCGCTCTTTCGCCGGCTGCTCGCGCAGCAGCTGCGGCGCGAGTGCGCGCGGGCCACGGCGGCTCTCTATGTCACCGAGACGACGCTCCAGCGCAAGTACCCCTGTCGCGGCTTCACCACCCACGCCTCGACGATCGACCTGCGGGCCGCCTACTTCGCCGCCGCGCCGCGCCCGGCCGACCCGGCGCGCACGACCACCAGGCTCGTCTTCGTCGGCTCGCTGGCCCAGCTGCACAAAGGCCCCGACACGCTGATCGACGCCGTCGCGGAGTGTGTCCGCGGGGGCATGGAGCTCGAGCTGCTGATGATCGGCGACGGCCAGTACCGCGGCGAGATGGAGCAGCGCGCGGCCAGGCTGGGCCTCGGCCGGCGGGTGCACTTCGCGGGGCAGATCGCCTCGGCCGAGACGATCAAGGCGCACCTCGACCGGAGCGACCTGTTCGTGCTGCCCTCGCGGGCCGAGGGGCTGCCGCGGGCCATGATCGAGGCCATGGCGCGCGGGCTGCCCTGTATCGGCACGACCGCCGGCGGCACCGCCGAGCTGCTGCCGCCCGAGGACCTGGTCGCGCCCGAGGATGTGGCCGGGTTGGCCGCCAGGATCCGCGAGCTGGCGGGCGACCCGCAGCGCATGGCCGGCGCGTCCGCGCGGAACCTCGCCAGAGCGCGCGAGTACCAGTACGAGATCCTGCGCGAGCGGCGGCGGCGCTTCTACGCCGAGGTGCGGGGGAAGACCGAGGCCTGGCTGATGGGCCAGCCCGTGCGTGTATAGGAGGGGAGAGCTTATGCGGGGTCGCGACTGGTTCAGGATCGGCAGGCCGATCCTCGTCGGGGCCGGGCGGGCCCTGGGCTTGCTCCCGCGGGGGGTCGCCGCGCTCCTGCTCGAGCTGCTGCGCCCCATCCCGACGCGCCTGGGGGTGGCGCTGCGTTACATCGTCGTCAGCCGGCTGCTGCTGAGCTGCGGCGACAATCTGGCGGTCTTCGACGGCTGCTACCTGCGGAACCTCGGGCGGGCCCGCATCGGCAGCAACGTCTCGATCCACCCGCTCTGCTACATCGACGCGATCGGCGGCCTCACGATCGGCTCAGACGTCTCGATCGCCCACGGGACCTCGATCATGACCTTCGAGCACGACTTCTCGCGCGGCGACGTGCCCACGCGCGACCTGCCCCTGGTCGCGGCGCCCGTGACGATCGGCAACGATACCTGGATCGGCGCGGGCTGCCGCATCCTCGCCGGGGTCACCGTGGGCGAGCACGTCGTGCTCGGCGCAGGCTCGGTCGTCACCAGGGACATCCCGTCGCACTCCCTGGCCGTCGGCGCGCCGGCGCGGGTGATCAAGCGCATCAAGACTGCGGCCCTGGCCGCGACGCCGGCGGTTTAGGGGGCGCACACATGGGAGCGCCCTTACGGAAGGAGGGGCCATGAAGGTAGCACTGCTCGTCCCGCTCGACTTTGATGCCTGGAACTACCACCGCGGGCTGCTCGAGGAGCTGGTCGAGCGCGGCTGCGCCGTCACCGTGATCTGCCCGCCCGGGGCCTACATCGAGCGGCTGCGGGCGCGGCTCAAGGTCGCGCACATCCCTCTCAGGGTCAACCGCTTTATCAACCCGCGCGAGGACATGGCCCTTGTCCGCGCGCTCTACGGCGTGTTCAGCCGTGCACGCTTCGACATCGTCCATACCAATACGATCAAGCCCAACATCTACGGGACTCTGGCGGCGAAGCTCGCCGGCGTCGAGCACGTCTACGGGGCCGTGCGGGGCAGGGGTGCAGTCTTCGCCGAGGCCACGACGCTCAAGCGGCGGGCCCTGCGCACGCTGGTCATGGGCCTGTTCGCCGTCGCCTTTCGCTGCGCCAGCAGGGTGCAGTTCCTGAACCAGGACGACCTGGACTATTTTGTCGCCGCGCGCATGATCGCCCGCGAGAAGGCCGTCCTCGTGCGCAGCAGCGGCGTCAATCTCCAGGAGTTCGCGCCTGAGGCCCTCGACCCGGGCCGGCTGGCGGCGCTGCGGGCGGAGCTGGGGCTGCGGCCGGGGCGCCCGGTGGTGACCATGTTCTCGCGCGCCTACTGGAGCAAGGGCGTGGAGGAGTTTATCGCGGCGGCCGAGACGCTCGGGCCGAAGCGCGACGCCCAGTTCTTCTTCGTCGGCAAGACCGAGCAGGGGCCCGACGCCGTGCCCGCCGAGTACCTCAGGGGGCGCGAGTCGCCGCACTTTCGCTGGCTGGGCTGGCGCGAGGAGGTCAGGGAGCTGCTGGCGCTCTCGGACGTGGTGGCCCTGCCGTCCTACTACCCCGAGGGCATCCCGCGGACGCTGCTCGAGGCGATGGCCATGGGCAAGCCGATCATTACGACCGACAGCGTCGGCTGCCGCGAGGTCGTCGAGCACGGCAGGAACGGCTTTCTGATCCCGGTCAAGGACATCGCGGCCCTCGGGCGGGGCCTGGACCTGCTGCTGAGCCACGAGCCGCTGCGGGCCAGCTTCGGCGCCTCGTCGCGGCGCAAGGTCGAGGCCGAGTTCGACGAGCGCATGATCGTCGGCCAGGTGCTGCACAAGCTCTACGGCTTCGCCGCGGTATGAATAGCTGTTCATCTTCATCTGCCGGCGCGGGCCCGGGGCGCTGCTATAGTCGGGGCAGAGACGCGAATCGCAGCCCTAGACATGAAGCAGGAGGCTGTCCTGATGAGCAACATAACGCTCGAGCGTGCGACCCGGTCGACCGTAGCGCGCTACAAACTCAACCTGCCCTTCTCGGAGCGGCGGCTGCTGCTGTTTCTGGGCGACATCACGATGATCATGGCCGCCACTGGCGTCGCCCTCTGGCTCAACGCGCTGATCGCGTGACGGTGGCCGCGGCCTGACGGGGGGGTCGGCAAGAGGTCTGGAGGATGCTGCTCCTTCAGGCCCGCTCGAGTGCGTCTATCGGCGGCCCTGAGGGGGCAGGCTTGCTGGGAGGGGGGGCCTATGCTCTGGATACTCGTGCTGCTTGGGATCTGGCTGCTGCTGCTCGTGGTCGTCAACGTCTACGAGCTTTCGGTTTCGGGCCATCGGGTCAGGGTGGTCGGGCGCCTCGTCGCCGCCGCATTCCTGGCCGGGCTCTGCTACCTGGTGATCTTCTTCCTCTTCGGCCGGCCCATCCTCCTGGGGGACGGGCAGGTCGCCGACCGTATCGGCCTGGACGACCTGACCAACCCGCCGCGCCTGCTGCCCGCCCTGATCTTGCTGATCGGGTTGCCGCTGCTGATCGTCTGGCGGATCGGCTACGCGCAGTTCTTCAGCAGCCCGCTGCTGCGCCGCCGCGCGGTGATTGTGGGGGCGGGGGTGATCGGCCGCGCCCTCTCGCGCGAGACCGAGAGCGCGACGAGCGAGTACGAGTATGTGGGCTTTATCGACGATGATCCGGGCCTGCAGGGGGTCTATGTCGCCGGCCTGAAGGTCCTCGGCGACCACGGCGCCCTGCCCGCGATCATCAAGGAGCACGCCGTCGACGAGGTGATCGTCGCCCAGCCCGGCGCGATCGAGGGCGAGCTCTTTCGGGCCCTGACCCACTGCCACGAGCACGGGGTCGAGATCAAGCCGATGTCACGGGTCTACGAGGAGGTCCTGGGCCAGGTGCCGGCCGAGTACCTCGGGCCGAACTGGTTCCTCAACGCGACCAACAGCCACTTTCCGACCCTCTACAGGCTGGTGAAGCGCCTGATGGACATCGTCGTCGGCGTGGTCGGCCTGATCGTCCTGGCGCTCCTGCTGCCCTTCATCGCCCTGGCCATCTACCTCGACAACCGCGGCCCGATCTTCTACCGGCAAGAGCGCTGCGGCCTGTTCGGCAAGCCGTTCTATCTGTACAAGTTTCGCTCGATGGTGACGAATGCCGAGCAGGTCGGCCAGGTCAAATGGGCCGAGAAGAACGACCCACGGGTGACCCGGGTCGGCAAGTTCATGCGGCGGACGCGGATCGACGAGCTGCCCCAGTTCATCAACATCCTGCGGGGCGACATGAGCATCGTCGGACCGCGACCCGAGCGCCCCCAGTTCGTCGACCAGCTCGAGCAGCAGATCCCCTTCTACAGGGCCCGGCTGAGCGCCAAGCCCGGCCTGACCGGCTGGGCCCAGGTGCGCTACCGCTACGGCAGCAGCGTCGAGGACGCCCTGATCAAGCTGAAGTACGATATGTACTATATCAAGAACCGCTCGTTCTTCCTCGATACGATTATCATCTTTCGCACGATCGGCGTCGTGCTGGCCTTGCGCGGGATGTAGGGTCGGCGGTGCAGCCTACCTGAAGCTGCGCCATGGGAGATTCGCAGGGAGGGCGCGAGGCGTTAGTCGGCGGCCACCGTGTGGGCCTTCTGGCGCAGCTGCAGGTAGGTCCAGACCACGACGTCGTGCTGCCCCTCGGGGCTCTGCTCGTCGACCGCATTGGCCTGCAAGTAGCGGCGGTAGGTGTGCTCGAGCAGCGCGCCCTGGCCAAGCTGGCTGTAGGCCCGCAGGAGCCAGGCGACAACCTCGTCGGCGCTCTCGTCGCCGTCGAAGATCTGGCTGCAGATGCTCGCGCACTCGTCATAACGCGCGCATGCATAGTTGTGCTCGGCCAGGCACTCGGCGGCGAGCAGGAAGCTGCCGCGCAGGAAGTCGCGGCGCGGCTGGGCCCAGGGCGCGCCCTGGGGCAGATCGATCATGTAGGGCCCGCCATAGAGCTGTAGGGCCTGGGCGTAGAGCGGCGCCGCGGCCTGCAGGCCCCTGCTCTCGTTGGTGTGTACCGCGAGGGCGAAGGCGTGCTCGAAGGCCTGGACATCGGTCTGGAAGAGGTCGGGGCGCAGCAGGCAGTGGTTGTCGGCGATGCTCAGGGCCTGCTCGGCGAAGGCCTCGTCGCGCAGGCTCGCCAGCAGCTCGCGCAGGGCCTGCAGGGTGCGCCCGCGGGTGGGGGCCCTGCTGCTGCCCCAGACGGCCGTCTCGAGGGCGGCGCGGGTCGTCCCGCGCTTGCCGCAGTGGAGCATGTAGCCGAGCACGCCCTGGAGCTTCTGCCAGCCGACTCGCTCGTTAACGCTACGCACCCAGCTGTCGAGTTTGACCTCCTGGCTGTCCACATACAGTCGCATGCGGCCCAGGCACTCCACGTAGATCCCTTGAAAGGGCTGGGCGCGCACGGGCAGGTCGGTCAGCTCGCCAATATGCTGGAGGGCCAGGCGGGCCTGGCGGCGCAGCCTGTCGTCGGACGCCGTGAGGCAGCGCCGCAGCATGGTCAGCCCGTGCTCGCCGTAGGTGCCCAGCAGGATCGCGCAGGCCTGCCGGCGCACTTCCGGCTGCTCGTCGGTCAGCAGGGGCAGATAGAGGGCCGCGGGGCTGAAGCCAGGTGCGTGCATAATTCTTCCCGTCGATTACAGTCTTGCGGGAGGCGTGGAGGGCCAGGCTCTGTGCCCCCGCCGCCGGCAGCGGAAGGCCGTAGCTCGGTTACGAGCCTTCAGGGCGTTTCCTCGGGCGCGAAGAGCAGCCGATGGCGGATGAAGACGAGGGCGACCGCGTAGTGGCCATCCTTCTGGCGCTTGCTGCGCAGCACGATGCCGCGGATCGCTACCCCCGGCCCCGGCGTCTGCAGCGTGGCGCCCAGGGTGAAACGGACAATGACGAAGAGCAGGTCGCCGATCGTGGCCATGTGCCGCAGGCGCAGGTGCATGCCATGGGCGCTCAGGTTGTCGAGGGTGAGCTCCTCTTCGAAGGGGCGGCCGCTGCGCGGCCGGCCGCGCACAAGGGCCGGGAAGGGCTCGGCGAGGCGCGGCGCGCCGCGACGCTCCAGCGAGAGATGCGGGTCGTTGTCGCGGACGGCCTGGCGTTCCTCGCTCGTCATGGAGGCGTGATCCTTCGCTGACGTCGAGCTGAGTGTGGTGCGGGGATGTCTTATCCTAGTCATACTGCCGCCGGTAGTAAATCGCCGAGAGCGCCTGTTTTTCTGTAGCGCTTTAGCCTACCCGCGGGGTCGCCTGATGGGCTCTTTGTGCCGGTGAGGCGAGCACAAAGGGCCTATAGCCGAGCCCTTGAAGGGCGTCTCTGCCCGTGCTACAGTGACGAAAACACCCGTGAAAGCGAGCGCCACATGACTGGACACGTCGCCCTTCCCGTGTTCCTGCTCTCTGCGATCGCACTGCTGCTGCCTCTCGCCGCCCTCGCCTGCGGGCTGCGGCGCCCTGGCATCTTTGTGTACCCGGCATCAGGCGTCGCCCAGGGGGCGCAGCCCCGCCCGCCCCTCGCGCTGCACGCGTCGCTCGGGCAGCAGCCTGGGCCCTCGGCGGCCACGCGGGCGCCGCGCGTCCTGCTTGTCGAGGATGACCCGACGAACCAGCTGCAGATCGCCCATCTGGTGCGCCTGCTCGGCCATCCGCTCGAGGTGGCCGACAGCGGGGCCCAAGCCATGATCGCCCTTGAGCAAGGCCCCTTCGCCTTTGCGCTGCTCGACATGGATCTGCCCGACACCGACGGCATCACCCTGGCTGAGACGATCTGCCGGCGCTGGCCCCCCCGTGACCGCCCGTACCTGCTTGCGCTGACCGCCAGCCTGGCCGTGGGCGAGCGCGAGCGCTGCCTCGCCGCCGGGATGGAGGACTACCTGACCAAGCCAGTCAGCCTCCAGGCCCTGGGCCGGGCCCTGGCGGCGCCGTCGATGCGGCCCGCGGAGCTGGACCCGCTCGCCCTGGCCCCGCTCCCCCAGAGCGCCGGCATGGACTGGGCGCGCGAGTGGCTGGAGAACCACGGCCGGCAGACCTTCGAGCGGGTGGCGCGGCTCTATCTGGAGGACGCCGCCCGGATCGTCGCTGCGATGGGCGTGGCCGGCGCGACGTGCCGGGGCGCCGAGCTGGCCCGCCTGGCCCATAAGCTCAAGTCGAGCAGCGCCATTGTGGGGGCCGCCCGGCTCAGCCGGCTCTGTGCCAGCCTCGAAGCGGCCGCCGCGGCCGAGGATCCCGGCTTGTGGCGGGCCTATGTGGCCGCGATCGAGGCCGAGTTTCAGCGCGTGCGTGGCAGCCTGCTCGCCCCCGGGGCGGGCGGCGCTCAGCGCGAGATCGGCTGATTGGCGGGGAGAGCGGCCAGCCCCTGGCGGTAGGCGTAGATCACCAGCTCGAGGCGGCTGTCGAGGGCCAGCTTGGCGAAGATCGAGGTCAGGTGGTGGCGCACCGTGGTGTCGCTGATCGACAGGCGGTCGGCGATCAGCTTGTTCTGGAGACCCTCGCAGATGAGGCCGATCACCTGCAGCTCGCGCTCGGTGAGGCTGGCGATCTTGGCGGCCTCGGGGTCGAGCTCGCCGCCGCGGGCCCGCGCGAGCTCGGTCACCACGTTGGCCACCAGGCTCGCGTCGAGCCAGGCCCGGCCCGCGTGGACGTGCTCGATCGCCTGCACGAGCAGCTGCGGCGAGTGCTCTTTGAGCACCAGGCCGGCCGCGCCGAGGTGGACGGCCTGCCGATGCAGCTCAGCCTCGCGCAGGCCGGTCAGCACGATGATGCGGGCCGCGTGGGCGACGGCGCGCAGCCCCGGGATGAGTTCGAGCCCGCTCTCTGCGCCTAGGTCGAGGTCGAGCAGGATCACGTCGGGTTGCTCGTGGCGGGCGGCCTCGAGGGCCATCGCCCTGGAGCCCGCCTCGCTCACCACCAGTAGACCGGCGTGGCGCTCGAGCAGCAGGCGCAGGCCGCAGCGCACGACCTCGTGGTCATCGACGAGCAGAATCCGAATGGCGGATTGTGGCGAAGCCATCATCACACGCACCTCCAGACAACCGAGGGTCCAGGCTCGCGGGCTGTCTCGAGCCTGTGTTCGGCACGCGTGGCGGGTTGTGACGCGGCGCTGCGTCTGCGAACGAGGCCTGGGCTCAGACTCCGGCTTCACGACGGAGTGGCGAGCCTGTCGCAGCGGTGCCTGGTGTGCGCGGCAGGAAGCTTTGGGCGCCCGCGCAACAGCCAGGTGCAGTGAGATGATAGCTGCATTATAGCGCCCCCGGCGGCTCGCGGCAACTAGCGGTGCTAGTTTTTACCACAACTTAACAGGCAAAACTGGTACATTATCGTACAGGGTTTCACCTACGCATATGAGCCTGTAGCATTCGCATGAGCTGGCTGAGCCTGCCGTCCCTCATTCTGGTGTGCCTGTTCGGGGCGGCCTGCCTGACGATGGCCTGGGCGGCCCGGCGCTGGGGGTCTACGCGACCGCCGGCGAGCCTGGCCCCACAGCCTGAGGGCCCGGATCGTCAGGCCTTCCTGGCCGCTGCCAGCGAGCGGCTGGCCGCCTCGTTGGAGTACGAGACCACGCTCGCGACGATCACGGACCTGGCCGTGCCGGCTCTCGGGGAGCTCTGCGCGATCCATATGCTGACCCGCGACGGGGCTACGCGGCGGGTCGCCGTGGCGGCCGTCGACCCCGCCGCGCGCGCGCTCTTCGAGGAGCTGGACGACGCCTACCCGCCGCCGGCCGATGCGCCCTGCGGCTATCCCCTGGCGATTCGCGCCGGCCAGCCCGCCCTCGAGTCCCACGGGGCCCATGTTCCCGCCGCGGGGGCGGCCCTGGGCGACCGGCGCGAGGAGTTGATCGCGCGCCTGGGGGTGGCCGCGACACTCACGGCGCCCCTGATCGCCGCCGAGGGCGTCCTCGGGGCGATCACCCTGGCCGCCCTGGCCCCGGGGCGGCGCTACGGGCCCGCCGACCTTGAGCTGGCCCAGGAGCTGGCGCGCCGCGCGGCCCAGGCCCTCGCCAATGCCCAGACTGTGGCCGACCTACGGGCCGCCGTGGCACAGGCGACGGCCGCCGGCGAGGCTCGCTCGACCTTCCTGGCCCAGGCCGCTCATGAGGTGCGCACGCCCCTTGTGGGCATTGTCGGCCTCAGCGACCTGCTGCTCGGCACCGAGCTGGACCCGTGGCAGCGGCGTCTCGTCGCCATGCTGCAGAGTAGCGCTACCATTCTGATGGCGGCCACAGCCGACGCTCTCGAGCTGGTGAAGATCGAGGCGGGCAAGCTCGAGCTGCGGGCTGCGCCCGTGGACCTGCTGGTCTGTGTCGAGGAGGCCCTCGACCTCGTCGCGACACAGGCCGAGGCTCGGGGGCTGGACCTCTCATATACGGTCGCCCCTGGCACGCCGCCCGTGGTGATCGGCGACCACGGCCGGCTCCGCCAGGTCCTGGTCAACCTGCTCAGCAATGCGGTCAAGTTCACCGAGCGCGGTAGCGTGACGGTGAGCGTCGGCGGCGCGCCGGCGGGCCCGAGGGCGGGCCAGTGGCAACTGCACCTGACGGTGCGCGACACGGGCATCGGGATCGCCCCCGAGGAGCAGCCGCGACTGTTCCTGCCGTTCAGTCAACTCGGCTCGGCCGCGCCCCTGCAGGCCGGGGGGAGCGGGCTGGGGCTCGCCATCAGCAAAGAGCTCTGCGAGCTGATGGGCGGCTCGCTCGCCGTCGCGAGCAGGCCGGGTCAGGGGGCCAGCTTCCGCGTCTCGCTCAGGGTCGAGGCGCGCCCCGATCTGCAGGGGGCCGCGCCCCTCGGTCGCGACCAGACCCTGGCCGGCCTGCGGCTGCTGCTGATCGGGCCGCCGCTGCCGAGCCGTCAGGCCCTTGCCGAGCAGGCCCAGGCCTGGGGCATGCTGGTACAGACGACGGCGCCCGAGCAGCTCGCGACGGCCCTCGAAGGGCAGGGCGAGGGGTACGACCTTGTGATCACCTGCCTCGCCCCCGGGTCGGCCTCGCCGGCCCTGACGGGCCTCGACGGCATCCCGCAGCTGCTGTTGCTGCCGCTGGGGCTGGGCGGCGCGGCGCTGCAGGGCGAGCCTCTCGCGGTGCTGACCATGCCGCCGAAGTTCACCCAGCTCTACGCCGCCCTGGTTGAGCACTTTGGGGCGGGGCGGGGCGGGCCGGCGGCCGCGAGCTCCGCGGCCCCGGACGAACGGCGGGCGCTGCGTTTCCTGGTCGCTGAGGACGACGAGGTCCATCAGCTGGTGATCCTGCGGCTTCTGGCCCGCCTGGGCCACGACGCGACCCTGGTCGCCGACGGTGCGGCGGCCCTCGAGGCCCTGCTGGCGGCCAGATTCCAGGTCGCGCTGCTCGACCTGCAGCTGCCCGGGCTGGGCGGGCGCGAGGTGGCCGAGGGGCTGATCGCCGAGCGGCCCGCCGGGGCGCGCCCCTACCTGGTCGCCCTCTCGGCCTTCACGACCGCCGAGCAGCGACGGGAGCTCCTGGCGGCGGGCATAGACGCTTACCTGGGCAAGCCCCTCACCGAATCGGCCCTGGCCGACCTGCTGAGCCGCGTCGAGGGCCGGCTGCGCGGGCTGGACGGGCCCGAGCAGGCGTCCCCGATCGATCTGGTGCGCCTGCGAAGCAGCCTGTACGAGCAGACGCCTGAGCTTCTGGAGCAGCTCGTGAGCGCCTATCTGGGCAATGGGCCGCAGCTCCTGGCGAGTCTGCGCGCCGGCCTGGAGGGCGCAGACCCCTCGCTCATGGCTCGGGCCCTCCACAGGCTGCGCTCGAGCAGCGCCATTGTCACGGCCGACGAGCTGGCCGAGCTTTGCGCCGAGCTGGAGCAGCAGCTCGCGACGGGCCGGCCCGAGCAGTGGGCCGCGGCGGTGGAAGCGATCGAGGCGGCCTATGGGCGGGTCGAGCGCGCCCTGCGCGGCGGCGCGACCCGCGCTTCTTCGGCGGGCGAGTAGGGCGGGGCGGGGTGCATCAAACGGCAGTGCGCTGTCGTATAATTGAGGCTATCGCTCGCTCCGGAGAAGAAAGGTCGGCGATCTTATGCCCTTCTGCCCTCAGTGCGGCGTCGAGAATCCTACGACGGCGCGCTTTTGCGACCAGTGCGGCGCCGTGCTGATTGCGGTGCCGGTGCAGGGCCGCCCGGTGGTGCCGGCCACCCCGGTGACGCCCGCCCCGCCGCCCGCCCCCGTGGCCGGCCCGGTCTCGGCCGGCCCGGCCTCCGCCGGCCCGAGCCTCTGCCCCCAGTGCGGCACGGCGGTGATCCCCGGCGAGGCCTTCTGCGACAACTGCGGCGCGGCCCTCCTGGGCGGCATGCGTCCGGCCCCCGCCGTCGCCGCGCCCACGCTGCCCTACGGCGGGGTGCCCGCCCAGCCGAGCTACCCGCCGCCGCAGCCCGCGCAGCCCGCGCCTGTGGTCAGCCCCGTGCCGCCACCGCCTCCGGCCCCGCCGGCCAGGGCCGCCCTCGCGCCCGCCAGCCTGCTGGTGCGCTCGTCGGGCGCGGGCCTGCCTTTGCCCGCCGTGACCCAGGCCGTGATCGGGCGCTCGGACCCGGTCAGCAACTTCTTCCCCGATCTCGATCTGACGCCCCACGGGGCCGTCGAGGGCGGGGTGGGCCGCAGGCACGCCCGGCTCTTTGTGCAGGGCGGCCAGATCTTCGTCGAGGATCTGGACAGCACCAACGGCACCTTCCGCAACGGCGCGCGCCTCGCGCCTCGCCAGCCGACGCCCCTGGCGAACGGGGATGAGCTGCGGCTGGGGAACCTCGCGCTGACGGTGCAGCTATAATGGCGCACTAGCCAGGCGTGTTTCTGAGTGTATGACGAGAGGCCGCGATGCGGATTGCAGTGGTGGGCGTGGGCGGCGTGGGCGGCTATTTCGGCGGGCGGCTGTCTGAGGCGGGGCACGCGGTCTATATGCTCGCCCGCGGGGCCCACCTCGCGGCGATCCGCGCCGATGGGCTGCGGGTCGAGAGTGTCGCCGGCAGCTTCACCGCGCGACCGGCGGGGGCCACCGACAGCCCGGCCGAGGTCGGCCCGGTCGACGTGGTCCTGGTGGGGGTTAAGGCCTGGCAGCTGCCGGCGGCGGCGGCCACCCTCGGGCCGCTGCTAGGGCCCGACACGGCGGTGGTGCCTCTGCTCAACGGGGTCGAGTCGGCGGACATCGTCGCCGCGGCCGTGGGGCCCGCCCATACCCTGGGCGGCCTGTGCCGGATCATTGCCGAGATCGCGGGGCCAGGGCTGATCCGCCACAGCGGGATCGAGCCCTCGCTGGCCTTCGGCGAGCTCGACAACCGGCCTAGCCCGCGCGCCGAAGCGCTGCTGGCCGCCTTCACTGCGGCCGGGGTGCGGGCGAACATCCCCGCCGACATTCACGTCGCGATCTGGGAGAAGTTTGTGCTCATCTGCACCTGGAGCGGCCTGGGCGCGATCACCAGGGCGCCCGTCGGGGTCTGGCGGGCCATCCCCGAGACGCGGGCCCTGGCGCGCCAGGTGGCCGCCGAGGTGACCGCGGTGGCGCTCGCGCGCGGCGTCGCCGTCCCCCCGGGCCTGGGCGAGACCACAATTGGCTTTCTCGACCAGGTGCCCCCGGGCGGCACCGCCTCGATGCAACGCGACCTGATGGAGGGCCGCCCCTCGGAGCTCGAGGCCCAGAGCGGCGCCGTGGTGCGCCTCGGCGCGGCGGTGGGCGTGCCCACGCCGGCCAATGCCTTCATCTACGCCAGCCTGC
Source organism: uncultured Oscillochloris sp. (assembly GCA_964555675.1). GTDB lineage: Bacteria > Chloroflexota > Chloroflexia > Chloroflexales > Chloroflexaceae > CAIWXH01. Next base: position 21,902 of record CAZKTU010000074.1, read on the forward strand.
TGCCCCAGGAGCGCGCCGCCCGTGGCGGCTAGTTGTGCCAGCGAGAAGTCCTTTGCCAGTTCTGACCAAAGACCAGCGACCAAAGACCAAGGCCGGGCTCCGGCTGAGCAGTTGGTCTTTGGTCTTTGGTCCTTGGTCGCAACCAGACAGACATCTCCGGAGAGCTCTACTAGGGACTTAGAGGGGCCTGGCCTCTCCAAGCCACCCGACTAATCTGAATAAGGAGCCCAACGTATGAGTGTGCAGCGTCTCGACCGCGTGGTGACGGCCCTGC
>CAZKTU010000074.1:22275-23408 GCA_964555675.1 uncultured Oscillochloris sp.
TAAGGAGCCCAACGTATGAGTGTGCAGCGTCTCGACCGCGTGGTGACGGCCCTGCGTGAGGCCGGGCTGGGCGGCCTGGCCCTGATGCCCGACGCCAATCTGAGCTACCTGAGCGGGCTGAGCTTCCACAAGGGCAAGCGCCTGACCCTGGTGCTGATCCCGGCCGACGGCACCACGCCATGCTTCGTCGTGCCCGCCCTCGAGCAGTCGAAGTGCGAGGCAGGCAGCCTGATCGCCTTCCGCTACTTCCCCTGGTCCGACGCCGAGGGCCCGAAGGCCGCCCTGGAGGCGGCCGTCGCCGCTGCCTTCCCCGCCGGGCTGGGCGGGCGCGAGCTGGCCGTCGAGTACACCAGTCTGCGCGTGATGGAGCTGCGGGCCCTCGAGGCGGCCATCCCCGGCCTGCGCACCGCCGACGCCACCGCCCTGATGGCCGAGCTGCGCATGGTCAAGGACGAGCAGGAGCTCGCCGCGATCGAGCAGGCGGTGCGCATCGTCGAGCTGGCCCTCAAGCGCACGGCCGAGCAGATTCGCGTGGGCGTGACCGAGCGTCAGCTCTCGCGCATCTGCGCCGACGAGATTATCGCCGCGGGGGCCGACGCCGAGAGCTTCGAGAATATCGTCGCCTCGGGCCCGAACGGGGCCAATCCGCACCACAGCAATAGCGACCGGGCTTTCCAGGCGGGCGACCTGATCATCATCGACTGCGGGGCCCGTTACGGCGGCTATATCTCGGATATCACCCGCACCTTCGCCCTGGGCGAGCCCTCCGAAGAGGCGCGGCGCATCTATGACCTGGTGCTGCAGGCCAACGCCGAGGGTCGCCGGGTGGCGCGCCCCGAGGCCTCGGGGACTGAGATCGACAATGCGGCTCGCGCCGTGATCGAGGCGGGCGGCTACGGCCAGTACTTCATGCACCGCACCGGCCACGGCTTCGGCCTCGAGGGCCACGAGCTGCCCAATATCGTCGCGGGCAGCGACGAGCCCCTGGCCCCCGGCACGACCTTCACCGTCGAGCCGGGCATCTATCTGCCCGGGGTCGCCGGGGTGCGCATCGAAGACGACATGGTGATCACAGCCGACGGCGCCCGCAGCCTCACCAGCTACCCGCGCGAGCTGGTGATCATCCCGGCGTA
>CAZKTU010000074.1:23508-26122 GCA_964555675.1 uncultured Oscillochloris sp.
GGACAGACTACTACATCGAGAGCGACCCCTTGCGGAAGTCGCTCTTGCCGAGGCGGGCGTTGATCACCACGGGCCGGCCGGCGGCGGCGAGGGCGCGGGCCTGCGCAAGGGTCTCGCCAACCAGCTCAGGGTCGTCGAGGGCCAGCCCGGCGGCGCCGAAGCCCTCGACCACCTGATGATAGGCGGTGGGGGCCAGGGTGGTAGCCACGTCGTCGCCGAGGATGCCGACCTGGTCGCGGGCGATCTGGCCCCAGGCGGCGTCGTTGCCGATCACGGCCACGATCGGCACGCCGTGGCGCACGAAGGTGTCGAGCTCGGCCAGGCTGTAGCCGAAGGCCCCGTCGCCGAAGAGGGCCCAGACCTCGCATTCGGGGCGTGCCAGTTTGGCGCCGAGGGCGAAACCCGCGCCGACCCCCAGCGTGCCGAAGGGGCCCGGGTCGAGCCAGCGCAGGGGCGCCCGCGGGCTGACGATGTACGAGGCCGTGGCGACGAAATCGCCCCCGTCGGCCACCAGCAGCGCCTCGGGGGGCAGGGCCGCCTCGATCTCGCGGCAGAGCTGCACGGGGTTGAGGTGGGCGGTGCGCTCCTCGGCCTGGCGCGCAATGGCGACCTCGCGAGCGGCGTCGCGCTCGCGCAGGCCGGCGAGCCAGCCGGGCCAGCGCCCCGCGTCGGGCGCAGCGGCGGCGAGGGCGCGCAGGAAGCGCCCGGGGTCGGCCAGGGCCCCAATCGTGGGGCGCTTGTTCAGGTTCAGGTCGGCGGGGCTGCGGTTGGCGGCGATATAGGTGGCCCCGCGGGCGATGTGGCGCCCATAGTCGAGGCGGAAGTCGCAGGGCACGCCGGCCAGGATCACCGTGTCGGCCTCGCGCAGGGCCGCGCGGCGCTCGTGGCGCATCAGCAGCGGGTGACTGGCGCCCAGCAGCCCGCGGGCCCCGCCCGAGAGGTAGACCGGCACGCCCAGGCGCTCGACCGCGCCGGCCAGTTCGGCGGCGGCGGCGGCCTCGAGCAGGGCCTGGGCCCCGATCACCATCACGGGGCGACGGGCCTGGGCCAGGGTCGCGGCCGCCTCGGCGACGGCGGCGCTGTCGGGTCGTGGCACGGGCGGGCTGATTGGCGGGCCGGCCTTGGCGCGACCGGCGCCGGCGAAGAGATAGCTCAGGTGGCCTTGCAGGTAAAGGTTGGTCGTGCGGGCTGCCAGGCTGCGCCCGCGCCCCGCCGCCCCGTAGAGCTGGCGCACGTCGCGCTCGCTGTAGAGCAGGTCGATCGGGCATTCGAGGAAGACCGGGCCGGGCACGCCGCTCTGGGCCTCGGCGAAGGCCCGCTCGAGCAGCGGCACCAGGTCGGCCACGCGCCTGGCCGTGGCCGCCCACTTCACGTGCGGGCTCAATAGGGCCATCTGGTCGATGTCCTGGAGCGAGCCGCGGCCCTTCAACACAGTTGCGGCGGCCCCGCCGAGCAGGATTACGGGCGACTGGGCGATCTGGGCGTTTTTCACCGCGGTGATCGTATTGGTCAGGCCCGGGCCGGCGGTGACGGCTACCACCCCGGGCCGCCCCGTCAGGCGGGCCACCGCGTCGGCCGCGAAGACCGCCGTAGCCTCGTGGCGCGTATCGATCACCCTGATGCCCCTGGCCTTCGCGCCCACCAGGATCGGCGAGATATGGCCGCCGACCAGGGTGAAGAGCAGCTCGACGCCCTGGGCCTCCAGGACGCTCGCGATCAGATCGCCGCCGTGCATACAGCCTCCGCTGGTTGATCAGGCCCCATCGCCGCGGGTATCATACCAGAAGGCTGAAGGCTGAAGGCTGAAGGATGAACGATGAGCGCCAAGCTGAACTCGCAGCGGCTGCTGGAGACCCATAAGGTCGCGTATGAGATCCATAGCTACGAGTATGACCCCGATAACCCGCCCGATGCGAGCGAGGTTGCGCAGCGCATCGGTCTGCCCCCCGGCCAGGTCTACAAGACCCTGGTGCTGAGTGGGGCGAGCCACGGGCGCCCGGTGCTGGTGATGTTGCCCGCCGACATGCAGCTCGACCTGAAGAAGACTGCCGCCGCGATCGGCCAGAAGCGCCTCGAGCTGATGGCGCGGGCCGAGACCGAGCGGCTCACCGGCCTCAAGGTGGGCGGCATCGGCGCCCTGGCCCTGGCGCCCAAGAAGTGGCAGAGCTACCTCGACCGCTCGGCCGAGCTGTACGAGCGCATCTATGTGAATGCCGGCCAGCGCGGCCTCATGCTCGGCGTCGGTGTGGCCGACCTCGTGCGTGTGCTGGGCGCGACGATCATCGATGCGACGTAGTGCAATTCCAACCTGCCCGGTTGGGCTTGCGGGGAGGGGTTTCGGGGAGGGCGTCGCCTCCCCGGCCCTCCCATGACCGAACAGCTCGGCTGTTTATGCACTAGGGCCCGTCAGACTCTTGACAAGGGAGCCCTCAGGTGTTATACATTGAATGTACGTTCAATCAAAAGAAGATGCTATGTCACCGCGGACCCACGAGCAGAACCAGGCCCTGCGCGACGAGACCAGGGCCCGCATCATCAAGGCGGCCCTGACCCTTTTCAGCGCCCAGGGCTACGAGCGCACCTCTGTCAAAGCCATCGCCGAGACCGCCGGCGT
>CAZKTU010000075.1:0-4296 GCA_964555675.1 uncultured Oscillochloris sp.
CAGCCTCAGGCGAGCGACGCCCGGAATCGCCAAGCTCAGCCGGCAGCAGCCCCTCCAACTTCTGGCCGGCGGCCTGGATGACCAGCGGCAAGGCCCGCAGCGAGGCGCGCAGCTGCACGAGGTCGCGGGGGGTGGCGACGGTGGTGCCCTGGGCGATGCGGTTGAGGGCGCGCTCCATGTCGCCGACGGGGGCGAGGGCCTCGCGCAGCTCGGCGCGCAGCACGGTGGCCTCGACCAGGCTGGCGACGGCCGCCTGGCGGGCGAGGAGGGGGGCGAGCTCGAGCAGGGGCTGGGCAACCCAGCGGCGCAGCAGGCGGGCGCCCATGGGCGTGCGGGTGCGGTCGAGCACGCCGACCAGGGCCGTCTTGCCGCCCTGGCGGTTGGGCTCGAGCAGCTCGAGGTTGCGGCGGGTCTGGGGGTCGAGCAGCATGAAGCTGCCGGTGGTGTAGACGCGCAGACTGTTCAGCTGGGCGGCGTGGTGGCGCTGGGTCTCGTGGACGTACTGCAGCAGGGCCCCGGCGGCGCGGGCGGCCAGGGGGCGGCCCTCGAGGCCGAAGGCGGCCAGCGAAGCCACGCGGAGCTGGCGCTGCAGAATCTCGCGGGCCTCGCGCAAATCCCAGCGCCAGGCGGGCCAGGCGGTGACGTGCCCGCGGGCCCAGCTGGCCTCGCTCGCCTGGTCGAGGCGGCGGGCGACGCGCTCGTGGGGCAGCAGCATCTCGCGTTCGCCCTTGGTCATGGGGGCGAGGTCCTGGGTCAGGCGGGCCTGGGCGGGGGCCAGGGCAGGTAGGCGCAACTCCTCGAGGTCGGGGACGAGCACCTCGGCGGCCTGGAGGCGCGCAAGCTCGCCCTGGAGCTGGGCGGCGCAACGCTCGCCGCTGAACTCGGCGGCGGCGAACTCGCCGGTGCTGAGGTCGGCGTAGGCCAGGCCCACGGCCTCGCCCTCGACGATGGCGGCGGCCAGGTAGTTGTTGGCCGTGGCGGCCAGCATCGAGCCGTCGATCACGGTGCCGGGGGTGATCACGCGCACGATCTCGCGGTGGACCATCTTGCGCTCGATCTCGCCGGGCGCGGTCTGCTGGAGGCCCGCGGCGAAGACCGAGCGCGGGCGCGTATCGGTGCGGGTGGCCTCGGTCTCGGTGAGCTGCTCGGCGATGGCGACGCGGTAGCCGCGGCCGACGAGGTCGCTGACGTAGCGCTCGACGGCGTGGTAGGGCATGCCGGCCATGGGCGCGTAGAGCTTCTGGGCGTCTTTGGGGCGACTCTTGTCGACCGCGTAGTCTTTACGGGTGAGGGTGACGTCGAGTAGCTCGGCGATGAGCTTTGCGTCATCGTCGAAGGTCTCGTAGAAATCGCCGAAGCGGAAGAGCAGAATCGCGTCGGCGGCCTGGTCCTTCAGCTTGCGATACTGGCGGTACCAGGCGTGTATCTCGATCTTGGCCATCGTACGTACTCCAGATTACGCGTAGTGCTCGTCCCGAGATGACGCATCCATTATAGCACATATGTGCTTTTTGCTGCGGCGGACGCCTTGCTTGCTCCCAGGCCCGGGACCTCTATCGTAGCATATCGTACGCTGGGCGATGACAAGACCGCAATCGTACAGGCGTGCGTAGCCAGAGGCTGTTCATCGCGCCCGCGTACACTACGTGAACCGAACGAAACCGGCGCATTCCAACCCAACTTCGCAGCAGCACGCCACCCGCCCTCTGGGCGGGATTGTTATCGGCCCTCGTAGCCGGACCGCTTGCTGGCCGCCCGCCCGGGCCACGACCGCCCGGGGCCCTGCGTCAATGGACGACGACTCCGACGCTCAGATCCGAGAAGATCGCAATGAACATCCTGTTACTTACGAATGGTATCCCGTACCCGCCCGACAACGGACCGCGGGCCAAAACCTACCAGCTGATCCGCTATCTGGCCACCAGACACCGGGTGACCCTGGTGAGCCTCGGGCACAGGCCCGCCGACGCCGGGCAGGTTGCGGCCCTCGCGCCGTACTGTGTCGAGGTGCATATCGTCCTCGGCGAGCGCTCGTCCTGGCAGCGGCTGCGCGACCTGTTCGGCCCGCTGCCGCGCACCATCGCCGTCTATGCGAACGCGACCATGGCGGCCCTGCTCGGGCGCCTGGTCTCCGAGGCGGCCGCGGCCGGCGCGCCCTTCGACCTGGTCCATGCCGACCAGTTGCCCATGGCCCCCTACGCCGAGGCCCTGCCCCTGCCGCGGCTGCTCGACGCCCACAACGCCCTGTGGACGATCGTGGCCCAGCAGGCCGAGGCCCAGGGCTGGCCCTTTGGCCTGCCCGACCGGATCGAGGCGGCCCGCCTGAAGGACTACGAGGGCCATATCTGCGCCACCTTCGAGGCGGTGACGGCGGTCAGCGAGGAGGACCGCACGGCCCTGCTGGCCGCGGGCGAGGCGCGCGATCTGACGATCATCCCGATCGGGATCGACACTGACTCCCTCGGGCCAGTCCGCCGGAGCGCGGAGGCGCGGGCCGTGTTGAGCCTGGCCGCCCCCGGCTGGCCGCCCAACGCCGAGGGCATCGGCTGGTTCGCGCGCGAGGTCTACCCGCTGGTGCGCCGAGCTGTGCCCGACAGCCGCTTCTACATCTGTGGCGACCAGCCGGCGCCCGAGCTGTGTTCGCTCGCCGCCGCCAACCCGACGATCGAGGTGACCGGCTTCGTCAACCCGCAGCCCTACCTCGAGCAGGCGGCCGTCCTGATCGCGCCCCTGCGCAGCAGCGGCGGCATGCGCGTGATGTTGCTCGAGGCCCTGGCCCGTGGCGTCCCAGTCGTCGCCACCACGATGGCCTGCGCTGGCCTCGACCTGATCCCCGGCGAGCATCTGCTGGTGGCCGATACCCCCAGCGCCTTCGCCGACGCCGTGGCCTTGCTGCTGAGCGACCCCGACCTGGGCGAGCGCATTGCAGCCGCGGCCCGTGAGCACGCCCGCGAACGGTACGACTGGCGCGCCGTCTACCCCGCCATCGACAACGTCTACGCCCGCATCGCCGCCCAGAGCGCGCCGCAGCCCGACGAGGAGACGCCGGAGCCCTCTCTGGTGTCTCTATAGCAGCTACAGGCACAGGCGCGGGCCACCGCCCGCGCCCCATCGCCTCTGATGGAGAACAGGCGATGAACGTACTGATGATCTGCGCCTCGGCGCCCACCCGTGAGCATCCCCGGGCCCACGGTTTTATCACCACCCTCGCCCGCCTCGGCCACGCGGTCACCCTGGTCTTCGTCGACCGGGCGGGCACGGTCTTCGACGACCTCGCGGAACACTGCGCCCGCATGACGCCGGTGCGGCGGCGGGGCGGCCTGGAGATGGCCGTCAACGCCGCGCTGGCCTCCGCTCCCTTCGATCTGGCTCATCTCGATGGGCCCGCGGCTTACCTCGTCCCAGGGCCGCTGCCGCTGCCGACCGTGATCGACGCCGCCTCGTGCGGGGCGATGCGGCGCGAGCGAGAGGGCCACGAGGGCGGGCTCATGGTATGGGCGGCCAGGGCGGCTCAGGCCGGCAGCGTGCGGCGTTGCCAGGCGGCCGTCAGGGCTCACGGGGCTCGGGTGCTGGTGGCCTCGGCCGATGAGGCCGGGGCCTTTCGCTCCTTCGCGACGGGCATGGAGGCTATCGACGTCGTGCCGAGCCTGGTCGACCTCGAGCGCTTTGGGCCGCCGATGGCCCTGCGCGAGCAGGCGACCGTCGCCCTCGACCTGCGCGGCCTCGCTCGGCCCGAGGCCACGACCGCCCTCGGCCTGGCTCAGGCGACCATGGCTCTGGTATGGGCCCAGCGCTCCGAGGCGCGCCTGACGGTCATCGGCAGGCCGCCCTTCGGCGCGGCGGGGCGTCTGGCGAGCGACGGCCGGGTGACCTTCACAGGGCTGTCCAGCAGCCCCGAGGGGCACCTGGCCCGGACCACCCTGGTCCTCGCGCCCCTCGTGCCCGGCGGCGGGCCGGCCCACGCCTCGCGCGAGGCCATGGCCACAGGCGCGCCGGTGGTGGGCACCTCGGGGCTGGCCCACGAGCTAGGGGCGACGCCCGGGCAAGAGCTTGCCGTCGCCCTCACGCCGGCGACGGCCGCCCAGGCGATCCTCGAGCTGTTCGACGACCCGCCCTACCGTGGGCGGATCGGGCGGGCGGGGCGACGGCTGGTCGAGCTGGCCCACGGCCCGCGCATCGTCGGCGCGGCCCTCGAGACGGTCTATGCCGCGGCGGTGGGCTCGTCGATCGCCGCGTGGCGCCTCGAGGTGGGCCTGGACGAGGCCAGGCGCGAGGTGCGCTGAGGCGAGTGTCTCA